>NZ_CP123639.1:212500-470000 GCF_029889745.1 Ligilactobacillus faecis
CTCTCATGGTGTGACGGGCGGTGTGTACAAGGCCCGGGAACGTATTCACCGCGGCATGCTGATCCGCGATTACTAGCGATTCCGACTTCATGTAGGCGAGTTGCAGCCTACAATCCGAACTGAGAACGGCTTTAAGAGATTTGCTAAACCTCGCGGTCTTGCGACTCGTTGTACCGTCCATTGTAGCACGTGTGTAGCCCAGGTCATAAGGGGCATGATGATTTGACGTCATCCCCACCTTCCTCCGGTTTGTCACCGGCAGTCTTGCTAGAGTGCCCAACTAAATGCTGGCAACTAACAACAAGGGTTGCGCTCGTTGCGGGACTTAACCCAACATCTCACGACACGAGCTGACGACAACCATGCACCACCTGTCATTCTGTTTCCGAAGAAAAAGTCCTATCTCTAGGATTGTCAGAAGATGTCAAGACCTGGTAAGGTTCTTCGCGTTGCTTCGAATTAAACCACATGCTCCACCGCTTGTGCGGGCCCCCGTCAATTCCTTTGAGTTTCAACCTTGCGGTCGTACTCCCCAGGCGGAATGCTTATTGTGTTAACTGCAGCACTGAAGGGCGGAAACCCTCCAACACTTAGCATTCATCGTTTACGGCGTGGACTACCAGGGTATCTAATCCTGTTTGCTACCCACGCTTTCGAACCTCAGCGTCAGTTACAGACCAGAGAGCCGCTTTCGCCACTGGTGTTCTTCCATATATCTACGCATTTCACCGCTACACATGGAGTTCCACTCTCCTCTTCTGCACTCAAGTCTCCCAGTTTCCAATGCACTACTCCGGTTAAGCCGAAGGCTTTCACATCAGACTTAAAAGACCGCCTGCGTTCCCTTTACGCCCAATAAATCCGGATAACGCTTGCCACCTACGTATTACCGCGGCTGCTGGCACGTAGTTAGCCGTGGCTTTCTGGTCAGATACCGTCGAAACATGAACAGTTACTCTCATGCACTTTCTTCTCTGACAACAGGGTTTTACAATCCGAAGACCTTCTTCACCCACGCGGCGTTGCTCCATCAGGCTTTCGCCCATTGTGGAAGATTCCCTACTGCTGCCTCCCGTAGGAGTTTGGGCCGTGTCTCAGTCCCAATGTGGCCGATCAACCTCTCAGTTCGGCTACGCATCATTGCCTTGGTAAGCCTTTACCCCACCAACTAGCTAATGCGCCGCGGGCCCATCCGAAAGCGGTAGCCGAAACCACCTTTCACATAAACACCATGCGGTGTTCATGGTTATGCGGTATTAGCACCTGTTTCCAAGTGTTATCCCCCTCTTTCGGGCAGATTGCCCACGTGTTACTCACCCGTTCGCCACTCAACTCTTTATCGGTGAGTGCAAGCACTCGGTGATAAAGAAGTTTCGTTCAACTTGCATGTATTAGGCACGCCGCCAGCGTTCATCCTGAGCCAGGATCAAACTCTCAATTTAAAGTTTGTGACTCTTTATTTTTACTAGCGAATTGACTTCGCAAAATGTTTATTTGCTCTTATCTCTTAGATAAGAGACCCTGCACATTTGCTTATCGAAACTTTGTTCAGTTTTCAAAGATCTACTTGATAGATACAATCAACATAATCATTATATCATATCATCAATTGTCTGTCAAAAACTTTTTAAAATATTTTTAAGAAGTTTTTTCAGACGACTTATTTATCTTATCAAAAGCATTAACTCTTGTCAATAAGAAAATAATTTATTTGTTATGCTGTAACAAGTCAGCTTAAATATAATATCATGTGATCAAACTCAATGTCAACATCTTTTAATTATATTTTTGATAACTGCTCTGTATCAGCAACTTTTATAGTATAACAAGCTTTTATAACTATCGTCAATAATTTTTTCAAAAAAAGTAAATTTTTTTATTTTCTCATCTACAATAGGTGTCATATCATCAAAAAGAATATTAATTTCTACACTCTATTAGTAGTTGATCACTGTTCCAACTGCATTTTACCATCTAAAAATGACCTCTGAGCACACTACTATTCGCTCAGAGGTCATCGACCACTTTATTTTAATTCTGGCGCATCTGTTGTATATAGATCTTGCGTTGACTTGCCATTATTTTTCATCAAGACACTTGTCGGTGTCTTTTTTTGCGTTTCCTTGAGTTGTTTCATAACATCACTATACTTGTAGTTGTATTGTGTTTTATCGACTTTCTTAAAGTCTGATGGTGTATAGAAACGTAAAAGGTCGCCAGTAACGATCTTATCTGAAAGTGATAGCTGCTCATCAACAAAAGCTGTTTGAGCTTTTACCTCTTGCTTTTGTTCTGCCGTCAATTTGTCTGTAACATTTTCACCTTTATCATTATAGATCGTACTTCCGATCTTCGTAAATGTTGGCGAAACAAAGTCACCATTTCTAAAGGCAACGGTTTGATTTCGATCTTTAGCCAAAAGATCATTTCCAAGTTGGATCGTGTCTGTATTTTTGATACCTAATAGATCTAATAATGTCGGCATTACATCGATCTCACCACCATAAGTGTGATCGATCCCACCCTTTAAGCCATCCATATGGATCATAAACGGTACTTTTTGGAATTGTGCAAGATCATAGCTATTTACACTTTCCTTACCTAATAATTGGGCGATCGCCTTCTTATGGTTATTTGAGATCCCATAATGATCACCATACATCACGATCATCGAATTATCATATAAGCCTGCTTTTTGCAAATAAGCAATAAATTCACCAAAAGCATCATCTAAGTATTTCGCTGTTTGAACATATCCATCGACCGTACTATCTCCAGTCGTCGTTTTTTCGATCGTTTGGTTTTGTTTATCTAGCTCATACGGATAATGATTCGTCACTGTGATCAACTTAGCATAGAACGGTTGAGGTAATTGTTCAATATATTTAACAGATTGTTGTAAAAACAATTTATCTTTTAGGCCATAGCCAATGCTATAGTTTGTCTTGTTTTTATAGTAGTCTTCACTGAAGAAATATTGATACCCCCATGATTTATAAGTATTATCACGATTCCAAAAACTACCAACATCTCCGTGAAAAGCTGCTGTCGTATAACCTTGTTGGTCTAGGATCGCAGGCATCGCTTGGAAGGTATTACTTGTCCCATAAGATGTCATGACCGAACCAGACGGAAGACCATAAAGTGAGTTCTCTAACATCGTCTCAGCATCAGAAGTCTTTCCCTGCCCAACTTGGTGATAAAAATTATCAAACGACAATGTATTTTGATCACTATAGAACTTATTGATATTTGGTGTGACCTCTTTACCATTTACTTTATAGTTGATCATAAACTGTTGGAAACTTTCCAGATGGAAAACAAAAACATTTTTCCCTTTGGCTTTACCATAGTACTCTGGATTGACTTCGGTCTTGTTTTCCTTAATGAATTTAAGAACTTGATCAAGGTCACTACTACTTGCACTTGCTCGTGTCGCACTTTGTTTATGTGTTTGGTAAGCATTATAGCCAGCATAAAAGTTCAGTCCTAAGTATTTGACGATATAGTTATTATCAAAAGTTCTCGTCAATAATTGTGGACGATCTTTTTCAGCCAGACCTAGATTGACTGCAAACAAAGCACAAGCAAGCCCTGTTATCCCAAGTGGATAACGATATTTGACTGGACGCTTGTCGATCTTGATGATCTTAAATGCTAACAATAAAACAAGCACGATCACGTCTAAAAAGACTAATAGATCGCTAGCATGCAAGATCTCACCAATACTCAAAGTTAGGTTATTTGAGACTGAACCAGATGACTTGATGATCCCTAAGGACAAGAAGTCTGAGAATTCACGATAATATAGAATATTAGCAAATAACCAAAGAGATGCTAATAGATCCATGATCATCATGATCCAATAGGACTTTTTCCCTCTAAAATAAAGGGCGATCCCCAAGAGCAAGATCCCTAGTGGCAGTGGATTTAAGATCAGTAGTAATTTTTGGGCGCTGTTTGTGATCCCTAGACTGAACTTGTTTACATAAACAGCATAAGTCTTGATCCAAAATAGTACCAATGTTAGCACAAAAAAACCAGTGCGTGTATTAAGTCCGTCACGAACTTTCCTTAGTACTGAACGCATCTAATTGCCTCCAATTTTGATATTTAATTGTCTCTGCGTCAAATTATAGATAATCTTCTAAAAAAAGAAAACCTCTTATATGAAACTTAAATTAAGTTTAATCATTTAAAAGGTCATAGATCTCCATCGCTGCTAGATCAATATCATCAAAATCGAATTTTTGTTGTGTTGCTAATTCTTCTAATTCGAAAGTATTAGTTGCTGGATCGTATGTCACAAAGCCACGTTCTTGGCCATCACGTTCAAAACGACGAGATTGCACTTCGTTTCCTTCGACTTTGGTCATCGCATCTAATCTTTCGATAATTGCAACAAGTTGTGAATTTTCCATAGGTATGTTTCTCCTCTTCATTAAATGGGCTATCTGACCCATCATTTGATATATCTTAGCAAATTATATACTAACACACCAGATATGATGAAACAATTCAAAAACAGAATTATCATCCAATGTTTGAACTAAATATTTTTATTATATTTTTGTGGTGTGATCACTAAAGCGACCATGCCCCCAAACATAGCTAAGTAATAAGTGATCACGCGCCAAATGATCATCGCTAAAACGAGTTTGCTCCCACTATTGACAAAAGTTGAAAAAATCAAAGAAAAGCTATACTCAGCTCCACCAGCCCCACCAGGGATCGGGAACAAAGAGATGACCATCACGATCAACACATGTAAAGTCATCACTAACAAAATACTAGCGTGATCAACGTGCAAGGCTAATAAAATAAAGTACGGAATGATGTAGTAGAAAAACAGTTGCACTAAAGTCACTAGACTCACTTTGAATAACAGCCGATAATTTGACTTAAGCTCCAAACTTTCAAGATAAAAAGTATCGATCTTTTCATTGACCAATGTTTCGATCCGCGCATATCTTTCACGCGATATAAACCTTTTGAACGGCTTCAAACAAAGATTGAGCGCCTTTTTAGTAAAATCATACCAATACATCACAAGTAAAAGGCCCAAGATCACAGCTAAATGGATCAAAAAACCAAAGATCAACAAAAAGCCCATCACATGTAATTTATCAGCGATCAGATGAAATCCTAAAAAAAGACAGACGATGAAGTTCAAAACGATCATCGACTGATAAACGACAAATTTCATCAATAAGATCGAAGTTGCCCGCCCTGCATCTACACCTGATTGGAGCAAAGCAAAGAGTTGTGCTGGTTGCCCTCCAGAAGAAAAAGGTGTGATCCCGTTGAACAAAGCTTCGATCAACGGGATCCGAAGCGCATCTTTTAGTGAATATGTTGGGAATTGTCTTTTTAACAAGATCTTAACAACAAAACCTTCACATAAAACCGACAACAACATACAAATAAGCGCTACTGCTAACCACCCATAATGTAAGTGAGCTAATTCTCCCAAGATCGTACGATATGAGATGTCGCGGATCGAATAAAAAAAGATCCCGATCCCGATCAATATCATCGTCGCAAGCGCAAACTTATTTTTTTTAGACATATTTTATTTCCCCACTTGTTTTTGATAGTATTCAAGCCAGATCTTTGCTAAACGATCTTCAGAGTAAAATTCAGCAGCAGCTTTAGCTTTTTGTGTCAGATCAACCAATTTTGTTTGATCTGTTTTCAAAGTCAACAGTGTCTTTTCCATTGCGATCCGATCTTTACAACCAGCGTAATAACCTGAGATCACACCTTGATAGAGATCTAGTTCTCGTAAAACAACTGGAGTCTCGCAACTAAATGCTTCCAAAACACTCATCGGAAAAAGTTCATTGTACGAAGGCAACAAAAAAACATCAGCTAAATTATAGTATTCATTCATCGCTGTGCGTTCAACGATCCCAGGAAAACTTAAATTTTCAGGCGGATCAGCGATCACTTTTTTTAATTCGGCATATCCATCAGTGATCACTCCAAAAGAAAAACCTCCGACCCAGATGAATCGTAATTCTGGATTTGCCTTAGCCAATTCGATGAAATCAAAAACACCTTTTCGTTCTTGAACTTGACCGACCCCTAAAACAACAAAGTCATCTTCCTTAAGGCCTTGTTGTTTGCGCAATTGTGCTTTTTGTGTTTGCGAAAGTGGATAAAACTCTTCTTTAGATACAAAGTTAGGGATATACGTGATCTTTTCACGTGCGATCCCGTAGGCTTCTAGTTTAGGAATAAAAGTCGGATTAACAACGACTAATGCATCCATCCGCTTGTAAAAAGCGATCACATAACGATAAAGGATCTTTCGCGCAAGCCATGGGAGCTTCAAACTTCCCTCTAACGTTTCAGGCAAAAAATGAACATAACCGATCTTTTTCCCTCTTTTCTTTGAAAAAGTCGAAAAGAAAAAATTTAGATCGATCGTATGGTAATGGCTGATATCAGCGCGTCCTTTTTGATTAACAGTGATCTTTAATTGTTCAGGATAGTACTTATTCAATAACTTGATCAGCTCAGTATACGCACTTCCCACACCTTGACCTTTGACCTTTGTCGCAGATGAATACATGTGAACGTTTAGCATTTGACTTACTTCCCACTTCCTTTAATATTTCAACTGAGTTCTTTAGAATGGTTTGAACGGCTCATCTTAAGATATTGACTCCTGCTTTGCTCATAAAATTCAATGATCCGTTCTCCAAAGTTATCAGCCGAGACCTCACTTAACTTTTGCTCTAAAACTTCAGAATATCCTTTTGAGACAGGCGCTGATAAATATGCGCCCGTTTTTTCGATAAATTCTTCATCCGTTTCAAAAACCGCTCCTAAAGCTGGATCATCTAACAACTTCTCTGTATAGGGGCTCTTATACGCAATGACCCTCGTTCCAGCAGCTAGCGCTTCGATATACGTCAAACCTTGTGATTCCGAAATAGAAGTCGAAACAAACAGATCTGCCGCACGGTAAAACTCACCGACATATTTATTTTCGATCTCGCCCGTAAAAATAACATCTGTCGTCAGTCCCAATTCTTTGACCTGTGCTTCTAAACTCTCACGCGCAGGTCCATCACCAACGATCAAAAGCTTGACACCTGTGACCTTTTCTCTGATAGTCTTAAAAGCTGTGATCAATTTATCGATATCTTTTTCAAAAGCTAGCCGACTCAATGTCAGTAATAGAGGCGTATCAGCTGCGATCTGATATTTTTGCCGAATGCTATTTGAGGCTGATGTTTGCGCTTGAAAACGCGTTAAGTCTACTCCAGTCGGAATGACTGTGATTGGTTCTTTGACGCCATAATTTTCAAGTGTCGTCAAAACACGTTCACTTGGAGCAACGATCCCGCTCATTTTTTCACAAAATGAACACGTCATCAAACGAACATGGACTGGTTTTAAAAGTTTTCCTTTTGCAACATAATGTAAATAATCTTCATACATCGTGTGATAAGTATGCACACACGGTATCTTTAAAGCCTTAGCTACAAATTTCCCGATCAATCCCATCGAAAACTCTGTTTGTGTATGCACGATATCTAAATTCAATTCTTTTGCAACTTGATAGGAGTGAAATAACCCTCGAACTGCAATGCGTCTATCGGTAAATGAAATAAACGGAATACTAGCAAAACGGAAAATATTTCGTTCATAAACATTTTTTTCCACTTCAGGATCAGTCGTTGTAAAAATATATACCGTGTGGCCTTTACGTTCGAGCTGTGCCCTTAGTGTTGCTATCGAGGTCGCCACACCGCTGACCTGGGGATAGTACGTATCTGTAAATATGCCGATATTCACAAGCATCCTCCTTAATTAGTTTATCAGTTTTAATTATATGTTTTTGATAATTCCTTTGCAATGTTCTACCTTTTAGCAGTAAAAAACATAGCTATTCTTAATATTTTACCAAAAATTATTTTTAAAACCACCTGATTTGCCATTTCACCAATAAAACAAAAAGAGGCTAGAAAAAACTCTAGCCTCTTTTTGCCAACGTCTATGTCGTTATTTTGTGTATTCTTCCACTAAAGCAACGACTTCTTCAGTTGTTTCACAATCTTCAACTGCTTTAGTTGCTAATTCTTTCATCTTGTTAGCATCGAGTTTCTTTAATAAACTTCTTGTCTTCAAGATCGAAGTAGCACTCATTGAAAATTCATCTAGCCCTAAGCCAAGCAAAAGTGGTACTGCCACTTGGTCTCCAGCCATTTCACCACACATACCAGTCCATTTACCTTCTTTATGTGAAGCATCAATGATGTTCTTGATCAAGCGAAGGATCGATGGATTGTATGGTTGGTACAAGTAAGAAACGCGTTCGTTACCACGATCAGCCGCCATCGAGTATTGGATCAAGTCATTTGTACCAATACTGAAGAAATCAGCATACTTAGCCAACTTATCAGCGATCATTGCAGCAGCTGGGATCTCCATCATCATTCCGACTTCAATATCGTCTGAAACTGGTACACCAGCCGCGATCAAGTTTGCTTTTTCTTCTTCAAAGATCGCCTTAGCATCTTTGAATTCTTTGACGGTCGCGATCATTGGGAACATGATCGCTAGACGGCCGTAGTGTGAAGCACGTAAAAGCGCACGTAATTGCGTTCTAAAGATATCTTGACGATCAAGCGAGATCCGGATCGCACGATAACCTAAGAATGGATTTTCTTCTTCTGGTAATGGTAAATATGGCAGATCTTTATCTCCACCAATATCCATCGTCCGAACAACGACTTGCTTGCCATTCATACCTTCAACAGCTTCTTTATAAGCTTCAAATTGTTCATCTTCAGATGGAAGCTCACTTGCATCCATGTATAAGAACTCAGAGCGGAAAAGTCCCACTGCTTCAGCGCCGTTTTCGACCGCACCGACAACATCTTTTGGTGTCCCGATATTTGCACCTAAAAGAACTTCTTTGCCGTCTTTTGAAACAGATTTAGCATCTTTTAATTGTTTCCATTCTTCTTTTTGAGCTTTGAAATCAGCTGCTTTTTGTTCATATTGAGCTAATTGGTCAGCACTAGGATCAACGATCGCATCGCCTTCGATCCCATCAATGATGACCATTTGCCCTTCGGCGATCTCAGTTGTTGCAGAACCAGAACCTACAACAGCTGGGATCTCAAGTGTCCGCGACATGATCGCAGAGTGCGATGTTCGCCCACCGATATCGGTAATGAAGCCTTTAACGAAGTTACGGTCTAACTGAGCTGTATCTGAAGGTGTCAGATCATGAGCAACGATCACGACTTCTTCATCGATCAAAGCTGGGTTAGGTAGAGTGACTCCTAATAAATGACTCATCACACGTTTTGTCACATCACGAATGTCACCAGCACGTTCTTGCATATAAGCATTATCAGTCATGCTTTCAAACATTGAGATGAACATATCCGTTACGCTCTTTAGAGCCGCTTCGGCATTAACTTTTTCATTTTGGATCTTGTCTTTGATCTGACCAAGCATTTCTGGGTCAGCTAAGATCGTTAAGTGCGCTTCAAAAACTTCCGCTTCTTCAGCACCTAAGTTTTGAGCCGCTTTAGCTTTGATGGCTTCAAGTTCGCCTTTTGATGCTTCAACTGCATCATCTAGACGTTTGATCTCAGCTGCAGGATCATCAATGCTTTTTTCAGAAAATGAAAGATCGGGTTGAACGAGCATATATGCCTTAGCAGCTGCGATCCCATCGCTTGCTGCGATCCCTTTCAACATTTTCGTCATTATTCAGCAAGTCCTTCCTTAGACATTGTTTCTGTAATAGCTGCGATAGCTTCAGCTTCATCAGCACCATCAGCTGTGATAACGACATCAGCGTTTTGACCAACACCTAATGACATAACACCCATGATGGACTTCAAGTTAACTGATTTTCCTTGATATTCTAATGTGATATCAGAGTTGAATTTGCTTGCAGCTTGAACTAAAAGTGTAGCTGGGCGTGCGTGGATACCTGTTTCTGCGATTACGTGAAATTCTTTTTTTTCCATTGTGGATCATGCTCCTTTAAATATAAATAAGTTTGTGAAGTTCTACAACTTATGAAAATAAGCCGTTCTCATGCGTAGTAATTCGCTTACATTAGCGAGAACCTAAAAGCGCTTCACTTGCTATAAAAAATAATACCATGAATTATTTAACAAGACAAGCGCCCACCTCAGTAATATTTAAAAATATTTTTAGGCTTTGTTATTCCGAGCGTTCGTAGTGATAACGTGCACCCCCGCCTCGCTTAGCTGTACCAACGACATTTTTGCGGTAGTTAAAATTCATTAAAATTTTTTGAAACTCCATAAACTCATCCGTATCGATCTCAAATTCCTCGATCTGACCAGTGTGTAATTCTTCAAGTAGCTTTTGATAATCTTTTGCCATTTTCACTTTACCCCCTGTACAAGATATTATCATATTTAGCTTGATTTTTTTACTTGCACTTCTTTAAAAAATTTGTATAATAGAGCCATAAAGGTCAAAGTTGGTCAAACTTTTTTTGACACTTGCCCAAAACTATCTATAGAAAGGTCGTGTCTGACTTTGTTATGTCAAAACTGCCATCAAAATCCGGCAACACTGCATTTAACTGCTAATATCAACGGTACAAGAACTGCGGTCGATCTTTGTCAAAACTGTTACCGCGACTTGAAAGCTCGTTCTAATAGTAATGAACGTTTAAATAATATGATGCAAGATCCATTTGGATACGATCCTTTTGGCGATCTCTTGCGTAATTTCAATCAAGAAAATCAAAGAAATATGGAAGCAAAACGAGCTGCTCAGCCAAAACCGGCTGGAGCAGACGGTAATATTTTAGACAAATATGGACTCGATCTCACCAACGAAGCGCGAAACGGTAATATCGATCCTGTCATCGGCCGTGACAAAGAGATCGCCCGCGTGATCGAGATCTTAAATCGGCGCACAAAAAATAACCCCGTTTTGACTGGGGAAGCTGGGGTCGGAAAAACAGCTGTCGTGGAAGGCTTAGCGCAAAAGATCGTTGACGGCGACGTTCCCCAAAAACTTCAAAACAAAAAAGTGATCCGTTTGGATGTCGTCTCCTTAGTACAAGGTACTGGGATCCGGGGTCAATTCGAAGAGCGTATGCAACAGCTGATGGATGATCTGAAACAAAAACAAGATATCATCCTCTTTATCGATGAGATCCATGAGATCGTTGGCGCTGGGAACGCTGAAGGTGGCATGGATGCTGGTAACGTCTTGAAACCCGCTTTAGCTCGAGGCGAATTCCAATTAGTCGGAGCGACGACTTTAAATGAATTCCGCACGATCGAAAAAGACGCCGCTTTAGCCCGACGCTTACAACCAGTTCAAGTGGCGGAACCTTCAAGTAAAGAAGCACTTGCGATCTTACATGGGATCCGCGATAAATACGAAAAATATCACCAAGTCAAATATAGCGATGAAGCTCTCCAAAGCGCCGTTACGCTTTCAACACGCTACATCCAAGATCGTTATCTTCCCGATAAAGCGATCGACTTATTAGATGAAGCTGGTTCGCGGAAAAATCTCACTTTACGACCTTTTGATCCAAGCGAGTTGCAAGAAAAACTTGCTGATGCTGAATTGAATAAACAACGCGCGCTCGACGCCGAAGATTATGAAAAAGCAGCCTTCTTCCGTGATCAAGCTGTCAAATTCAAAGAACATTTAGCTAACAACGAGCAAAATGGTGAAGCTCCAACTGTGACTGGCAAAGACATGGAACAGATCGTCGAAGAGATGACCAAGATCCCAGTTGGTGAGCTCAAAGAAAAAGAGCAACAACAATTGCGCACTTTAGAGCAGACGCTCAAAGAAAATGTGATCGGCCAAGATCTAGCGGTCGAACGAACCGCTAAAGCGATCCGTCGCAACCGGATCGGGTTCAATAAGACTGGGCGTCCGATCGGTTCGTTCTTATTTGTTGGCCCAACTGGGGTCGGAAAAACTGAAGCTGCGAAACAATTAGCCCTTGAACTCTTTGGAACAACAGATGCGATGATCCGCTTTGATATGAGTGAGTACATGGAAAAATTCTCAGTCTCTAAATTGATCGGTTCACCTCCTGGATATGTCGGTTACGAAGAAGCTGGGCAACTCACCGAACAAGTTCGGCGTCATCCATATAGTTTGATCTTGCTTGATGAGATCGAAAAAGCGCATCCCGATGTCATGCACATGTTCTTACAGATCTTAGACGACGGGCGTTTGACTGATTCACAAGGTAAGACAGTCAGCTTTAAAGATACGCTCATCATCATGACAAGTAATGCTGGTTCAGGCGATCCGATCGCAAGTGTCGGCTTTGGGGCTGGTAATGAAAAAACAAACTCTCAGATCTTAGACAAACTGACTAACTACTTCAAACCAGAATTCTTGAACCGTTTTGACGATATCATCGAGTTCAACGCTTTGACAAAAGCCGATCTCAGTCAGATCGTCAAATTGATGTTAGCCAAAGTCGATCAAACACTTGTCGACAATGGCATGTCACTTCACGTCAGTGATGAAGTGATCGAAAAACTCGTCGAACTCGGTTATGATCCAAAAATGGGTGCTCGTCCTCTACGTCGGACGATCCAAGAAGAGATCGAAGACCGGGTAGCTGACTATTATTTAGATCATCCAAAAGAAACAAATTTCAATGCTACTTTAGTCGATGGTCAGATCGTGATCAACGCTTAAAATAACTAAAGAAAACGTGACATAAGTAAAAAGACATCTTCAAATTCCAACATTCGGAATTTGGAAGATGTCTTTCTTTATTCTGAAAATACTAGTTTTTAAGACTTTGCAATGTAAAGTAACAATGAATAATAATGATCTAGCGGTAGTTTTTATTATATAATATGAAAAACTACTTATGTCACAGACCCTTTTACATATTAAAAAATAAGGTCCCAACTCCAAAAAGCACCATCACTAAAAATAAAAAAATACTACCTCGGCGATCACGCGCTGAAAGTTCATAATAGCTAAAGGTCCCAACTCCAACTTGAACTAAGATCGGCGACCAGACAAAAGTCATTTGAAAAAGGTCTAGCGCTAACAAGTCAGCGGTATTAGCCAAGCTAAGTGCCAAAGATAGCGCAATAAATAATGCTTCATTATTGCCTTTTTTTGAAAGTTTCAATACTAGGCTACAAACTAAATAGATCACTCCAAAAGAAATAACTGAATAGAGTAAAACGAGCAAGATCTGGAAGATCAAAAACTGGAGTGAACTCAGCGCAAGTTTGTTCTGCACATAAAGAAGCTCTTTTTGGGGGCGAACTGTGAGCAACATAAAATACGATACGAGCTGCGTGAAGGGAACACTTGTAAAGATTATGAGTTTATACCATAGATTTAATTTTTCTTCAGCCATGCTTTTTCCTCCCTAAGATGTCGTGAATATCAACTTGAAGAGCCTCTTTTAAGGTAAGCGCATGCGAAACTACGATGATCGGACAGCATTTCTTTTCCTGTAAAATACATAATTGTTCTAAAATAAGTGCAACACTTTCACGATCGATCCCATTTAAAGTTTCATCCAAAACGATCAGGCTATATTGCGTTTCAGAAAACAGCAAGGATAGCCCCACCTTATTTTGATTTCCAAGTGAACTTTGCGCGTATAAAGTTTCTAGATATTTTTCTTCTCTAAATAGAGGTAAAAAATTCTCTTCATTTAAATTGACCCCTAAGATCTGGGCACTAAGCTCGATATTATCTCTTAGATCTAAATACGGCAAGCCGATCCCAACATCAGTCAAAAATAAGAGTGGCCGTTTGGCATAACTATTTTGTACTTGACCTGTTACCTTACGATCGAATCCAGCAATAATTTTTAATAAAACTGACTTGCCACTACCATTTTCCCCATTAAGTTGATAGAGCCGATCTGAAAATTCATAATTGACGTGTGTGAAACTGAAATCTTTAAGTTGTTTTGAAACATTTTCCAACCTGATCATATGTTGCCCCTCCTTTTTATATCAACTGACAAACCCTAATAACGAAACTAGAACTAAAAGTAGATACTCTTCCCAAAAATACGGACGCTTCTTTTTTAGAACGCTGATATCTTTTTCGAGATAAGTAGCGTAACTCAAAAGTCCTACTAGATAAGTTAAAACTAAAATAAGTTGTCGCATGTAAAAAACTTTATAACAGACTAAAATGAATACTGTGATCCCAAGTAAAACAATGCAATGTAGCGTTTGATACATGACATTTCCATAAAATAGCTTTAACCATTTGTGCTTACTTCCTTGTAAAAATAGCGCACGGGCACAAAAATTTGTATCTTTAGTAAATAAGAGCTGCAAATAAAGCAAACATTCAAATAAGAAATATAGGGCGACAAGTGGTAAGACACTATTAATCATTTTAAATTTATCCGTTAACCAGATATATATGAGCACTAAAATAAACTCAAATAATTTATCTAAAGTTTTATCTCAAAATGTACTTGTGATAAAAGCCAAGCTCAAAGTGGGCATCTTTTTTAAAGCTTTTTCTCCAACGTCCATCTCATCTTTGTCAAAGATCAGATATATCGCGACAAGTAAAGCCACAAACGCTAAACAGCGGATAAACGTCAAATTTTTAGGACTGACAAACTGCAAATATAAGCTACCTGCGATAAACACGTAGGCACAAAGCTTTAAACAATAACGTTTAAAAGATACTGTTACGGCTACCAAAACTAAAGAATAAGCCCCTGTAACTAAATAAAATTCCCAAAAATATGCTGTGTCTGGTGTAAGTAAGCCCCAAATACAGTAGCTACCTATAAACACAAAATAGCTCGCTAATAGCGGATCAAATATCAATACTCTAAAAAACGGTATTTAAAATAGCTCCGATAATTCTGACGATATATCAGTGGCATCCGGATGGTCATTCTCTGGACCAGCTGCAGTTCATAACCTAACAAGATATATGTTATTCCTAAAGTTACAAGACTTTTAGCATAGAGCTTAGTAAATAAAGTTACACTAAAAGCCAAACTCACTCCGATCAAGCCCAAACAAAGAAGGTATCCATAAAACAACCAGCGCAGATCACTACGTTGCTTTAATTTATAGCGCCAAGCAAAACTTTGAACTAAAGCCCGTCTCATATTTCCCCCTACTACACAATTAGAATAACTTTAATATTTTAATTATAATCAAATTTATTTTATGTATATCCGCATTTTACAACACCAAAACAGCGTACGCAACTTATTTTTACTTAGAAACATCAACGATCTATAAATTATATATTTATAATTTAAGATACCATTCACCCTACACTGATCTTTACTTTTCATAAGGCAAATTTTTCAAATAATCATCTCAATAATTTTTTAGCTATTTCAGTTTTTTTCTTTTTATTATTACTAAATGATAGTTTATAATTAGTATTGGAGAAGAACTTTGTTGACTTTAGTCGACAAACATTTGCAAAGGGGGAAATTGATTATGATGCAACTAATAGACGTAACTAATAGTTATTCGCGGATGATCCACCGCGAATTGATCGAATCACCCGCGCATTTCATCAAAGTCTATACGCTTGGGAATTCAAAAGTCGTCTATAAAAAGAAACACGCCTTTTCACAGATCGTGATTACAAATAAACTACGACCGATCACAAATAAAGAGGTAGACCTTGTCAAAGAAAAATTATTAAAAGATAAAGCATCCCAAGCAACTGTAACGCGTGGTGAAAAAGCTGTTGAAATAGTCGTAGACCACTGATCGAAGTCACTTGCTTTCAAAAAAGGAAAGTGAGTGGCTTTTTTTTCGTTATCTCAAAAATTACGACATAATTTTGTGCAATCATTTTTGAGATACGGTATAATTGACGTGATATAGTAAAGGGATCAGTGAATAATTCTTCTTTTTTGAGCATATTTGGATAAAAGAAAAAAATGTGAAATCCGATATGTTTTAACATGACCTTAGTCACCATCCCTTTGAGTAACACCTAAACTTTTAGGTTAGAGTCTAGAAAATGATGATCAGCATCATTTTCCTGCACTATCAGAGTTAGCCTCTTTTATTTTGTGCGCGCGATGCTGGTAGTAATAAAACTAGGAAAGGAAAAGCTATATTTCTTTTATTTATTCACATGATATAGTAGGCGAGCAGAGTTGGCACATAGACCTAAATCAAAACATAAAAAAACATCACCACGCTCACGTTATGCTAAGCGCAGTTCTATCGCCCCCTTTGATCCAGTTGGGCTGATCAGACCAGCTGCTCTTCCACGCGAAAAAATCGCGCCAGCTAAAGAAGATATCGCACCTGAGCCTTTAAAAAAACAAACGACTCCGATCTTAGAAGAAAAAGTCAAACAAACGACAACTTTACGCAAAAAAGCCACTTCACAAGATTCAACTGTGATCCTCATCTATCAAGATGAAGATCAAAAGTTTTTAGCTTCCCCCCAGATCATTTCTGGTAAGCGCCATGAACCGATCAAATTCACTTTTAAAGATTTTGATGGTTATAATTTTATCCGCGTCGATGGCTTTACCCGCGATTTTGTTTTACCTTACGCCGCGATCACATTTACGTACCGCAAAAAAGATGCTGGTAATATTTGGATCTTTTGCCAAGATATCGATGACCGCCATTTTTTGCAAAAACCAACTTTTGTCAAAGGTAAAGTCGGTGAATCCTTTACCCTTTCTGCCCCAGCGATCAGAAACTATACGCTTTTGCGTGCTCGGGGCTTGACTAGTGGGATCTTCACATATGATCAGCAAGTCGTAACATATTTTTATCGGCGTGACGTTTGGAAAGAGGTCGAATATACACCACGTTATCTCAGATTCAAGACTGCCGTCCAAAGTCTAGATGCGCCTGATGGGCATTTGACAGAAGTCGTTTTAGCCCCAGGAACTGTTTGGCAAACATTTGAAACGATCACGACTGATAACGAGCAACGTTGGTATTGCCTCGGAGGTAATCTTTGGGTCAAATATGACATTGAAGCGATGGAACTTCTTGATAAGAAACCAACTACTTTAAAACCACCTGCTTCTGACCTCAAACTACCCAACACGATCACCTTACAGCATAATGCCATGATCGACTTTATTCCTGAAGGTCAGTTAGTCTTATATGATAAACCGTTTGGGCAAAAGATCGGCACGATCTCAGACGGACAGATCGTCAATTTAACTGGTCGGATCAGGATCGATGGAATGCTGTGGTTTGAAGTCAATGGTCTTGGTTGGACGATCCGAGAGTATTTAGACCTTGATCCGTGATAAAACTAAAAATGCTAGCAAACTTTAAAAAGTTGCTAGCATTTTTTTATAGTTTAGCTGTCAGTTTAACGTCTGGATATTTGTCCATGAACCACCGTTCGGCAAATTGATTTTCAAATAAGAAGAGTGGCGCACCAAAACGATCTTTTACAAGTAAGTTCCGCGAACTTGACATCTTTTCATCTAATTGTTCTGGTTCGATCCAGCGGGCGATCTTATTGCCCATCGGCGTCAGCACGACTTCTGAATTATATTCATTGGCCATCCGGAATTGGAAGACTTCAAATTGAAGTTGTCCAACTGCACCTAAGATGTAATCGCCTGTGCTATAGCTTTGATAAAGTTGGACGGCTCCTTCTTGAACTAGTTGTTGGACACCTTTATGGAACGACTTTTGTTTCATCACATTTTTAGCGGTCACGCGGGCAAAGAGTTCAGGCGTAAATTGTGGTAATTTTTCAAAAGCTAACGGTTTTTTCCCTGTATAGATCGTATCTCCGATCTGGAAATTACCTGTATCATATAGCCCGATGATATCCCCTGCAACCGCTGTTTCAACTGTTTCACGTGAATCAGCCATAAATTGCGTTGAATTTGATAAGCGGATCTTCTTGCCACTGCGTTCTAAAAAGACATCCATCCCTCGGTCAAATTCACCAGAACAGATCCGGACAAAAGCGATCCGGTCGCGGTGATTTGGATTCATATTCGCTTGGATCTTAAAGATAAAGCCTGAGAATTTTGGATCATCAGGTGCGATCTCTTCACCACTTTGCGTCTTATGCGCACTTGGTGCAGGCGCAAATTCTAAATAAGCATCTAAAAAGGTCTTGACCCCAAAATTAGTCAACGCCGAGCCAAAGAAGACTGGCGTCAATTGTCCATTTGCGATCTTTTCGGCATCAAATTCATTACCAGCATCTTTGACAAGTTCGACTTCTTCTAAAACTTGTTGGTAAATGCTATCTTCTTTGAGGGGATCATCACCTTTGATCTCACCTGTTTCATCGAGCTCTAAAAATTGTTGACCTTGATCTTCGCTACGGTAAAGTTCGATCCGGTTATTGTAAATGTCATAGATCCCTTTAAGACCTTTCCCCATCCCGATCGGCCAGTTCATCGCATAAGCATCGATCCCTAAAACTTCTTCTAATTCAGCTGTTAATTCAAGTGGTTCACGTCCATCACGGTCGAGCTTATTGATGAAAGTAAAGATCGGGATCCCCCGCATCTTACAGATCTGGAAGAGTTTCTTTGTCTGTGGCTCGATCCCTTTAGCTGAGTCAATGACCATCACGGCTGAATCGACCGCCATCAATGTTCGATACGTATCTTCGGAAAAATCTTCGTGCCCCGGAGTATCTAAAATATTGACTCGTTTGCCTGCATAATCAAATTGCATCACTGAACTTGTAACTGAGATCCCACGCTTTTTTTCGATCTCCATCCAGTCAGATTTAGCAAAATTTCCACTTTTTTTAGCTTTAACAGTTCCTGCTTGTCGGACAACGCCCCCAAACAAGAGCAATTGTTCTGTGATCGTTGTCTTCCCGGCATCAGGGTGAGAAATGATCGCAAACGTGCGACGTTTAGCGACTGCTTCCTTTAATTCTTCTTTATTCATATTGACCTCACAGTATATTTTAAATATCAAATATTATCTTACTTGAAAAAAAGGCCGGTTTCAACACTAAGTGCTAGACCGACCTCAAGCTTATTCTTCTGTTGCAGTAAAACACGCAAGAACTTGCGTGATCCGAGCATCATCTACGATCTCTTTGGTTTTTAGCGTCAATGTCTCATCGACTTTAACTGTTAAAACTTCACCGTCATCAGGGATCTTTCCTGTTTTAGCGATGATATAGCCTGCGATCGTATCGACATCATTTATCGAAAGGTCTGTGCCAAATTCATCATTGAATTCATTTAGCGTCATCTTTCCTTGGACAAGATACGTTTTATGATCGACTTTTTTGACGAGTTTGTCTGGTTCATCTGACTCATCATCGATCTCACCGACGATCTCTTCTAAAAGATCTTCTAAAGTCGTCAAACCCACGACACCACCGTACTCATCTAACAAGATCGCCATCTGATTTTGCGTTTTTTTCATTTGATATAACAATTCATCGATCGGCATCGTTTCAGGGACAAAGAATGCCGGGCGCATGACTTGACGGATCGTTAACCGCTCAAAGCCATAGCGACGAGCATATTTCAAAACATTTTTAAGATGCACGAGCCCGACGATATTATCCTTATCTTCATGATATACGGGGATCCGCGAATAATCCATTTCCAAAATACTATCGATGTTACGATCGTTATCATTTGTGATATCGATCATAAATGCATCTGTTCGTGGGACCATGACCTCGCGGGCCGCTTTATCGTGTAAAGATAAGACCCCACTGATCATTTCATACTTATCCGGATCAAGTGCGCCTTCGCTCCGCTGTTCTTCAAATGTTGTCACTAATGTATCCAATAATTCATCTTCTGGCGCACCAGCCTTAGCTGCTTGAGCATTGAGCTGGTCTTCGAGCAGCAAAAGCGGTCTAAAGATAAACTGTGCACTTGTCTTGAGCCAGCGTGTACGTTGCAAATAGCACCTATGATTTTTCTCAGTCAGCATCTGGGCCAATAAAGCCTGCCACAAATAAAGTCCTAGACAACTACCAACTAAGCTCAAACATATTTTTAACGGATCTTTAAAAACAAAAGATCCATTTAAACCGCTGTAAAACACTAAAGCCCAGGTAAATTGAGCAAAAGTCAATGCGCGCTTAGCACTTAACTCACTAAACTCGCTTTTTTCAAAATTCAAAGCAAATTTACTTACTGTATTTAAACTAAAAAAGATCAGAGCAATAAAGCTCAAGACGCCCCATAGAAAATTCACATCGGGATCTTCCATTAAAATTCCCCCTATTTTGGTACATATAAAGTTTCACCAGCTGTCAATTCAGTACTCGATCCAAGGTTATTCAACTCTTGGATCTTTTCCACAGTTGTCGCATATTTAGCTGCTAATGACTCAAGCGTATCACCATCTGCCACATTGATCGTTTGTGTGTTAGCCCGCTCAGAATCTAATTTAGCTTGGCTTTCGCTACTTGCTTTTTTTGCACTTTCTGAAGCTTGCTTACTTTTTTCACTTGCTTCAGAAGCTTTTTTAGCACTCTCTGAAGCTTGACTTTCGCTAATACTTTTACTTGCAGCTTGACTTTCACTTGCTTCCTTAGCACTCAAAGCTTTACTTTGACTGATACTATTGGAAACTTTAGCTGCTGAACTCGCCTTAGCCTGACTTGAACTGACTTTATCAGCTTGACTAAGTGTTTGTTGTCTTTCACTTTGATACCAATAAGCTCCACCCAATAATAGCACTAAAATAAGTAAGATCGCCGCCAAAAGTGGACCTTTTTTCTTCTTTTCTAGGACTGTTTCTTTCCCTTTATCTAAACTAACAGGATCATCGCCTCGGTCAACAAAAAATGCTTTACGCATCCGCGGTTCGTCTTTGCGAGTATATCCATGTTTAAATTGTTCACTTTTGAAAATTTCATAGATCTTATTGACATCAAAGCGCACTTGATCACGTTGCTTTTCAGCTAAGTATTCATTTTTCTCTGGTAATGATAGATTGATGAACCAATCACACGCATACTCATATTGGCGCACCACCTCAGTCGTAGCACCAAAATCTTGTAAAAGTCCAAACTGTAACCAAGCGGTCTGTTCACAAAGCGTTTCGATGATCACTGGTCGAACTTCGGCGATCATAAACGAAATTCCAGCATCTTTTAACTCTTGGATCTTTTGGACGACTTTAAAATAAAAATTACGATCAAGTGGTGATAAAACTTCATCTAGCAAGACTAATTCTGGTTCAATAAATAACGCGATACTGACAGCTAAACGCGCTGTCATCCCAGCAGAATAATCACTGACTGGTCGATAGATCCATTCTCCGATCTCTGAGAAATCAATGATCCCGTTAGTAAGATGATCTCCTTTGAAGTTATCTACTTTTGCATTTGTGATCGCTTGGCGAATATTCTCTAACCCAGTCTTACTCTCATCTAAAGTATCTAACGCAACATATGTTATTTTATTTTTTGTAGTGATGAAGCCTGTTGTTTGCTTATCTTTTCCGCCGATGATCTTTAACAAAATATCTTTGCCAGAACCATTATCACCGATCAACCCGATCGCTTCTCCATCGTTGACTTTTAAATCGATCCCACGTAGTTCCCACAATTTTTCATTTGTTTCATTTGGGCGCCGATCTTTTTTGTCGACTAATAAAGAAACTCCTTTTGTAATATATTTTATTTCGATTTTTGCCATTTTCTTTTCACCTATAAAACCTAAAAAACACTGATTTAAAAAATATTGAACTAACTCTCATAGTACAAAATTGCTTTGAGAGCGTCAACTGGAAACCTCATTCAACTTGATAAAATAAAGCGACTTTAATATAATTGTTAACGTTGTTTTACAACAAAATCAAAGAAGTCGAGGTCTTTAGTTTGAAAAGTTTTTATCAACGCTATCAAAACTTCTTTTCCTACACTCTTTTTGGCACACTAGCAGGGGCTTTAAATATCATTTTATTTCACCAACTAGAACAAAAAGGCCTAAATTATCTTTTAGCTAATATCATCGCCTATCTCATCGCACTTCTCTTTACTTTTATCACAAATAAATATTTAGTTTTTGAGACTAAACACCATTCACTTGAACAAACTCTACGCGAATTGATCGCCTTTTTACATATTCGCTTTCTCTCATTTTTACTAGATCTTGGGTTAATGTTTTTAGGCGTCCAAGTTTTCTTATTATATAAAGATCTAGCTAAATTACTCGATCAGATCGTCTGTGGGATCTTAAATTATTTTTTCAGTAAATGGCTTATTTTCAATAAAAAAAGTGCTTGAGCCTTGACTCAAGCACTTTTTAGTCTACGATTTACGTTTTCCGATAACTTCTGACTTACTATCGCGAGTCATCAAGCTACCGATCTCTTCTTTAATATCTGCTTTATTGTAGAGGACGTTATAGATCGCTTCTGTGATCGGCATCTCGATATGTTCATCACGAGAAAGATCATAAGCAGCTTTCGCAGTATTGATCCCTTCAATGACCATTCCCATATCTTCGATCACTTGGTCAAGCGGTTTGCCTTGCCCTAGTTGTTCACCACAGCGCCAATTTCGTGAGTGCACTGAAGTACATGTAACGATCATATCACCCACACCAGAAAGACCCATAAAAGTCAATGGACTAGCACCATAGGCCATTCCTAAACGTGCAACTTCAGCTAACCCGCGCGTGATCAAAGCTGCTTTGGCATCATCACCATATCCTAAACCATGTAAGATCCCGGCTCCGATCGCGATCACGTTTTTAAAAGCTGCGCCAGTTTCGACCCCAACGACATCATCGTTAGTGTAGATCCGAAGATAATCGTTTGTAAAGAGATCTTGCACTTTTTTCGCTGCTTTTTCATCGGCACTAGCAGCTGTGATCAACGTGATATCTTTTTTCGCCACTTCTTCAGCATGGCTCGGACCAGATAAAACAGCGATGTTAGAACAGTAGCGATCCGTCAACTCTTCATGGATGATCTCTGAGATCCGCTTATGTGTTCCGATCTCAAGACCTTTGCTAGCATGGATCACAAGTGGCCGTTGATTCAATTTAGCCAAAACTTCTTTTAGTTGTTTTGCGACAAGACGTGTGACCTTAGTCGGAACGACAAATAAGATCGCATCAGCGCCGTCAACAGCTTCTTCTAAGTCGGTCGTTGTGTAAAGTTTGTCAGAATACTTAAATCCCGGCATGTATCGTTCATTTGTATGCTTTTCATTAAGCTCAGCAGCCTGCTCTGCTACATTTGTATAAAGCGTAACGTCATGACCATTTTCAATTAACACGCTCGCAAGAACACTGCCCCACGAACCTGCACCCAACACTGCTATTTTCTCTGTCATAATATACATCCCTACTTATAAGATATTTTCAATACATTTTCAAAATACCACAAATTTCAACTACTCGCAACCAAGATCATAGGTCTAACGTTTAGGATCTTGTAATTTCCAAATGTCATATAAATAAACGACTACAACTTTTGTCACTGCATACGCTGGGATCGCTAAGATCATCCCTAAGAGCCCAGCAATATTTCCAGCAGCTAATAATATCATAATGATCGTCAGTGGATGAATATCTAAACTCTTGCCAATAACATTTGGATAGATGAGATTTCCATCGACTTGCTGTACAACAACACAGACAACGATCACTAAAATAACTTCTTTAAATGATAGCGATAACGCTATAAAGATCGCAGGGACTAGACCGATATATGGTCCAAGATACGGAATGATATTGGTGATCCCAGCAAACATCCCGATCAATAAAGCATAGGGGATCCCGACTAAACTATAACCGATCGCCGAAAACGTCCCAACAAATAAGCATTCGATCACTTGCCCAGAAATATATTTAGCGATCGTATCACTCATTTTGACTAATAACTCAGCTACAGCATCAGCACGATTTTTAGGTAAGACTTTTTTTATATTTGGTAAAAGCTTAGGCCCATCTTTTAGCATATAAAAGAGAACAAATGGTACTGTGACGATCGTGATCGTTACGCTTGTAACTGCCCCGATCATCGAACCGATACTTGTTGTCAAAGAGCCCATGAAGCCTTTCAAGATCCCATTTACTGAACCTTTGATATTATCTAAATATTCAGTAAGATCGATCTGATCAAACCAACTCGGCCGCTTAGTATTCTTCGTAAGCTCTGTCAAATATACTTGTAATTCGTTTAAATAGCGTGGAGTCCGTGCAACTAGTTGTTCAACTTGGTTAGCTAATTTTGGCACTAAGTAAGCCGCAGCTAAACCGATAAGCACGAAAAAAAAGATAAAAACTAAAGTGACCGCTAACGTTCGCCCAACTTTGAAACGCTTATAGCGGATCCGCATCAAAAGATTGACGAGTGGATTTAACGCATAGAATAGGAAACCTGCGATCAAAACAGGCATAAATAACGTTGAAATAAAGATCCCGATCGGTTTAAAAATAAAATCGATCTGCGTACAAACAAAAACTAAAAGTGCTAATAATAACAGTTCTAACGTCCAATACAGGAGACGCGTCCTTTTTTTCTTATCTAACAATTTTCTACCCCGACTATACCAAATGCAGTGTAGCATAAAGCATGCTACTTCAAAGAAATATAGACTTCCTTCCTTATTTTTTATTTTTATAAACGCAGAGAGCCTTTAAAATCCACAGCATCTAACCTACATTTTTCTTTTTATTAGATACAAAGCACAGCTTAGCTCTATTATAGCTTCTAAAAAAGGCTGCGAACTTCATCGCAGCCTTTAGCTATAAACAGACACTTACTGCCGTCGCGACAATTCTAGATAGCGGTTATACCAGATCTCGACATACTCCTTTGAAAAAGGACCTTTACCATGTTCGATCCAGTCAACTAATGTTTTTACATTATGCTTTAAGATCTGATCAGTCTTAGCCGGATACTTCCACTTTGCACTATGCTCTTCGTATTCATCTACATCGAGCAAACGTTTTTCCCCATTGGGAAAGACTTTAACGTCCAGATCGTAATCTATATATTTTAGTGCCTCTTTGTCTAAAACAACTGGTGATGCTAAATTACAATAATACGATACGCCATTATCGCGGATCATCGTAACGATATTGAACCAATAATGTTTATGAAAATAAACAAGAGCTGGTTCACGGGTGACCCACCGCCTACCGTCAGCTTCGGTGACTAGTGTATGATCATTGCAACCTATCAGAGCATTTTCGCTCGTCTTTAACACCATCGTGTCGCGCCATGTTCGATGTAAGCTACCATCGTGTTTATAACTCTTGATCGTAATAAACTCGCCTTCCTTTGGTCCTTTTGAATGACGCATAATATTCCTGCTTTCTCTAAAACACGGGTGTCTCTACACCAATATCATTTTAATTATACCAAAGATTTAGCTTATTGCCTATGCTATCTCACTGGAACATCTTACCGGCGTTTAACTAATTTAACAACACACTCGACCCGTGCAGTCTGCGGAAACATATCAACAGAACGAATATATTCAACATCGTATACTTTAGTCAAATCAACTAGATCACGTGCTAAAGTTGAAGGATTACACGAGACATAGACGAATTTAGCTGGTGCATAGTACAAGATCGTTTGGATCAATTTTTTATCCAGACCAGTTCGAGGTGGATCAACGACTAAAGCATCAAAACTAAATCCTTCTGCGATCCACTTTGGCAAAATATCTTCTGCTTGTCCGACTTCATAACGCGTCTTAGGTAAGCCATATTTTTGTGCATTTTTTTGTGCATCTGCGACCGCTTCAGAAATAACATCCATCCCTCGTACTTCTTTTGCATTTTGCCCAACATAAGCGCCGATCGTTCCTACACCGCAATAAGCGTCGACAAGTGTTTCATTTGCTGTTAGATCCAAAGCTTTTTTGACTTCATCGTATAAGACTTTCGTTTGTGGCGGATTCATTTGAAAGAATGCCCGAGCCGAAAGTTCAAAGGAGAGCGGTCCTAAAGTTTCAGTGATCGTTTCTTGGCCAGCAAGTAAAAATGTCTCTTCTCCCCAGATCAGTGAAGTTTTCTTTGGGTTGATATTTTGCATAACTGAGATCACTTCAGGCAAAAGCTGTTTTAGATCAGTTAAAAAACCGTTTTTTTGTGGAAATTTCTTACTAGTCGTCACTAAAACAAGTTGAGCTTTACCTGTAGCAAACGATTCACGTACAACTAAAGTTCGCACAAGACCAGTGTGCTTTTGTTCATCATAGATCGAAATATGCCATTTTTCTAATAAGCTCAAAACTTGACGAATGATCTTTAACGTCAAAGGACGTTGGGTCTCAAAAGTCGGTAGATCAACGAGTTGGTGACTATTAGCTTTATAAAGACCTGCGATCAGACCGGTTTTAGTTTGCCGCACTTGAAACTGTGCTTTATTTCGATAATGATACGGTTCTTTCATTCCTAAAGTTTCTAAGATAGGATAAGTTTGATAGCCTTTAGGTCGAAATTTTGCTAATGCTTGTGCAATAACATCTTGCTTAAACTTCAATTGTTCTGGATAAGCGAGATGCTCAAGTTCGATCCCTCCGACATCATATTTATCGACAGGTTCTACACGATCAGGGCTTTTCTTCTTGATCTTTAACAGACGCGCTTCGAGATATTTGGGTCGCGCCTGAACGATCTGCGCTAAAACGACTTCACCTGGAAGTGCCTTAGGAATAAAAACGATCTTTTTTTTATAATATCCGATCCCTTCTCCATTGATACCTAAACGTTTGATCGTCACAACAAATTTTTGTCCTTTTTTCAAAATAACTCCAGGTGCTTGTTTTTTTGTTTGTACCAAAACTTTTTTCCTTTCTTTGAAAGCATATAATAGTTCAAACCACTTGGTCTGATCCATAATATAAATAAAGACGGCCTAGCTTGATCGTAAAGATCATTTCATCTAAGCTAGAATAACGCTTATCATTATTTCTGACCGTTATTTTCATTTTCTGCCTCTTTTAAAGCTTTTTTGATCTTCTTTCTTCTACTTGCGTACCTTCGGGCAACAAGCTAATGCTCTCTTAAAAAATTTATGGTTGTTCTGTTTTTTATTGATCGATCCTGCTAATATAATGACCTCAATATGATATTAGCAAATAGATGTCTAAATAACTCAAGACCAACGCTCCTTTTTTGATATTTGACATCAATTCCAAAAACGCGTAATTCAAAAGAAAGATCACGAGTTTTTGCTTTATTTAACATCTTAAATACAAAATTTTGCCCGAGCATATCGCCCAGAAGGTAACTTTGTAACTTTTAAAATGCCATCTTTTCGCTACCTTAACAAAGTGGAGCGACTGCTTTATAATAACTGTATTACTTCATTTGTGCTTATAATATGTTTTGATATAAAATAGCGATTTTAATGAGATTCAGCCGGAAATCCCGTGACTTTAGTCATGGGAATCAAGCTCCGTAAGGAGCTTTTTTCATCTCATTGTATTTTTGATCGTTTATATATTTCTCAACTACTTCTTTACTCATATTACCTAATGTGCTCATGTAGTAACTAGGCGACCATAAATGACCACCCCAGTATCGGGACTGCCGAATTTCCGGGTGTCGACGTAAGAAAATAAAGGCACTTCTGCCTTTGAGCGCTTTGATGGCGCTAGTCGGTGCCTTGCTAGGCGGAAAGCTAATTAAGACATGAACATGGTCAGGCATAACTTCCATTTTCTCGATTAAGATTTCGTTATCCTCGGCTACTTGCCATAGGATATCCTTCATTTCGTTTGATAACTCATCAGTAGTAAAAGTTTTATGACGATATTTAGTAACCCAAATTAGATGGAAATGGAAGTTATAGATATATCGTCTGGTATATACTGCGTCTTTGATTTTATCTTTACTCATTTTATTTACCCCTATATTTATTATCATTGACATATGATACAATATCATTATATCAATTAAGGAGGTGAAATTAAATGAAGTCAATGGCAAAAATGCAATATCATTATGGCCTGAAAATGCGTTGCTACCCTAGTGACCAACAAAAGCAGTTGATTAAAATTAACAGTGACGCTAGTCGCTTTATCTATAACGAAATGGTTGCGATCGGTAAGGAACTGATGCAACTTCGCAGAGTTAAGTTATCGATTGACACAGTCCAGGAGCGTATTAAGCAACTAACTATGCGTCAAAACGCTAAACAAATGTCTAATCACTATCAATTTTTAGAAGATAAACGAATTGACAGTTTGGCGAAAGCTAATGCCATTCAGAACTACCGAAAAGCTTGGAATGCTTTTCGGAAGATTCACACTGCTGGTGTTCCTAAATTTCATCGAAAGAGTTATCGCTGGCGTTATCAAACCAATTGTCAATACCCAGGGCAAAAGACTGCGTTGCTAACTAACGGTACAGTATGTTTTCTAGATAATAGCCATATCAAAGTACCTAAAATAGGATTGTTACGTGTTGCCGGTTCCCAAGCACGTCTCTTGAGGAGAATGTGTGAGACTAGAATTGGTACTGTGACATTGACTAAAGATCCAGCGGATCACTTCTTTCTATCAATGCAACTAGCTTCAGATGAACCTTTTGTTAAAGTGTCCAAGGCTAATCACGGACATATTGGAATTGATCTTAATACTGATAATTTCTTAACCGATAATGAAGGTAACACAGTTCCTAATCCACGATATTATCGCACTATTAAAGGTAAATTAGCTAAAGAACAGCGTATTCTATCTAGACGACAACGGCGTGTCAAAAAAGAACATCGTTCTTTACGCGATAGTAAAAATTATCAAAAGCAACGCTTGTTAGTTGCTAAACTCCATGCCAAAGTAATGAACCAAAGACATAATTTTCTCCAACAAATCTCTACTGCACTAATCAAGAACCACGATTTAGTAGTAGCTGAGGAGTTGCGTAGTAAGAATATGCTCAAGAATCATGCTTTAGCGCTTAGTATTTCTGACGTTGGCTGGCGTTCCTTTCTCGGCATGTTGGCTTATAAAGCAGATCTATATGGTCGACAATTTATCACAATCAGCCCAAGAAATACTACACAAACATGTCACAATTGTGGCTTTGTGATGGGTACTAATGGCACGAACAAACTAACGTTAGCTGATCGAAAATGGACGTGTCCGAACTGTGGTATTCATCATATTCGTGATTGGAATGCAGCTAAAAATATTCTGGATAAGGGAATTGCTAAATTATCCTAGCTTATCTGTCCCTATGGCAACCTGGGGACATAAAAGGCGTTGGTAATTAGACGACCGCTACTTGATTGCAACCTTGGTTGGTCAAGCAAGTTGTCCCTATCTACGCAAATTGTGGTCTGAAATCCACGAGGATTTTCGGCTCACAAGCCATTGACTTTAGTCAGTGGTGGTTGACTTAACTATACCATATCCAAGGAAGGAAAGATCATATGCCTAAAAAAATAACTTCGATCGCTGTGCAAAAAAAAGCCGGACGTTTTAATGTCTTTTTAGACGGGCATTACGCCTTTCCAGTCAGTGAAAATACTTTGATCAAATACCGCCTTGCCAAAGGAATGGAAATTTCTGATAATTTGATCGAAGTTTTAAAAAAAGAAGATCAGTATCAAAAGGCTTATAGTAAAGCCTTAGATCACTTGAGTTATCAACTACGAACAGTCAAAGAGATGAAAACATATTTAAAAAAACTCGCTATTCCTGAACATGATATAACACGGGTCATTATCACTTTGACAGAGGCTAAATATTTAGATGACCTCAACTATGCTAAAAGCTACGTCCGAACTAGCGCAAAAACGACAGATAAAGGACCAGTCGTGATCACTCAAAAACTTAGACAAAAAGGAGTCGCCTCTGATTTGATCGAAGAGGCTCTACTCGAATTTGATTTTGAGCAACAAGTCACAAATGCACTTAAAGTGGCACAAAAAACAGTTGCTAAAAACCATAAGCTTTCTTTTCAAGCTTTAAAAAATAAGCTTTATCAGACTTTGTTAGCAAAAGGTTTTCCAAATCAAGTCATCGACGGCGCACTAGCCGAGCTTGAGCTCGAATTAGACGAAGAAGCTGAATGGGATACATTAGTCGCCCAAGGTGACAAACTCTGGCCCCGTTACCGCCGTTTAGCTGAGCCAAAGCGTTCCTTAAAATTCAAGCAGGCTCTCTACCGTAAAGGTTTTTCGTTGAGTTTGATCGATGAATATTTAGCTACACTAGAATTTGAAGAGTAAAAAAAAGTTGCGTTCAGAGCGCAACTTTTTTATTTCTTTTTAAAAACACGCTTGACCTGCTTTTTAACGGCAGTGTCTGTAAAATGATCCAACGCTCCTTTGGCTTTGACTCTACCACCATATAATTCTTCAAGGGAAGCATTGATCACGACTCCAAGCATGATCACATAAGCACTGTAATTTAACCACAGCAATAAAACAATAAAAGTCCCAAGCGTCCCATAACTTAAAAAAGAGCGCGCAAAATAACGAACGTAGATACTAAAGACTTGCGTCAACATCATCCAGCCTAATGTTGCTACGACTGCCCCAGGCCAAATATATTTTAGATGAACTTTGGCATTAGGCACTAAAAAATATAAAATAATAAAGATCAAAAAAAGTCCTAACACTGTCGTTGGCCATTTTAACTGGCTAAATGTCGTCAACCAGTCTGCTGGTAACTCAAATAGTGGTGTAAGATGTTCTAAAACAAGCTGACCAAAACTATAGATCACAAAGAAAATGATCAACATGACTCCGATAAAGATCATGATCAAAAATGATAAGATCCGTTGTGTGACTACACCTTGATCTTTCCCGACATCATACGCTTGATTAAAAGCTTGTTTCAAAGCATTGATCCCCCGACTTGTTGCCCATAATGTCACAAGCCCACTGATCGAAGCAACACTTCCCGAAGCACCAGTTTGTAAAAATTTAGTGATCAGTGGCTCTAAAGTCGTGTAGATCGATCTGGGCATTGCCATTTCAAGATACGGAAGCACGGCATCAACTTCTAGGCGTAACAACGGGAGAATATTTCCAATAAAAATGACCATTGGAAAGATCGTCACTAGCGTATAATATGCGATCACGATCGCCGTACTACTAACGTTAGCCCGCTTAAAATTTTTTTGAAAAAGTTCGCTAAAACGTGCTAAACGTTTTTTAGTTGTTGCTAGGTCTAATTTCATCTACTTGGACCTATTCATCTGTATCAGATCGAGAAGCTTGCGAACCTACCGTTTGCTCAGTTTGAGAGGTCGGCGTACTTTCTTCCTCTGCCCCAGTTTCATCTTGATCGCTATAAGACGAGTCAGTCGCCACAGAACTTTGTGAGGTAGTAGCGGCCCCTGTATTGGAGCTATCAGTTTCTGCTGGTCTTTCTCCATTGTCTGGAATTTTTAATACTTCGCCAGCAGCCACGCGTCCATTAGCAGGAAGATCATTTATTTGGATCAGATCTTGAACACTCACCCCATAGCGCATGGCGATCGCTGTCAAAGAATCACCAGAACGCACCGTATAGTTTACGTACTCTGTAGTTTTTTTACTTTCTTTCAAACTACTTGCTGAACTCTTTTTTTGACTAGACGGATCTTCTTTTTTTGAAGTTTGACTGCTTTGCTTTGCTGGACCATATTTTTTAGCAGCTAAGGCCTTTTGTTTTTCATACTCTTCTTTTTGATATTTAGCACTATCCCCAAATGTATTGATCACTCGACTTTTGATCGTTTCATTTTGCCAAGCAAGAGCACTCAGTAAACCTACACAAAACACGCCAAGTAAAATTTGTCCTCCTACTTTAAGTTTTTTGTGTTGTTTATGTTTTTGATGTCTTTTTGTCATGTGATCCCTTCCCTTCTTTTTTAAATAAAAAAGTTGGGGGCTTATGCTACCCCCAACTTCATGAGCTTTACTTGAGCGTTTTACCAAGTTCCTTGATATAAGCTTTCAATTCATCTTGAACTTCTGGATGACGGAGCCCAAATTGAATCGAAGTTTTAAGATAGCCAAACTTATAACCTACATCGTAACGTTGCCCTTTAAATTCATGAGCAAAGACACGTTGGATCTTATTCAAACGATCGATCGCATCTGTTAATTGGATCTCATTGCCAGCACCTGGCTTTTGTGTTTCAAGCATTGTGAAGATCTCTGGCGTCAAAAGGTAGCGTCCAATGATCGCTAAATCAGAAGGAGCCTTATCAACGTCTGGTTTTTCAACAAATTGCTTTACGTCATAAAGACCTGGTTTTGTCTCTAATGTTGGATCAATGACACCGTACTTGTTAACTTCTTCATGTGGCACTTTCATAACGGCTAACGTTGACGCATGTGTTTCGTCATAGCGATTCATCAATTGTTTTGTCAATGGAACTTTATCTTCCATGATATCATCGCCTAACATAACGACAAACGGTTCATTACCGACAAAGTCTTTTGCCATCAAAACAGCATCTCCTAAACCACGTGGATGCGATTGACGGATAAAATAAAGGTTGATATCTGTTGTCTGCTCAACTAAACGCAAAAGGTCTTTTTTACCTTTTTCTTTTAAATTTTGTTCGAGCTCTGGTACCGAATCAAAGTGATCTTCGATCGGACGTTTACCCTTTCCAGTAACAACTAAAATATCTTCGATCCCTGATTTCTTAGCTTCTTCAACAATGTATTGGATCGTTGGCTTATCAATGATCGGCAACATCTCTTTGGCTAAAGCTTTTGTTGCAGGTAAAAATCTTGTCCCTAACCCAGCGGCTGGAATAACTGCTTTTCTTACTTTCATTAAAGTGTACCTCTTTTAAAATTTAGATGTCTTAATAAAACACCCGAGTATTCTAAAAATATTATACCAGTATCAGTGATATTTACAAGTCCTATACCTATTAGTCCTTTTTATACAGATATTTAGCATCGATATCAGGATCTTGTGAGGTTAAGATCTTAGGACCATCTTTAGTGATCACGATCGTATGCTCATATTGGCACGATAAACTTCCATCTGCCGTACGTGCGACCCAGCCATTTGGATCACTCATATCAGCTTGCCAGCTACCAGCATTGACCATCGGTTCGATCGTGATCGTCATCCCTTCGCGCAAACGCACACCTTTACCAGCTTCACCAAAATGAGGGACATTAGGGCTCTCATGCATCGTTGGTCCGATCCCATGTCCGATAAATTCGCGCACATCACCATAACCATTTTCATCTTCGACGTATTTTTGGATCGCAGCTCCGATATCACCGATCCGATTTCCGACTTTAGCTTGCTCGATCCCTAGATAAAGTGCTTTTTTAGTCACTTCCATCAAACGTTCAACTTCGGGTGTCGCTTTACCAACAACATAACTCCAGCAAGAATCGCTCATTGCTCCATGATAGTTGACGACCGTATCGACTTTGACAAGATCGCCTTCTTTTAAGATCAAGTTCTTACGCGGAAAACCGTGGCAGATCTCGTCATTTACACTGACACAAGTTGCGTATTCATAACCTTCAAATCCGATCTGTTCAGCGATCGCATCATGTTCTTTAAAATACTTCCGCGCAAACTCTTCGATATCCCAGCTAGAGATCCCCGGTTTGATCAGGTCACGTAAGCCAACGTGCATCCCAGCTAAGATCGCACCGGATTTAGCCATTTCTTCTATTTCACGTGGTGATTTGATCGTTATCATAATATTTTTTGCCTAAAATGTGCCGTTTGGGAAAATTAGGCTTCCTTTCTAAAAACTTGATTTAACTGGATAAAACAGCGACTGGCGACACATTTACTTTCCCACAGTTAAAAATTACCTAACTCCTATATTATACAACAAGCTCACAATTTTTTCGTATTCATCTCACAAAGATTTTTGTTTGGCTAATATTTGGTATAATATTTGTGAATCTTTAATCTATGAAAGAAGGAACTATATTATGGCTACTGCTAAAATCGTTTTTGCTACGATCACAGGAAACAATGAGGACATTGCTGATATCATCGCCCAAGCGCTTGAAGAAAAAGGCTTGAGCGTCAGCGTTGAAGAGATCTCCCAAGCCGATCCAGCTGACTTTGAAGACGTCGATCTTTGTGTTGTTTGTCCTTATACTTATGATGAAGGCTCTCTTCCAGATGAAGGTCTTGATTTTTATGAGGAATTAGCTGAAGTCGATCTCAGTGGCAAAGTCTTTGGAGTCGCAGGTTCAGGTGATACTTTTTATGGGGAATATTTTGGTGTTGCAGTCGATAAATTTGCCACTGCCCTTGAAGCTGCTGGAGCAACTAAAGGCGCCCCCAACTTAAAGATCAATTTAGCCCCTGATAGTGAAGAAGACATCCAAGCGCTAGATGATTTTGCAGCAACATTAGCACAAGCAGTTATCGCTTAAATCAAGTTAATCTAACGAAAGGAATCGCCAGGACCTTCTGGCCAAACAAAGATCGTGGAATTTTCATTTACTAAAAAAAAGAACTCACACCTTTATTTGACATATTCGTTAGCTTTTCTCATCGTTGCCTTTTTTGTTTACGGCACGTATTTGATCACTGGTCATGCCTTGATCTGGCATCTTGATGGTGCAAATCAACATTTACCATTATTAGAAGAGTATCGGAGCTATCTACACGCTTTTTTTAAAGATCCAAGTACAATAAGTACATGGTCCTGGCACTTTGGGCTCGGGAGCGACGTTTTTCAAGTCTACTCTTATTACACGCTAGGTGACATCTTTATCTACCCGCTCTTACTCTTGCCAGCTAAAGCACTTGTCACAGGCTATCAGGTAATGATCGTTATTCGGTTGTATTGTGCAGGACTTGCTTTCTGCTACTTTGCCAATCATTTTGAGTTCGATCGTTTTACGATCACTGGCGGAGCATTAGTCTATCTTTTCAATGCTTTTTTGCTCTATTCAAATGTGGCACAACCGTTTTTTACAACACCATTCATTCTCTTTCCTTTGATCATTGTTGCACTTGAACGAACTTTACAACAAGGAAAGATCGGGCCACTGATCCTCGTTTTTAGTTGGATGTTGATCAGTAGTTTTTACTTTGCTTATATTTTAGGGATCGGCGCGATGCTTTATTTAGGTTTGCGCTTTGGTCTGACGTATCGTAAAAAGATCAAAACTTTAAAAGCTCGCATCCATCTTTTAAGTAAATTAGCCCTTGCCACGGTGATCAGCTTACTTTGTTCTAGTTTTCTCCTTGTTCCAGAGATCATCGCTGTCAAAAATTCAACTCGTTCAGGTGGTGTCTTTGCTAACGGGTTAAACGTTTACCCACTCTATTATTACTTAGCTTTGCCAAGCCAGTTGATCAATGGAGCTAACCGTGACTTTTATTTTTGGAGTGCGCTTGGTTTTTCAAGTATCGTCTTTTTTGCGCTTATCTACATCATTTTGCATAAAAAGACGTATCGTCTGACCTTTTGGGCCTTATATCTTAGTTTTATCATGTTGCTCTTACCACAATTTGGAGCACTTATGAATGGGCTGATGGCCCCTTCGAACCGTTGGACATTACTCAGTTGCTTACCGATCGCTTTTGCAGTCTGTGTTTTGCTCAAAGATCTGCGATCACTTTCAGAAAAAACTTTGCGGATCTTTTCTTTTGCCCTCGTTGGCTATGTGACTTTTATCGGTCTGACCTATCTTTTCCAAAATGATGAAAAGCTCTTTGTCCCGATGATCTTTTTATTTGTCTTTTGGGCTCTACTTGGCAATGCGAATAAAAAAAAGACGCCCCAAAAGTTTCTTTTGAGTGCGATCTTATTAAATGTCTGTCTCAACGCGATCTATTTTGAAGCCCCCTTTAACGGAGGCTATGCTGCTGAGATGTTACCACTAAAAGCTTATGAAACTTTAAAAACTAAACGCTTTGCAGGATTGGAAAAAAATTTACCCGATCCTAAAGACGATTTTTATCGGATCTCTACGTTGAGCAAAAATTACAATTTAGGTTCAAACTATCACCTATATAACGTTTTGGGCTCCAAACTCTATTCGATCAATTCATATTATTCTTTACAAAATAAAGCACTTAGCGACTTTGCTAATGCTTATCAAAACGCACAATATGAAGCTAATATCCCCCTAGGACAATTATCAGATCGAACTATTTTGAATAACTTTTTAGGGGTCCGTTATTTATTTACTCAGATCAATCAACCTAATGCAACTAAACTTCCTTATGGCTATCAACTCGTGCAAACGACGCCAAAGATCAGTGACGCCAATGGTGACAGTTCAAAAGACCGTCAAACTAAACTTTATCAAACTAGATCAGCGTTTCCACTCGTTTATTTCCAAACTAAAGTGTTGCCAACGACTGAAGCCAAAAAACTTTCGGCTACAGAACAAGAGCGAGCTTTGCCTCTTGGAGTCGTTGTTTCACAAGCTGCTACTACTGGTTTAGCTAAAGTCGATCAAAAACAGTTGCGCTCTGAAGTGCAAGAGCTTCCTTACCAATTGATCTCGAGCCGTGGTAACGTCGTTTCACCAAATGAGCTAGATAAACAGGATTCAGAGCAAACGTATACGCTCGTTTTACAACTTCCAAAAGAACAAACTATCAGTGGTGAGTTGCAACTTGATCTCTCACATATCAAATATGCCCCGTATACTTTAAAAAAACAGCTTGCTTTAGAAGAACAGCAAAAGGTAAGTGATCTGACCCAAGGGCTATTGGAACAAAACAAACTTTTAACCAGTTATAAATATTTCCGCTACCACATTTTACAAGGGTCACCAGATAATAGTTTCTCCTTGAGCGTCAGTTCACCTTTAGGGAGTGAAAAGCTCTTTCAACCAAAACAAAATGCTCTCTCTTTTTATAAAGTCGTAACTGCAGGTACTTTAAATCTTGGTTACTTTGAAACGCTCCCGCAAACTTTGACGTTGACACCATCTAAGTTAGGTAACTACCATTTTGACTTAAAAGTTTACGTTCAAACTTTAGGTCCAACTTATGTAAAGCAAGTTAAAGAGCTACAAAAGCACGCTCTCCAACAAATCAAACTGACCCCAACTGGACTTTCAGGGCAGATCAAAGTCGACCAAGCTGGGATCTTAACATCTTCGATCCCCTATGCTAAAGGTTGGAGCGTTAAAGTAGACGGTAAAAAACGCCCTGTTTTGAAAACTAACCATGCTTTTGTCGGTGTACGTTTAACAAAGGGAAAACATCAGATCCGCTTTAGTTATACGATCCCAGGACTCAAGTTAGGAGCCTATCTTTCACTTAGTGGACTCATTTGTTTAGGCTTCTGTCTTATCTTTGAAAAATATTATTTCAAACGATCAGGCCAATAAAAAAGACTTCCCTTAGAGGCAATGTCATTAAGTTAAGCCTACAGTACTAAAGATTAGATATTGAAAAAGAGATCAGAAACATATTTTGTAGTTATCTGATCTCTTTTTATCACGACAAATAAGCTGATAGTTAATCAAATTTTTTTATCAGCACGTTCTTTTATGTTATTCTGTAGTTGAATCCTGATGCTTTTCTTCTGCTGGATGATCTTTTATAATGCCGACCATTCCTGATTGGAAGAATATTTTTAGAAATATAGGATTCTAACCGTTTTGGTGGGGATTTTCCTCTAATAAAAGATCTACACAGTCTCACAGCGACTGTAAAATTAACTTTATATTGATATGATCGAGCCTTTTCTTGGAGTGATACATGATCTATGATCATTTGGGTGAAATTGTACACTATAAGTTTAGCGTAGATCTCTTGAAGGATCCCCACTATTTTTTTAGCGTGAAAGTTCAATAATCCCAAGGTATGTTTCAATGTCCTGAATGCTGTTTCTATCCCCCAACGTAAATGGTAAAGCTTTTTTAGTTTCCAAGCTGGATATGAACTTTGATTTAGATTAGTTACTACAGTCACATCCTTGTCTTCGGATACAGAAAAACGTACTATTCTAAATTCAAGTGAATAAAATTCAGTTGGGTCAGCTTTCTTGGTTTTTTGTGATAAAAAATCGAAGGTCACATTGGCCGGTATAAATCTATAAGAATTACGTTCTCTAAATAATTCCTTAGTTTCTCTAGTTTGTTTACGTGTTAATTTTAGTGTGAAATGTTTATCGAATTGGCGTTCATCTGGAAGTGCTATTCCACTGATCACGCCATTGTTGTTTCGTACTCTGATCAAGAAAGACCAACCTTTTTCTTGGATGTGCGCTAAGGTATTATAAGATTCATATCCTCTATCGCCAATAATGAGCGCCTTAGGGATTTTAGAACGAGCGATCATTTTATTCAAGGCATTGCGCTCATTATCCATACCTTTTTGGACGATCACATCTGTATAAATTTGTTTGTCTAAGTCAAAGAGTGCGTTAAGGTGAAGTAAATTATAAGCTTTGCGACCATTTGGAGATGGAAAATAAGAGCTTTTATCAGTTGGATCAGTTGGGATATGAATACTAGAGCCATCGATAGCTAGGATCCTGATTTGACTTTGAGTGTTTTGTGATAATCGATCGGAAAACAGATGGAAGAATTTTTTAAACGCCTCAGCTTTTACTTTATATCTTTGTTGTGTAAAAGCTGAAACAGTGAGTTCCGGTATACCTCCTGTTAGTTGTGATAATTCACTTAGAATAGTCCCGCCACCCATTGATAGAATATAAAGTAGCGTGTCTTTAAAAACAAGTTTTCTCTGACGTATAAAATCACGTTTGGGATCGACAACATATTTTTCTTTTTCTTGGTCGATCGAGTCAAGGGTAGTTAAAAATAACTTTTTCAGTTGTGCTATATTCATAATGCTCACCTCCGTACATTAATAATCTCTATTAACGTCATAGATGTCAAAAAAGAGAGCTTGTATCAAATTTCTAAATTGAAATTTGATACAAGCTCTCTTAACTTAATGACATTGCCCTTAGAGGAAGCCTTTTTTATTTTAGATCACTAGGACGAGCAGTGCGTTTGCCAAAATAATACTCGATCGCTGCGATGATCCGTTGACTAGCTTTTCCATCTCCATAAGGATTTTTAGCTGTCGCCATCGCTTGGTAAAGCTCTTTATCTTCGAGTAAAGCTAACATCTCTTTTTTTACGATAGCTTGTTTAGTACCAACTAATTTCAAAGTCCCAGCTTGAAGCCCTTCTGGTCGTTCTGTCGTATCTCTTAAAACTAAGACTGGCTTGCCTAAAGATGGTGCTTCTTCTTGAACACCACCTGAATCACTCATAATAAAATAGCTTCGGGCTGCTAAATTATGAAAATCAACGACATCGAGCGGATCGATCAAATGAACTCGTTTGATCCCATCTAAAACTTCATGTGCGATTTTTTGGACAGTCGGGCTCAAATGAACTGGATAAACGATCTCAACGTCAGAATGCGTCAAAACAACATCACGTAAAGCTAAAAAAACTTCGCGCATTGGTGCGCCTTGATTTTCTCGGCGATGCATCGTCACTAAAATAAGCTTTTGCTCAGGCGCGATCTGCTCCAAGATCGCATGTTGATAATCGTCAGTTACCGTCTGTTTTAAAGCATCGATCGCTGTATTTCCTGTCACATAGATCTTCTCTTGTGGATGGTTTTCTGCCAAAAGATTTTTTTTACTTTGCTCTGTTGGTGCAAAGTAAAGATCGGTCAAGACATCGGTCATCTGACGATTCATCTCTTCTGGATAAGGGGAATACTTATTCCAAGTTCGCAAACCAGCTTCAACGTGACCGATCGCGATCTGATTATAAAAAGCAGCTAAACTAGCAGCAAACGTTGTAGTCGTATCGCCATGGACCAAGATGATATCTGGTCTTTCTTTTTTGATGACTTGATCTAATTTATCCAAAACATTTGCGGTGATCTCAGTGATCGACTGATCCTTTTTCATGATATCTAGATCATAGTCAGGTGTGATCTTAAAGATCGCTAAAGCTTGATCTAACATCTCACGGTGTTGGGCCGTTACAGTCACGATCGTTTCAAATTCAGCCTGTCTTTTTTGTAGTTCTAAAATAAGTGGTGCCATCTTGATCGCTTCTGGTCGCGTTCCAAAAACAGTCATTACTTTGATTTTTTGCATGAGAATCTCAATATCGCCTACAGACGATACTTTTTCCTTTCTAAAGATCAATTTAGGTCTATTATAACAAACTTCCGATCTTATGCTATGATAGTACAAGAAAAGTTTACCTCGATCCAACTTCGAGCTAGTGGTAAAGCAAACCTTTAGAAGGGGGGGCTATGTGTCTGGATCACATTTAGCTCACACATAGCATCAAAAATATGACTCTACCAAATTTCGAAGAAAAATTAGCCCGCTATGCGCATTTGATCGTTAAAATGGGTGTCAATATCCAACCTGGACAAACTGCCATTTTATACATCTCAGTGACCCAACAGAAATTAGCCCATCTGATCGTTGCTGAAGCTTACGCTGCTGGTGCTAGCGAAGTGCTCGTCAAATGGAACGATGAGTATTTGACACGCCAATTTTTACAGCATGCACCTCTTAAACGTTTAGAAACAACACCGAAGTATCAAATTGCCGAAGCTGATTATATCGTTGCTAAAAAAGCAGCCCGGATCTCCGTTATCTCTGAAGATCCAGATGCCTTAAATGGACTTTTACCTGAAAGGATCGCTACTTACCAAAGTAGCCGTGGCAAGGCTTTACAACAAGTTCGCCAAGCTACGCAAAATAACGACTTGACTTGGACAGTCGTTGCTGCAGCCGACGAAGCATGGGCCAAAAAAGTCTTTCCTGAGCTTGCTCCTCAAAAAGCAGTTGACCGTCTCTGGGAAGAGATCTTTAAAACATGTCGGATCGACACAAAAGATCCTCTGAGCGCTTGGCAAGAACATGAGCAAGCCCTCCAAAAAAGAGCAGCTTGGCTCAATCAAGAGCAATTTGTCGCTTTACACTACACTTCGCCTAAAACAGATCTTATAGTTGGCCTTCCTAAAGATCATCATTGGGAAGCTGCTGGAAGTGTTAGCCAAGAAAAAATCAAATTTTTAGCTAACATGCCTACTGAAGAAGTTTTTACCGCAGCTGATAGCCGCCATATCGATGGTTATGTCACTTCGACTAAACCATTGAGTTATGCAGGCCATATTTTGGAAGATATTCGCTTTACTTTTAAAGATGGCCAAGTCGTTGATGTCCAAGCAAAAGACCATGTCGAGATCTTAGAGCACCTTTTAGAAACTGATGCCGGCGCGCGTTCTTTGGGCGAAGTTGCGCTTGTCCCCGATCCTTCACCGATCTCACGCTCAAAGATCATATTTTACAATACACTCTTTGACGAAAATGCAAGCAATCACTTTGCTTTAGGCTCAGCCTATCCATTTAGTATCCAAGGTGGAACAGATATGACACCAGACGAACTACGCAAACATGGGCTAAACATCAGCCAGACGCACGTTGACTTTATGGTCGGCTCAAACACAATGAACATCGATGGGATCAAAGCTGACGGCACTAAGATCCCTGTCTTTCGGCAAGGTGATTGGGCAAATTGATCTATAAAAAAGGAGCTCGCGCTAGTGAGCTCCTTTTTTTATAGATCAGTCGATCAATTTTCCTACTTTAGTTAACTTTGCTAAAACACTTTTCTCGTGGGGAGCATGCTTGATCGCTTCACTTAGATCTTGCCCGGCATGATTACCATGGTGGGTCCCGTCTTTCCAAGCTGAGATATTGGTGACATCATAAACGATCCCATCAACTGCTACATAAGCTGGCCGACCATCACGACCATCAAACTTAGCTAAACTTTTTCGATCAAATTCTTTTTCCATCGCTCTTTTTGCTATATAAAATGTGAATCAAGCTACTTTGAAAACTCTGTGAGGAAGAAATATAGCGTTCCTTTCTTAGTTTTAAACATATTCTAAGCTCAGTTGCTCAAACGCTCAACTTTTGAGCTAGCACTCCTACTTTAGACGCTTTGCTTCACATTTTATCTTTCTCACAAGTGCTAGAGTATGAGTCAGTACGGTCAACTAATATAATGTTGATCCCCTCTTTACCCTACCACAGTTTAAAACAACCACCAAACCTTTTGATCTTTCACCCTAAAAGTACGACCCGCACTAAGAGATAGCTCCCTACAAACAAGCAAAAGATCCCAATGATCATTAAGATGAGCTTCATTATAAAAGAACTGCGCTCACGCATATTATAAGCACTGATGATCATCAATAATCCAAATAAACAAAGTAACAAAATGATCAAAATCGTTGAGAGCCGCATCTTGATCCCGGCTACATAAAATATGGGATTATGTAGAACAAAATGTCTAAGCCCCACATAATCAGAAAGAAATATAGCTTTTCCTTTCCTAGTTTTATTTACTACCGTCAACGCTAAGGTTCCCATATTCTAATAAGCGGGAAATGTGACATTGACTAGCTCTGTTAGTTTAGGGTGTGACCACCCCGTCATATTTTCTGATTTAATAAAGCTAAAAGATCAGCTACTGCATTTTTATCTCGATCCGTGATCGCACCACACTTAGCATAACATTGCAGCTTTTTAGAAGTACATGTACCATTTGTATTTTCTTGACATCTAGATCTTCTATCACGTTATAACTTGACTCTCGGCTATTTTTCTTAATAACCCTTTATTCACAACACGTTTTCTAGCTGATTTTCTTTGGTAATCCTTGATACGTTTATAGAGTCGCTTCAAATTTAGCTTCATAACCTTAATGAATTAGCAGCACTGATCTTTTAGGATCATTCATGACATAAGTCCCACTCCATATTTTTTCTTTCTCATAGGTGTTATGCCATCAAAAAAGATATTATTCTATATTTCCATTGACCGTTGCTTCCTTCAGATCCACTAAAAAGTTTATCCATCAATGATTATAATACTTTAATTCACTTTTTTTCATTAAAATTCCTTTAATTACACAAAAAAAGAGAGCTACTTTCGCATCTCTCTTTTGACCGTTAACTGATTTAATTTTAGTACCAGCCCTTTTGTAACCAATGTTGCTTAGCATTTGACCATGAGCCATAGCGTGATGTTACGTAGTTGTTAGCAACACGTTCTTGGTTTTCAGCTGAGTAATCACCATTTAAATATGAAGCAGATAATTGATATTTACCAATGTATTGCCCGTTAGAAACTGTGTAAGAACCACCAGATTCTTTGTTAGCGATCCATGCACGTGCTTCATCTTCATCATTGCTCAAAGATGTTGTAGCTGAAGCATTTTGGGTAGCTGCTTGGGCTTGAACTGCTTGTTGCGCTTGAGCTTGCGCCACTTGTTGGGCTGCTTGAGCTTGGATCGCTGCTTGTTGCGCTGCTTGCGCTTGGGCTGCTGCTTGTTGGGCGGCTACTTGCGCTTGAGCTTGGGCTGCTTGTTGCGCTGCTGCTTGGGCTTGAGCTGCTGCTTGTTGTGCTGCTTGCGCTTGCGCTGCTTGTTGTGCTGCTACTTCTTGCGCAGATGGTTGTGCAACTGCTGTGGCTGTCGTTGCTACTGGTTGCGTTTGAGCTTCACCATTTTCGCCGACTTCGATCGTTTGCCCTGGGAAGATCAAGTTGATATTTTCTAAGTTGTTTAATTTTTGAAGAGCATCAACTGTTGTGTTGTGGCGAGCTGCAATGTGTGAAAGAGTATCACCTGCTGAAACTGTAACTGAATCAGCATTAGCTGCTGCTGCTGTTGCTGCTGAGAAACCTAAGACCGTCGCGGCTGACAATAAAACTTTATTTAACTTCATAAATAATATTCACTCCTGTAAATTTCTGTTCATTTTTCTTATCTAATTTAATTTCTTAATCTATTTTCAAGTAATACTTGCTTTAGCCCCTTGCGAGCTAACAATGAATAGTATACGGATGTAATGTGACATTGAAGTACCATTTATTTTACTCAAAATAGATTTTTTGTAATTTTTGTAACATAACGTAATATTTAGTAATATAACTCGGCTCAAGCATATTCTTTAGCAAACACTAAACGCGTTATATCGGAAAGCAGCACTCTTTCCTCTTTTATGACAAAAAAACAGTTTTTTTTCGCTTCTGCGCTGAAATTTTTCGCAAGAATTTCAAAAAAAAATTTTTTTCTAGAATAAAATAGCAAAAAAAGGTCATTTTCCGCATTTTTTACTCGTTTTTGTTACATTCATGAAATAGTGTAACACCCAAAAGAACAAGCGTTCGCTTAAGCTTTAAAAATAAAAATAACGTAATGGTCATTTGACCACTACGTTATTCTCACTTTTTTTCATGTCGATGTTTGCGGTAAAATTCGATCCCCGCTGCCCCTAAGACAACCACACATAAAATACTTACCCCTAAACGTACGACATTTCCATTAAAGATCGCTTCGCCTCCATAAGCATAAAGAAACGATGTTGGTATGACTCCAATGATGATACATAGTAGTTGCTTTTTAGAACTTATCTTCGATTTAGCACCAAAATAGTTAACTAAAGATGAGGGAATGATCGGGATCATATAGCCTAAGATCAAAGCCAGCATCTTATTTTTAAAATGCGCAAGTCGCTCAAATAAACGATTTGGTCGCTTATGTTTATGGTCTGGTTCACGCTCATCGCTAAATTTTCTAAAAAAGCCAGCAACTAGTGAATTGCCTAAAGTATTCCCCGTAATGTTGAGCAGTAATCCTAAAAATGGCCCAAAGCAAACACCATTAAAAATACAAATAACAGAACTCGAGAGGGCTGGTACCGCTGAAGTCAATGCTGTCAACAAGATCAAGAGAAGCGCATCTTTAGGACTTCTATCGCGGAAAGTTCGCATCAACAGTAACTTATCTTTATCTGGATCAAAAAATTGCATAAATTGTGCGGAATGCTCTAAAAAGAAAAGGTATAACAAAACGCTCACTAAAACGACACCAAGAATACTTGTTACATAGATCGCAGTTCTACGCCTTATTCGTAATTTTTTCATTTTTCCACCCCAATATCTTCGTTAATTTTAGTGTAACAATTAATTGGTCCTAGTGCTAGCTTGAGCTACAATAAAAAAAGGGCCAAAAAGATCTTGACCCTTTTTCTACCTATATATAGGTAAGTTTTTAATATACACCTTGTGCTTCCATCGCTTGTGCAACTTTTTTAAAGCCTGCAATATTTGCGCCTAACACAAAATCATCTGGCCGATCATACTCTAAAGCTGCTTCTTTAATATTATAGTAAATATTTTGCATGATCTGTTTCAATTCTTCATCAGTTTTTTCAAAACTCCAACTCAACCGCTCTGAATTTTGACTCATTTCAAGTGCTGAAACAGCTACTCCACCTGCATTGGCTGCCTTTCCAGGTACAAATAATACGCCTTGCTCTTGCAAGTATTTTGTCGCTTCCAGCGTTGTCGGCATATTAGCGCCTTCTGCAACGGCATAGACTCCATTTGCGACTAGTTGTTTAGCATCAGCTAAAGTCAATTCATTTTGCGTCGCACATGGAAGTGCAATGTCAGTTTTTACGCTCCAGACCCCACGCCCTTCATGATATGTAGCACTTGGTCGCTTAGCAACATATTCAGTCAAACGAGCGCGTTTGACTTCTTTTACTTCTTGTAATAATTCAACATCGATCCCCGCTTCATCATAGACCCAACCACTTGAATCTGAGCAAGTCACAACTTTGGCACCTAAAGCTTGAGCTTTTTTGATCGCATAGATCGCAACATTTCCTGCCCCTGAAACAGTGAGCGTTTTGCCTGCTAATGAACTGCCATGATCTTTGACTAATTCATCAACTAAATATAATAACCCATAACCAGTTGCTTCTGTCCGTACTAATGAGCCACCAAAAGCAAGTCCTTTACCAGTTAGCACACCTTCATACGTTCCTTTTAGGCGTTTGTATTGACCAAAAAGATATCCGATCTCACGCGCACCAGTACCGATATCACCAGCTGGAACATCGATATCAGCTCCGATATAGCGTGCTAATTCAGTCATGAAACTTTGACAAAATGCCATGATCTCACGATCCGAGCGTCCTTTTGGATCAAAATCACAGCCACCTTTTCCGCCCCCGATCGGTAGACCAGTCAAAGCATTTTTAAAGATCTGCTCAAAGCCTAAAAACTTGATGATACTTAAGTTAACTGAAGGATGCAACCGCAAACCACCTTTATAAGGTCCGATCGCATTATTGAATTGGACCCGATATGCGTTATTGACTTGCGTTTGCCCCTCATCATCGACCCATGCAACGCGGAAAAGCAACTGACGATCAGGTGTCGTCAAACGTTCTAACAAAGCTTCTTTACGATAATGGGCCTCATCTCGTTCGATAACAGGGCGCAATGATTCTAAAACCTCTGTGACCGCTTGTTTGAATTCTGCTTGTTCTGGATACTGCCGTTCGACACGTGTTAAAATTTCATCTACATATCCCATTTTGATCTACGACTATTAGCTTGATGTAAAACACTCATTAGCGTCTAAGCATCTAAAAAGTTCTAATAGCTTATCCTTTCTCTATATTTTCACCATGATCCACATCCGCTTCTCATTGGTAGTTAGTTTAATATTCTAATTTTACATTAATATAGTATCTAGATTCAAGTTTTGTGTCCTAGCAAATTTTATTATTATTGTTTTAAGACTATATTTGAACCTAAGTTGTCAAACTTGTGTTATTCATTTATTTTAGCTAAAATAAATACTATAAAAAAACATATAAGGAGGTGAGAATCATGTTAAAAGAATTTAAGGAATTTATTTCTCGCGGAAGCGTCCTCGATCTTGCAGTCGGTGTTATCATCGGTGGAGCATTTACCTCGATCGTAACTGCACTTGTTAAATATTTGATCAATCCATTTTTAGGACTTTTCCTTGGTAAGATCGATCTTTCTAATTTAAAATTCACGGTTGGTGAAGCAACTTTTAGGATCGGAAGCTTTTTGAATTCTGTGATCGAATTTTTGATCATTGCTTTTGTTGTCTTTTTGATCATCAAAGCAGTCAACTCTGTTTTACCTAAGAAAGAAAAAGAAGAAGAAGTCCCAGATGTTGAAGTCGAACTTTTGACTGAGATCCGTGACCTCTTAAAAGAAAAACGCTCGTAAATTCGTTTATTGAGCTTGATCACCATGGTCTTCTATGTGCTTTTCTCAAGTACTAGAAGATTTTTTTTTGAAAAAATCAAGTTCACTTTTTTACTTAGTTTACGGCAGACAGCACTCCTTGTTACACTATTAAGTAAGATAAACTTTACAGGGGGATAAAAAATGAAAAAACGACTCGTACAAACACCTTGGTTTTACTGGATCGTCTTCTTTGTAGCTTTAGAACTGATCGCGATCTCAGTCAATTATTTTTACGCACCGATCAATATTGCTGCTGGGGGAGCCACTGGGATCGCGATCTTAGTCGATGCTGCTTTTGGGATCGAACGTTCTTTGACAGTCTTGATCGTCAACCTACTCATGATCCTTTTAGCCTGGATCTTTTTAGACAAAAAAACCGTTAAAAATATTATCGTCGGTAGCTTTAGTTTACCACTTTTAATGTATCTTACACCGAGCCAAAAGATCATAACTGACGATCTTTTGGCAGTCATCGTGGGGGGCGCTGTTTTTGCTTTAGGAGTCGCTGCCCTATATCGGATCAATGCTTCTAGTGGCGGGACCACAGTGCCACCGATGATCTTTAAAAAATACTTTCATTTGAACCCAGCCTTTTCGCTTTTAGCGATCGATATGCTCGTAACGTTTTTTAATATTTTTGTTTCTGGTCTAAACGCTTTTTTCATGGCTTCCTTTTCGTTAGTCATTACTTCGCTTGTTATGCGCTATACCGAAGCTGGACTTGACCACAAATATCAAGTCCAAGTAATGAGTCAAACAAAATTACCTGAGATCAAACAAATGTTAGAGTCAGAAGATCACGCGATGACGATCTTTAATGTTCGTGGGGGCTACTCAGCTAATGAAAAAGAATTATTGATGGCAGTCATTGATAATCAAAGTTATGGTCCACTACTAGCAGCTGTTCACGATATCGATCCTGATGCTTTCATCATCGCTTCAAATGTCGTCAAAGTCCATGGCGGAACTTTTGGGATCTAACTTGCCAACTGCCTCTAATAGGCAGTTTTTATTTCAGCCTATGTTGACACAGTGTCACTTTTGGTGTTATGGTTAAAACAACAACAGAAATGAAGGTGTTATCTCTATGGTCTCACAGACTTTTAAAAATCTCTCTGCTACTAAAAAAGAGCGGATCTTGACTGCTCTTTTACACGAATTTACTGCACATCCACTCAAAGAAGCAAAAGTCGCTCCGATCGTCAAAGAAGCTCAGATCGCTCGCGGTGCTTTTTATAAATATTTTACTGATCTAAACGATGCCTACGCTTATTTATATCAGCAAGCGCTCCTTGATGTGCATGCCCCTTTTTCTCGGAAAATGACTTTATCAGAAATGGAACACGCTACTCGTGAATTTATTACTAAAGCAACAGTTAGCCCTTACTTTGAATTTCTACGCCTACATTTGACAGTCAATGAAAAGCCTTTAGCTGTAAAAGAAAATAAACCTTTACAGCCAACTAAAATCTGGGCCGCAATGACTTTATGTCACCAAACGATCCGCGAAGCTTTGGCCGACCCTACTTCCCAAGAAGACTATCTTCTTCGCCTCGAACAAAGTCTAGCGTTACTTTCAGAAAGGAAGTCTATTTAATGTATTTAGCCGTAAAAGAGATCAAACATGAAAAACTGCGCTATTCTCTGATCATCGCAATGGTCATTTTGATCAGTTATCTGATCTTTGTTTTGACTAGTTTAGCTCTAGGGCTTGCAAAAGAAAATACTTCAGCTATTGATAGCTGGAATTTCAACAAGATCGTCTTAAATAAAGATGCTGATATCAACTTACGCCAATCACTTTTGACCAAAGAACAGACTGAAGCATTCAAAACTGATAAAAAAATAGCTTTCCTTGGCCAAGCCAATATCGTCGTCAAAGAAAAAACTCATCCACAAGTTTCTGCAACTTTTATTGGGATCAAACCAGATCAATTTCTTTATCAAGAATTAGAAGTAAGTGCTGGTAAAAAACCGACCCGCGCTGATCAAGTCATCGTCGATTCCTCTTTTGAAAATAAAGGTTATCACCTAAACGACAAGATCTATTTCAATTCGCAAGAAAAACCTTACCAGATCGTAGGCTTTACTAAAAATGCAATGTTAAATGTCACACCTGTCGTTTACGGACAACTTGAAGCTTGGAGCGCTTTGAAAAATATCACACCTAACTTCAGTGCTAGTGCGCTTTTAACAAAAGAAACGCCCAAAGAAGCGCTCGCCCCTGAACTTAAAGCTTATTCTAAACAAGAGCTGATCGAGCAACTTCCTGGTTATGAAGCTCAAAATAAAACATTTACTTTTATGATCGCCTTTTTGATGATCATCTCCTTGATCGTGATCGCTGTTTTCTTATACATCATCACGATCCAAAAACTTCCAAACTATGCTGTTTTACGCGTACAAGGGATCTCAAAGAAAGTTTTGATCGAAAATACTGTTTCTCAAGCCATCCTCTTAGTTCTCGCTGGTCTTTGTGGTGGTTCGCTCTTAACTGGGCTCACAGCCCTCTTTATCCCTGCAAGTGTCCCAATGGCTTTCGACTTGAAGCTTTTGAGCTTGATGGCGCTCTTATTGCTTTTGATCTCGATCTTAGGGTCATTTGTCTCGGCAAATACGATCGCCAAGATCGATCCAACTAAAGTTTTGGGTAATTAAGAAAGGATGTCTGGCAATGGCAATTATTAAATTTGAGCACGTCAATAAGTTTTATGGCACTGGTCTCGCCAAAGTTCATGTTTTACATGATGTTTCTTTTTCTGCTGAAAAAGGCGAATTTATCTTGATCTTAGGTCCTTCTGGTGCAGGAAAAAGTACTTTTCTTTCGATCGCTGGTAATCTCTTAGCCCCAACAGACGGTGAAGTTTGGATCGATGGCAAAAATATCACGGCTTATACTGAAAAAGAGCGCGAACGTCTCCGCTTAGAAAAACTAGGCTTTATCCTCCAATCACATGCCCTTGTCCCCTATTTGACAGTCGCCGAGCAATTCGAACTCGTTAAACGCGTCAAAAAAAGTGGTAATTTAACAAAGCAGCAGTTGCAAGAGCTTTTAAGCTCACTTGGGATCGCAGAACTTCAAAATAAATACCCTAGCGAACTTTCTGGCGGTCAAAGCCAACGTGTTGCGATCGCTCGGGCTTTATATACTGATCCAAAGATCATCTTAGCCGATGAACCAACTGCTGCCCTTGATAGTAAACGCGTTTTAGTCGTTGGCCAATTACTCAAAGAACTCGCGACAAAACAACAAAAAACTGTGATCGTTGTTACCCATGATCTTCGTTTGACTCAAGTTGCTGATAAAGTTTATCAGATCCTTGACGGTCACTTGACTTTACAAAAATAAAAGGAAAAACGCATCTTTCATTTTTTAGAACGATGCGTTTTTAGTCAACTAAAAAATTCTCTAGTAAGTACTTGCGACTTGTTTGACGATCACACAGTCAGCAGCTTGTTTTTCAAAAAACATCTCGATCTGTAAAGACCAAGTTGCTGGGCCTGTCCCCCAGATCCGATTCTTGACCTGACTTTGTCCGATCAGAATTGCTTTAGTCCCTTCGATCTTGAGATCTTTGATCGCTTTTTCATGCTAAGAATAGTACGTCATCTCCCCGTCTCGATCTGAGTCAACCACTCAGAGACTGGTTGCACATAGCCCGTCATGTGGCCTAAGACTGTATCTGGTTTTAATAATTTTCAAGCGTAGCCGTATCTTTTGCGACCATCGCTTGATCAACTTGGCGATATTTAGCTTTTAAGAGCTCTTCATCAGACATCATGATCCCCCTCGTTTGTTTCCTTTAATTATACAAGCTATCTTAGCAAAAGTTCCTAGACTATTTTTAGATAACTGATAGAATTATTTCCTCAACCAAACGAGCGGATTTTGAGCGGATTTTTTCACTTAAGTTTATAGACTCGATCTCGGGTCGACCCCGTAACTTGGAGTAACCCAAGATCTACAAAGCGCTTTAAGTAGCGACGGGCAGTAGCTGCACTAAGACCCGTGAGCGCTTTAGCATCACTGTTAGTGATCTGTTGATTTTTTTTCAAATACGCTTCAATTATTTGGTAGAGCTCAAGTTCTCGCGGTTTTAGATCTGTTACAATATTTCTAACAGTACCTTTATTCACTCTTATTTTATAATTTTCCAAAGTCTCTAAAATATCTTGTAGCATAAATTCGATAAAAGCAGTGGAGTCATTGGTCGTGTTGCTAATAGTCAGGGCATCATAGTATCCTTGTTGATGTTCATAAATAACCGATTCGATCGGGACCCATTCAAAAAGGCGGTTCCATTTACTCAAGATCAAACTTTGCCATAAGCGCCCCATTCGTCCGTTTCCATCTTCAAACGGATGAATGATCTCTAACTCGAAGTGAACGATACAAGATTTAACAATGTCTGAAATTTGACTTTCTCTAGCCCATTGAAATAATTCACGGATCAGTTCTGGAACAAATTGCGGTCTAGCTCCGATATGCACGACCGTTCCGATTGAATCATAAACCCCAACATCGCCTGATCGAAATCTTCCTGGATGCTTTACGAGTCCGTTTGTTAGTAAATAATGCGCCAGTAAGAAATCCTCAACATCATAAGGATCTAATTTAAAAACCCGTTCATAAGCTTCATATGCATTTTGTACTTCGTGAATATCTTTAGGTGGTCCAAGTACTCTATCACCAGCAATAATTCCCGTTACTTGTTCTAGTGTCAAACTATTATTCTCGATCGCAAGTGATGATTGGATCGAACGGATCCGATTCTCTTTACGCAAATGTAATTCTCGTTTTTCAAATGAAAGTTCTGTTGTCAATACAGAAATTCTCTGAACCAAGTTCAACATTTGCGTGGTTATTCGATAATTTGGTCGCATATCTTTCATCTCTTTTCCAAGAACTTTTGTATGTAGCTCACATTCTGAGTGCTATAAAAAAACTATACTTCTTTATTATTATTTTATCTCAAAAAACTGCCGATAAGTTCTCTAAATTTATGGACTTCTAAAAAATCTAGGTCAAAACAAAAAAACGCACTGCCCACCAAAGTGAGCAATGCGTTTGAAACGTTGATATAACAGAATATTAACGTTTTGAGAATTGGCTAGCCTTACGAGCTTTCTTAAGACCAGGTTTCTTACGTTCTTTCATACGTGCATCACGTGTCAAGAGACCTGCACGTTTCAAGACGCCACGGAAGTCTGGATCTACTTCAAGCAAAGCACGTGCGATACCATGACGTGTAGCGCCAGCTTGACCTGAGAAGCCACCACCATGAACATTTACCAATACATCGTATTGATCTTTTGTTTCTGTGGCAACGAATGGTTGAGCCATAACTTCGCGTAAGTTTGCAAATGGAATGTATTCTTCTGCAGATTTGCCGTTCATTGTGATCTTACCTGTACCAGGAACTAAGATCACACGTGCAACTGAGTTTTTACGACGGCCTGTGCCGCGATATTGTACTTGTGCCAAATTCGTTTCCTCCTAGATTAAGTTTGTGATGTCTAATACTTCTGGGTTTTGAGCAGCATGCTTGTGATCTGCACCACGGTATACGTGAAGCTTCTTAGCTTGTGCACGACCAAGAGTACCCTTTGGAAGCATACCTTTAACAGATAATGCGATCAATTTTTCTGGGTCTTTTTCACGGTAGTCACCAGCTGTCCGAGCTTTCAAGCCACCTGGGTGGTTTGAGTGGTGGTAATAGATCTTATCTGTTGCTTTACGACCTGTCAAAGCAACTTTATCAGCATTGATGACGATCACAAAGTCACCTGTATCAACGTTTGGTGTAAAAGTAGGTTTGTTTTTACCACGCAAAACAGATGCCACAACTGTGGATAAACGTCCCAAAGGAACATCTGTAGCATCTACGACATACCATTTACGTTCTACTTCGCCTGGTTTTGCAATATATGTTGTACGCACGTTTATTTCCTCCATTTAATGTATACATGTTTGACAAACAATAAGTTTAACGGGGCTTACTGTGGGGCAAACAATACCAAATACTATATTACGATTTTTTTTAGGTATAGTCAATTATAACTTTTAAGAAAACTTCAAATCAAGCCTAATTTCTATTCTTCTGTCGGATAGTAGACTTTTTTTAAATAAAGTCCACTTGCTGGAGCAGTTTCCCGGCATTCATTACGATCTTTGACTTCATACAAACGTAAGAAATCATGTACTGGGCGTTTACCGTTGCCGATCTCAAGGAGCGTGGCGACCATGATGCGGACTTGATTGTATAAAAATCCATTGCCGTAAAATTCAAAGATCACTTCGTTTTGCTCCTGATCTTCACGCACAGTTGCTTCATAGATCGTGCGCACGTGGTCTTTTGTCTGACTGCCAGAAGCAACAAAACTTGAAAAATCATGTGTGCCAACGACATCTGGCAAGGCTTCTTTGATCCGCTCGATATCTAATGGATATTTATAATGCCCCGTGTAAAAACGTTTAAATGGATCAGTGAACCACGAGCGACTCACTCGGTACATATAGCGCTTGCCGTGTGTCGTAAACCGCGCATGAAAATCGTCACTGACGATCTTACACTCTAAAACCTCACAATCAAGTGGCAACATTGAATTTAACCCCCGCAACATCCCTTGTGCTGAGATCTCATGGGGAAAATCAAAGTGGATCACTTGCCCTAAAGCGTGCACGCCTGCATCAGTGCGACCTGAACCATAAACAGTGATATAGTCATCAAGTTTGCTCATCTTATTGAGCGCTTTTTCTAAGACAGATTGGACGGTCCGTTGCTTTGGTTGTGTTTGAAACCCCGCAAAATTCGTACCATCATAAGCTAAAGTTATCATATAGCGTTGTGTCATCTAACTAAATTCCTCAATTTCTCAAAAATAATAAACCTAATGTCAAAGCCAAAAAGACGCCTAAAGCAATGGTATCGCGTAAATGCCATGTTTGCGCACGATATTTGGTCCGCCCTTCGCCTCCACGATAGCCTCGTGCTTCCATCGCCGTCGCAAGCTCTTCAGCCCGTGAGAGCGCACTGACAAATAACGGGATCAAAAGTGGGATCACAGCTTTGATCCGATCTTTCAAACTCCCGGCACTAAAATCGACTCCGCGCGAACGTTGGGCATTCATGATCTTAGTCGTTTCATCCATCAAAGTCGGCACAAAACGTAAAGCGATCGAAAGCATCAACGAGATCTCATAGACAGGAACTTTGAGCTTTTTAAGCGGCTTTAATAACGATTCAGTCGCATCGGCGATCGCAAGCGGAGGAGTCGTCAAAGTCAATAACGTTGAAATGAAAATGATCAACACAAAACGACAAAAAACAAAGACGCCATTGACTAGACCAAACTGCGTCAACGAAAATGGTCCCCATTGCCAATAAACAGGTCCACCGCGGGTAAAAAAGACTTGCAGTAAAACGGTAAATAAGATCAACCAGATCAACGGCAAAAGTCCTTTGATAAAATAGCGTAAATCGATCTTTGAAAGCAAAACAAAGATCAATGTCGCTCCAGTCAATAAAAGATAGCTTTGCCAATTATTACATAAAAAGATGATCAAGACAAAGTAAAAACATAAGACTAATTTTCCCCGCGGATCAAGCCGATGGATCAACGAATCGCCTTGGAGATAACGGCCTAATAAAAGTTTATCCATCTAACTCACCTGCCTTTAACTTTTGCGCTAACGTTTGCGCAAGTTCTTTTTCGGTCAAAGGAAGTTCTGGAAAAACAAAGCCTTTTTTTTGCAATTTAGTCGCAAAAGCTGTCGTTTGCGGTAAACTCAAATGATGTTCTAAAAGCCAGTTTGGATCTTTGAACAGTTCTTTTGGCGTTGTATCGGCGATCAAATGCCCTTCTTCTAGCACTAAAACATGCTCGGCATAATTAGCGACATCATTCATCTGATGCGTCACTAAAATGATCGTTAACCCTTCTTCTTGGTGGAGACGTTTGAACATCTCCATCATTTCGACGCGTCCACTTGGATCAAGTCCTGCTGTCGGTTCGTCTAAAACTAAGACTTTGGGCGACATCGCTAAGATCCCAGCGATTGCAACGCGACGCATCTGTCCGCCTGAAAGTTCAAATGGTGAGCGCTCTAAGAGACTCTCATCTAGATGAACGAGTTTTGCTTTTTGGCGTGCGATCTCGTTAGCTTCTTCTTCGGTTTTTCCAAAGTTTTTCGGGGCAAATGCAATATCTTTTAAAACCGTCTCTTCAAAAAGTTGTGCTTCTGGAAACTGAAACACGATCCCGACTTCTCTACGCAATTCCCCGAGCTCTTTATTTTTTGTTTCGGCAGTGATCTTTTTGCCATTGATCGTTAAAGAGCCTGCCGTTGGTCGTAAAAGGCCGTTTAAGTGTTGTAAAAGCGTAGATTTACCACTTCCAGTGTGTCCGACTAAAGCGGTAAAGCTTTGATCAGCGAGCGTAAAACTGATATCAGCCAGCGCCTTTTTTTCAAGAGGCGTTCCTATTTGGTAAGTATAGCCTAATTTTTCGAGATGTATCGCCATAACCAATCCACCATTTCCTTTTCTGTTAAATATTCTTTTGGAACTGTGATACCTAACTGTGAAAGCTCGTGTTTTAAACGTTCTTGATAAGGGACGTCTAATCCTAGCGCCAGCAATTCATTTCCACGTTCAAACACATTTTTAGGGGTGTCATCTTGGATGATCTGACCATTATCTAAAACGATGATCCGGTCAGCTAAGGCAGCTTCGTCGATATCATGTGTGATCGAGATAACGGTAAAATGCTCTTCTTGATTCAATTTTTTCATCAAAGAAACGATCTCTCTACGTCCTTCAGGATCAAGCATACTCGTTGACTCATCAAAGATCACGATCTTAGGGCGTAACGCTAAGACACCTGCGATCGCAACGCGTTGCTTTTGCCCGCCTGAAAGCCGGACTGGCTCATATTTGGCAAAGCGTTCCATTTTGACAGCTACTAACGCCTCTTTGACGCGCTTTTGCATCTCTTCGCGCAAAACGCCACGATTTTCAAGGCCAAACGCGACATCCCCTTCAACATCAGCTCCGACAAATTGGTTATCTGGATTTTGAAAGACCATTCCGATCTGTTCACGAATATCCCAAATATTTTCTTCATTTAAAATTTTTCCATCAACTTTGATCGTTCCAGACTGTGGTGTCAAAAGACCGTCGATCAATTTAGCTAAAGTGCTCTTGCCACTGCCATTATGTCCGATCAAAGCGACCCATTGGCCAGCTTCGATCGTCAGATCAACGTCATGTAAGACCTTCTTTGCCTGCTCTTCACCGTATGCAAAGTTGAGTTTTTCGATCTCAATAATTGCGCTCATTCTTTTTTCCTATCTGTTTGACGTACTTTTTGATTACTATTATACCATGCACAGAAAATTTCTCTCTTGCTTGTTTTGTTAAATAATTTGACCTATAATTATCACCGTTAGAAAAGAGGTCATTTTTATGAAAAAGATCGGGATCATCATCGGAAGCACGCGTCCTGGGCGTAAAAGTCCCCTGATCGCCGAGTGGTTTTACGCTAATCTTTCCCATCCAGAATTAAATTTTGAGGTCATCGACTTAAAAGATCATCCCTTACCTTTTTTAGATGAGCCCCAAATGCCCCAGACTGGGATCTATACAAAACAGGCGACTAAAGCTTGGAGCCAAACGATCGCTGCACTAGATGGCTTTATCTTCATCGTGCCTCAATATAATTGGGGCTATCCTGCCGTCTTGAAAAATGCCTTAGACTATCTTTACCAAGAATGGCAAGGCAAACCAGCTTGTTTAGTCAGTTTTGGCGGACACGGTGGAACGCAAGTCCAACTTGCTTTGCGCCTTGTGTTCCAAGGCCTAAAAATGCCCGTCACAGCTGTAGCTCCTCAGATCAGTTTAGCCCCAAGTGCAAGTGAAGCTGAAGCACTCGAAACTTTAGAAGCTTACCGCCCACTGTTACCCGCACTAGCGATTGAGTTTTTGCGTTTGACTAAATAAAAAATAAGATCGCAACTTCTCTTTAGAGGTCGTGCGATCTTATTTTTATTTTTATCACACTTTAGCTAAAGCCTCTTTGATCGGTGTTTGGCCACTTCGCATAGAAATGACTTTCTTTTTCGTATTATCAAATTCAAGCAATAACGCTAAAGTTTTCGCTACATCAGAGATCGGATTAGTAGCGACTTTTCCTGTGCCTAATGTGATTTTTTCGGTTCCAGGCTCTTCTGTCAAAGCAGTTGGTTGTAAGATCGTATAGTCTAGGTCGGTCTGGTTGACTAAATAGTTATCAGCAAAAAATTTAGCCACGTTATAATTCATGATCTGTTCTAAACCTGGTCGATGCCAGAATTTTGGTTCAAGTGAGTGCACTGAACTCAACATGATATAGCGTTTGATCTGATTTTTTTGAGCTGCTTGCATCGTTTTGACAGCCCCAAAAGCATCAGTTTGTAAAAGATCTTTGCCACGTGAACCAGCAGTAAAGTAGACCACATCTTGGTGTCCGATCAATTCTGCTAATTCAGCGACGTCTGCATGTAGATCTAGTTTAACTGCTGTCACATGGGGATCATCTTTTAAGCTGACATTTTCAGGATGGCGCGCTGCCGCCGTCACTTCATGGCCATTTTCAACTAATGCTTTGATCAATTCAGTCGCAACACGTCCTGAAGCACCAACAACAAAAATCTTCATTTAGATCACGGTCCTTTCTATTTTAAAACATCGTTCAAAGCTTCACTCATCGTCGGATGCGTGTAGATCTGGTCACGTAAAAGCGTATATGGAAGCTCAGCTTTCATCGCTAAAGCTAGCAAGTTGATCAACTCATGGGATTCAGCTGCATAGATCGTTGCCCCTAAGATCGCATCGCTATCTTTAGCCACTAAGATCTTAAAGATCCCTTGTGTCTCTTGTAAAACACGCGCTTTAGGAATGGCTGCGACAGGGAGCTTGAACAAACGATACTCTATCCCTTTGGCTTTAGCTTCTTTTTCATTCAACCCAACTTTTGAGAGTGGTGGTTCAATAAAGACACTGTAGGGCACGACTACACGGTCACTTACCCGCCGTTTTCCCGTGCCAAAGAGCTCATCTTTGATGATCCGAAAATCATCCAGCGAGATATACGTGAACTGAAGCCCTCCTTTAACATCCCCTAAAGCCCAGACATTTGGAACTGTCGTATGCAACTGGTCATCGACAACGATCGCTCCGCGTTCATCGACTTTGATAGCTGTATTTTCTAGACCAAGCTTTGCTGTGCGCGGTTTTCTTCCAGTCGCAGCCAAGATCTTATCTGCTTTGAGGGTCACTTCGTTTCCATCTTTTTCATAGCTGATTTCGACGTGATCTAAGACATCTTTGACTTCTTTGACGTTGACCCCTAATTCGAAGTTGACCCCTGCTTTAGTCATATCTTTAAAGACAAGTTCTGAAACATCGCTATCTTCACGAGGGATAAAGTCAGTATGGAGATCTAACACGGTGACTTTTGAACCGTAACGAGCAAACATTCCTGCAAATTCAAGCCCAATATAGCCAGCTCCTAAGATCACAAGTTCTTTTGGCAACTTTGTCTCGTCCATCGCTTTGGTAGAATCAAGGACATTTTTACTTTCTTTTAAACCTTTGATCGGTAAAACGACTGGTTCAGCCCCAGTGTTGATAAAGATCCGTTCACCTTCAAGTTGAACTTTTTGACCATCTGCTTTAGTCACTTCAACAACATGATCTGAAACAAAGCGCGCTTCCCCGTCTAAAACAGTGACTGAGTCTTCATCTGCCAACATATGGTAGTTTTTATCACGCAAAAAGGCTGTCATCTCATTTTTGCCAGCTACGGCATGACTGAATTCAGTCCCCTTGGTCGACTCGATGATCAACCGCTTTGAAGGCAAGCAGGCGATGTTGATACATGTGCCCCCATACATCTGATCGGAACGTTCAACAACGACGACTTCTTCACCTTTTGCTGCTAAAGTCTTTGCCAATGTTTTGCCACCTTTACCAAAACCAATGATCAGATTCTTTACTTTTTCCATTGTTTTTCACCGCTATATGTCTAAACATATAGTCTTTCCTTTCTTGCACTTGCTTACTACTAGCGATCCAAACTAAACTATCAGCTGACCACTTATAACACCCGACATTCCCTTTTTGATTTCATTCTTACAAATAGTAAGTTAACATGTTATCTACTCGATTGCAATTATTTTGTCTTACAAAAAAGCTAGGCTAAAAGACCTAGCTTGCTTTTTCTTTAACTTGCATTCATCATGATCTTATCAAAAAGACTTGTTGGTAATACCGTGTGTAAAAAGACAAGTGGTTTTGCCATGAACCCGATCAAATAGCGAGGACGCGGACGTTTAGCCGCAACTGCCTTACCGATCGCTTTTGAAACGATCATTGGGTCAGACATCATGTTGCCACTGTATTGTTTGCGCATCCCAGCAGCTGTCTTTTGCGCGACTGCTTCATACGCACCACCTTGAGCCGATTTTTCTAATTTATCAGCTGCGATGTGCCCAAAATCAGTCTTGATCCCACCAGGCTCGATCAATGATACTTTGATCCCAAATTGTTTGACTTCCATCCGCAATGCATCTGAGAAAGCTTCAACTGCATATTTTGTCGCATGATACCAAGCACCTAAAAAGCTTACTAAGCGTCCACCCATGGAAGCGACGTTAATGATCCGCCCCGCCTGTTGCTTGCGCATATATGGCAAAACTGCCTTTGTCAAGCTAGCTAGTCCAAAGAGATTGACTTCAAATTGACGTTTAGCTTCATCTAACGATACATCCTCGATCGCTCCATAAGAACCATAACCAGCATTATTGATCAAAACATCGATCCGCCCTTCATTTTGGATGATCGTTTGGACCGCTTCATTGATCGAAGACTCATCAGTCACATCTAAACGTAAGGGTGTGACCCCAAAAGCTTTCAATGATTCCATTTGCTCGATGCGTCTTGCACCAGCATAAACTTTATAGCCTTGCTTAGCTAGAAATTCAGCTGTCTGTTTGCCGATCCCACTGCTTGCCCCAGTCAATAAAATAATTTCCATTTTTCTACCCCTTTTCTTTTGGCTTTGTTATCTATATTGTGCCATAGGAGTTTAAAGTTTCAAACATCATTTCACGCCAAAAAGACATCTCTTGCTGTCATAGTTGACGCTTGACTGGATCTGCCCTATAATGCTTAATAACATAGGTATTTGCCGGCGAGACCTAGGCCAAAAGCGCCGACGAGAAGAAAGGATCAGTATGCGGATCAATATTTTGCAACATACACCAAATGAAGGGCCCGGTGCGCTCAGAGCTTGGGCCAAAGAACATGGACATGAACTTTATATCTATCATCCTTATCAATTTGACGGTGTCTTACCTTCAGCTGATACGACTGACTTCCTTGTTATTTTAGGGGGGCCGATGAGTCCAAATGATGACCTTTTTTGGATCAAACAAGAACGCCAACTCATAAGAGAACTCTTAGCTAAACACGTTCCGATCTTTGGCGCTTGTTTTGGAGCTCAACAGATCGCTAAAGCTTTAGGCTCTCAGATCACAAAAGCTCCTGCTAAAGAAGTCGGTTGGGCGCCAGTCTATTTAAAAAGCACTGTGATCCCTGGTATTCCTAAACGCTTAACTGCTTTACATTGGCACGAAGAACGCTTTGAGATCCCAAAAGAAGCCGTCCATTTATTCGAGAGCGATCTTGTCAAAGAGCAAGGCTTTTTAGTCGGTGATAATGTATTAGGTCTACAATTTCATTTCGAACCAGAAGCCGACGATGTCCGTGAGATCGCTTTGAATGATCGGACTTATCCAAATGAAGGTAATGCTTTAAAACAAAGCACGCTAGATATTTTACAAGCCAAAGTCCCAGCCGAAAATAAAGCTGTCTTGTTCAAATTGCTTGATTTCATTACACAATAAACTAAAAAGTCCTGCTAACAGGACTTTTTTAGTGCTCATTTTGAGCGCGATATTCGCTGACACTGATCCCCCGCCAAACGATGAAAGCGCGTAAAAAAGAATTTAATTCTTGGTAACCTAGTAGATAAGCGATATCGTTCGTAGTCATCGTGATATTTTTTAAATAGTGTAATGCTAAGATCTCACGGGCACTATTCAATTGTTCTTGAAACGTCGTATTTTCTTCTTTTAATCGGCGTTGCAAAGTTCGTTTAGAATATCCGAGCTTTTGGGAAATATCTTCGATCGAAAATAAGCCACTAGCTAACGATTCGGTGATCGCATTGCGAACTTTAGCACTGACCGAATCATCAACTGCTAGTTCGGCTAAACGTTTCTTTAATTCTGGTTCAAAGTAGTCCCACATCGTCTGATCATGACTTTTAAAGGGACGTTTGAGATCAGCCAGCGCAAAGGTTATTTGATCTTTTGCCCCTGAAACAGGAGCAACTAAGAAAAAGTCGGCTAAAGCAGAGGTTTCTTTAGGCATAAGCTCATGAAACTGAACTTTTTGCGGTCTAACTTCAAAGCCAGTTGCTTTCCGCAACATCCCCACCATAAATGCAAACTCACTTTTAGCGATAAAGCGTGGGATGCTTAGTTCACTTGCAGTCGAATGTAACTCGATCGTTAAAGTGGTCTCAGTTTGTTTGAGTTTAAACGTCATCGGACCGATCAATTTTTTATACTGAGCGATCCGCTTGATAAAGGTTTGACCGTCTTGACTACAGTAAGCGGCAAAGATCGGGGGCGAAAATTGTTCGATCTTCTCTTGCGTCGCCATCTTGACCGGTAACAAAGGATCACTTAACTTATGTTCGATCAGTTCCATCAAGTGGTAATAATCTCTTTCAGCCACAAGAGGGCGTTCTTTTGTAAAAGTCTCAGGCGCTAAGCCAACTTCAGTCAAAAGTTCCTTTAGGTCAAGACCATATTCTTCAAAGAGCTGTGCATACCGACCATCGATCACAAATTTTTCCATACTATCCCTACTTACGTGAAATATTTTCAAAAACAGCTTGCATATCTATTTTAGCACTGTTCAAATATTTTTCATTTGTAAACTCGCGCATCCCCGAAAAACTCATCTCACGCCCGTATCCCGAGTCTTTGATCCCACCAAAGGGGATCGCATATGAAGCCATCGTCGGCTGATTGATCGAGATCGCTCCCGCTTCTAATTTTTCGCCTAAAGCAGCTGCTTTTTTAGGATCTGTTGTATACACTGACGCCCCTAGACCAAAAGGCGTTCCGTTTGCAAGCGCAAGCATCTCAGCTTCATCTTTATACGAAAAGACCATAAAAACAGGGCCAAAGATCTCTTCTTTTGCGATCGGATTATCTTGTGTCACTTCAGTCAAGAGCGTTGCTTGGACCCAAGCACTATCGGCCGGAACTTCTGGTCCGATCGGTGTTGCTTTAGCTCCATGGCTTACTGCTTTTTGGATCTGAGCTTTAACTTTAGCAGCAGCTTTTTTAGAACAAAGCGGACCATAAGATGTGGTTTCTTCTAAAGGATCGCCAATGGTGAGTTCATTTGTTGCTTTTGTTAGTTCGTCTAAAAATGTTTGGTATAACGATTCATGGATCAACATCCGTTTATCAGCTAAACAAACTTGACCTGAATTTGTCAAACGTCCAAGCAAGGCACCTTCGATCACAGTTGCCATATCGGCATCAGGTAAAACGACCATCGCATCTGAGCCACCAAGTTCCATCACATTTTTCTTCAAAGCATGGGTTGCTTTAGCCGCGACTTCACGTCCGACTTCAGTACTACCAGTGATCGTGACCCCACTGATCCGTGGATCGCTCAATAAACGATCTGATTGTTCATAATCAACAAAGAGATTTTGGAAAACTCCTTCTGGTAAGCCAGCATCCAAAAGTAATTTTTCAAAAGCTAAAGCACATTGGGGCACATTTGATGAATGTTTCAACACGACAGTATTACCAGCCATCAGCTGAGCGGCTGTAGGACGTGCCATTTGGAAAAAAGGCACATTCCAAGGTTCGATCTCATAGATCGTACCTAACGGTTGGTAGATCCCGATCGCATCCCCAGCTAATTGGTCCTCGGTCTTTAAATAATGTGGCGCTAAAAATTCAGCTGCATGTTCAGCATTATATTCGAAAATATCGGCACACATTTGGTTTTCCCATAAAGAGATCGTGATCAATTTCCCCGTCTCTTTTGTATTTAAAGCCGCTAACTCTTGATTTCTTTCACGAAACAGTTTAGCTGCTTTTTTTAAGATCTGTGCTCGTGTAGCAAAACTTGTTTCCTTCCATGTCTTAAATGCTTCTTCTGCTTTGGCGATCTTTGCTTCAAATTCAACATCTGTCAAAGTTTCAAATTCAGCCATCACTTCGTTACTGTATGGATTTTTACTTACATATGCCATCTTTATTTTCCCCCATTAATTATCAGCACTACCGCGTTCTTGTAATTTATAAACATTATCTAACAACAACTTCTTTGGGATCATCGGTGATAAATTCATAAACGGCTTTTGTAAAGCTGTCAGCCCTGCAATCACTTCTAATTCACCTTGAAGCATCGCATCATAACCAGCTTGAGCGACTTCAAGTGGCGAGACTGCATTAGCAAAGAGTTTAGTATCACTCAAGCCCCCTGCCTGAGCAAAACCCGTTTGCATCGCACCAGGCATCAAACAGGTAACTGTGACGCCGGTATCTTTCACTTCACGCCATAAAGCTTCAGACCAACTTGTGAGATAGGCTTTAGTTGCATAGTAGACTGCTTGGAGTGGGCCTGGCATAGCTGCTGCAGTCGAAGAAACATTCAAGACTTTACCATTACCACGCTTGACGAAATCAGGTAAAAATAGTTTCGCCAATCTCGTTGGTGTTTCGATATTGACTGCGATCATCGCCATATCTTGTTCCATCGTTCGAGCAATAAACTCACCTTGACCGCCAAAACCAGCGTTATTGATCAAATAATCAACTGTCCAACCGTTTGCCTCACACGTATCATAGATCGACCAAGCTGCTTCTTTTTCTGCCAGATCAACGGCGATCGTATGTGCTGTGATCCCATATTTTTCTGTTAATTTTTCGGCTTGGGCCACCAATTTTTTCGGATCACGACCAACTAAGATCAAGTTCCCACCTGTTTTAGCATGGATCTCAGCAAAACATTGTCCTAGACCACCATATGCACCAGTTATCAACGCTGTTTTCTTTTCCATTTTGATTACCCCCTATTTCATCTCAACTGATGCTTTAAGTATATTTCTTCAACAAAAAAGTTTGAACATCATTTGATGCCGAACTCCGATCAAATCATGCCAAACAACGTAAACGCATTCAATTATGTAGCTAAAAACAAAAAAGAGTGCCTTTTTTAGCACTCTTTTGTCTATACCCGATTTTAAAAATGAAGATAATAAAAAATCACTTTCTATTTTTAAGATTTCTGTACAATTCTGTGTATTTCTAGTTACTATAATAACTGACTTGAAACGTTAATATCATTGCTGAAAAATCGCCTGCATTTTTACAACTCGTAGTCAAAACTTAGTCAAAAAGACATTATTTGATTTGAAGTCAAGCTTAAAATCAATGACTCGTTAGATACAAAAAAAGAGCCACACCCGATATTTTTCGAGTGTGGCATTTTTCATCTAGTGACGGTCTTTCAACCAATCATAAATGATGCTTGATACAAGATTGACTAAGATAGCCAAGATCAAGCTTAGTATTGTAGAAAACATCGGAGAGTCTCACCTCCAATTTGTACTAACTGAGATTGATTAGATCTCACGTACAATACCCAGTATACAAAACATCTTGACAAAGATAAATATCTAACTTAATATGAGAGTGTAGAGAACACGGAGGGTCACTTCCATTTTAGCGAGCTGATTACTCGCAACCGTCTTACCTTCTGACATCTGTCAGAGGGTAATTTTTTTGCACAAAAAAGCCCTCTGGCGCCCGTAGACGGTCCAGAGGGTGGCTAGCCTCTTTCAACGTTAGTATAACACGAAAAGCGCCACACCCGAAAATTAATCAGGCGTGGCGCTTAGTTTAGCTATTCAATTAGTATCGTAACGTTTGCCCGGGGTAGATCAAGTTGGCATTTCTGATCCCGTTGGCGCTTTGTAGGTGTGATACTGATGTACCTAATTTTCGCCCGATCGCTCCAAGTGTATCACCAGATCTGACCTGATAACTTCTCACTTGTTGTTTCGGTGCAACTTGACGTCGTGTACCGTATTCTTGACCACCCATCACCCCCATTGCTACATAGTGATAACTACCGCTATAACTCATATACCGTGCCCAGACATATCCACCTTTGATGTAGACGTGATCATACGTCAGGCTTTCGCCCGGATCGTATTGGGCTACGATCTGTGCGCTAGTGTTTGGGGCTGTACGCACGTTAAGCTTAGTATTAGCTGTAAACACGCCAGTCTGCGTATAGTCTTCATCTTTGGTTGAAGTTTGTACTGGTTGCTCTTGCTTAGCTTGACTTTGATTATCTACGTGGTGCGTATCGCTGTTACTGATCACAGCATTTTTATCTTGGCCACCAGTGTAATAATCATCATAAAGTTGCGAGACATCAAAGTGCCCGTAGGAGCCGTTGAATACTGCGTCACTTGCCCACTGCCAAGCATGGTGTTGCGTATGACGATCAGCCGTCACATTATATGGATATTGTGCGATCCACCCAGTCCCGGCTGGTACACTGACAACGTTATTCTTCCAGCTTTGAGAAGTATAGATATCATAACGATAACCTGCTTGTTCAACGATTCGCTTAAATTCCATCACTGCTAGATCATTAATATTCTTAGGTATCGATTGTTGTTGATCAGCCTCAACATCAGCAACTAAAACGGCGTTGATCGGTAAGCCATCTGCTTTAGCCATCGCCACAGCATAATTAGCTTCGGCTTGCGCCCCGCCAACACTGGACCATCTTGCAAAATGATAGCCATTAATGTACAAGCCTGATTGCTGTGCTGTGCTGATGTTATTTTTTGCTGTCCAGTCGTGATAATATGTTCCTTCACTGATTTTAGTCACAACAGATTTAACGCCGTATTGATCACGCATCGCAGTAAAGTTTCCAACTGTCATATAGTCGTTATGATTTGACACATCAACCATATCAGTACGCGCGGCTTCTACCTGTTTGGGTACTGCCACAGTAGCCAAAAAAAGAGTCGTTGCAACAGCGACTCCCAGAAGTAATTTTTTCTTATTCAACTTATTCTGCCCCCTTATCTTTTTGTGGGTACTGATCCAAAAGATCCCGCTGTTTAGCGTAGGCTTGTTCTACTGCATTTACGATGATCTGCTCATCTTTTACGGTGAACCCTGCGTCTAAGAGCGCCCGAACAACGGCTTGGACAGCGTGATTTTTCTTCATCGCACCACTCAAATATTCAGTTACTCCAAGTTTTTGCGATGCAACCACTGCATCTTTAGCCAGTGGTTCTAATGCCCGAAGCATGCTTAAAGCTCGACTGTTTTTGACAAAATAGCTACCACAATATCCAATCACCGCTGTGATGATCGCTGTTAAAATCGTTACGATCATATCTATTAAAGTCATATATATTTCCTCCTAATCATCTTTTACATCTAACGCTTTGACTTTGTTATATAAGACCTCGCCGGTACCATTTCCACCGAGATCCTTATAACTACTAAAAATATATTCCAGATCATTAAGCTGACCTGGAGTAACATATCCATTACTGATATATTGGGTGCAGTTATCGTATAACTCATGATGTAGCATTGCTATCACACCATTTTTCAAAAGTCTGTCGGTTTCGTGCAAACTTTCTGCCGATAATTCTCGCTCCTGTTTTTTATGTTCTAAGTAGATTGCTAGCTCCTTAACCCCCCAGCCAATAAAACCAGTACCAAAAAGGCTACATAGTAGCTCTACAACTTCGTGTAATTGCATTACACCCCTTCTTTTCTCTTTAAATTCCGCCCACCCACCACAACTTTTAACACAAATTATTCATTGTTCTCAGAAACTAATTTGATCAGCTTCTTGTGTGCAATATCTTGAATTTTTTTGCGGTTTAAGTCATCTAGTGTAACCCCAGATTCTAAATCATCAGCAGTTACATTGACGGATCCGTTAATATAATTATCTCGATTGTCGTCATGACCTTCGAAACCTACATCGATCCGCACTGTATTCCCTTTTGCATCAAAACGATATTGCAAGCCATTCATTGTATTTTTAAACATATTAATTACCTTCCTCCTCTGTTTTTTCTAACTGATCCATCAAAACATCATAAATAAGAGCTGCCTGACTATCTAATTCATATGGATAGTCAAGCAACTCTTGATACAAAGCTTTGAATTTCTCTAAATATTCAGTACAATCGATCACAGCTTTTTCTTCTGCCAAATCACTCATTTCTTTTTGTAACTGCGGGAGGTCGTCTTCATTCTTAAAAATGTAATGATCTCCATCTTTCTTCAACTCACCGCGATCATCGACTTCAAAATAATTCTTGCGAATTTCATCTAGATCCTCGGTGTATTCTTTGTTTTTTTCTGCAAAAACTTTAATGAGCTTTGTACGTCCACGACTGGCACGTCCCTTTAGTTTCAAACCATCTAGAAAGTTTCCTACTGCGACTAATTCAGCATTTTTGAAATTTAATGCACTCATTTATTTTCTCCTTTCAGATCTACATCGACTTTATCTAGTCGAACATTTTCATATTGTTTACGTTTTGCCTTGATTTCATATGATACAGGTAAATTTGGTACGTTAGATTCAATTACAAAGTAATCTCCCTTCATCTCAGAGACCCAAGCATAACCATCTCCATAGCTAGATACAAACACATGATAATCAATACTTGTGTTGATCGTTTCTAAAAATAATGGATCGATCAAAATCTTTATGCGTTTAAAAGTACCCGTGTTCGCTTTGGCAATGTCTCCAAAGTAGTATTCGGCTGTTTCATATGCATTAATTGCTGTTTTCCCTTGAGAAGTATCTACGATTGAATTTTTGCTTCCTTCAACTCCCAATCTTCCTTTAACGGTTAACCCGCCAGTGCCAATAAGAGTTTCTCCGTTTGCGTTAATACATACACCATTCGCAATCATATAAATATTATTTCCAGAACTATCTAAATTTCCATGATCGAGCCATCCATTCGTACCTATTTTAATCTGTGGTCTTGATCGCACTATACCATCACTTAACGTTCCAGACATAAGAGTCATTGGTCCGCTGGCTTCTAGTAACATCTTTCCAGATTTTCCTAAAGTAACACCGGCTCCATTGATCTTGTCGCTCAGTAGATAGCCCCAGCCATTATAATTATTAGATTTCATTACAATTCCTTCATTTCCTATGATTTCCATACCATCACAGGCTTCGTTAAGGATTGTTGATGATCTATTTATGCGTCCGTATTGAGGATCTTTATTTTTATCCCAAATAGATTTTCTACTAAAATCAATAGAACCATTGCGTGCAAACACGCCATTACCCCATATATCAACTATATTCAAGGTTCCATTATCAATATCTATATCTAAAGTTCCGGTTGTTGATCTAATTCTACCTTTCTGAAATGAAACGTAACCACTATCAAGATTAATATTTAAATTGCTTCCTGAAATCGATCCAGAAGTAATATTGTTAGCGTTCAAGTTAATAACGTTGATATTTCGCCCATTAATTGTTCCACCATTGATTTTATCAGCAGATAAGCTAGCTATTGCAGCGCTTGGGATAAATGCCTTACCACTAAACACTACTGATTCAGAATCAAGATAGATTTTATTAGCTTGAATCAACGTATGCCCCGCTTGCATATTAATTTGAGATAACAATTCACCCTTTTGCACTCGTAGATCAATCGCTGTATTCAACTCGTTTCTTACAGCCGTAATCGCAGCCATGTTATCTTCTGGAGCTGGTGACCAGTCTGTAGCTCTACTTCCCTCTTCAATTTTAATTTCTGCAACGTAAATAGATCCACCTTCAAAGCTACCGTTTATCCAGTTGATAATGCGCCAACCATCAAAACTTCCAGTTCGATCACTAGTAAAGGTACAACTATACTTCTTCCACTGGTCTCTCAGAGTTTCAGTAAGTAAGAAACCTCCACCACCATGTTGATCTGTATAACTGCTAAACATATGAAGAGATTGCCCACCAACTTCTCTGCCCGTTGGATTTGAGCTATAGTACTTGGCTTTACACGATATAGTATATTGTTGGCCCTTAACGAGATAGATAGAATTTTTAGCTCTAAACGCACTATCTTTGGCGTTTTGTTGACCAGCACCAAACCAATAATGAATTATTCTTGTTTTGGCTCCGTTGTCATCTTCAACACTACAGTTGTATAGATCCCATCCTTGATACTCTCTAGTGTTATACAGAAGATTAGTCCCGCCAACCTGCAGTTCCTCTAACTTAGCTTGCCATTGACCAGCTCTTTGATCTACATAGGAAATATCTGCCTTATTAGCCACAACCGAATTAATACCATTCACTTTGACATCAAGGGCTGCGTACTTCTCCGACAACACACCTAAAGACTTGTTATCTTGGGTGTACGGCAAATAAGAACTGCTAAACGTCACCATAGGTTGATTAAAGATGACATTTCCTACCTTATATGTCCATAGCCTGAGAGTAGCAAATTTAGCATTGGAGGGCACTTCAACATCATTTACATAGAGCAATTTTGCAAAACCATTTGAAATATTATTTACTCTTGATGTTGTCTGAGATACACGTTTAATTTCATTACCGCTAGTTTCATCGGGATAAAATATGATCTCGATCCCCGCATCACAACTATTAGTAATAGTATCAGTTACATGTAACTGCACACTAGCAGAAATTCGTTGCCAATTTAAAACCTTAAATCTCTTGCTTTGCGATAAAAGTGTGCTGGTTGGCGCAGATGAGTTTCTAAATGCTAGTCCGTTTGATCCTTGCCAGCTATCCCATTCATTATTTGAAAAAAAGATCGTTCCTGCAGAATTATTACCGATATTTGTCCAACCCTCAGCATTATTAGAAAATTCAGAGTTATAGACAAGGTTTTGAATCCCTAATTTATCGATCCGATCATTGACTCTTGCAATTTCACTAGTTCGAAAAGTCATCCCATCTTTTAGCACATTCAACTCTGTCTGATATGTTTTTAATGTATTCCCTACATTCAGAAGTTGATTTGCCGTATCTTCAGGAGCTGGAGACCAGTCTGTAGCCTTGTCTCCTGATTCGAGTTTCACTTTTCTAACATAGACTTTCCCGTTAGGTTTTGAATCGGCCCATCTTCGACCAACGATCGCAGTTTTCCTCGTGTTATCAGGATCAACTTCATAGAGCACCCAATAACGTTGCCACTGAGTCGTTAATGTAACAAATGATGCCCATCGCCAGCGGTAAAAGTTTCACCTTGCGAAGTTGTTGATTTCTTGCTTATGTTTCTACCACCTAGACCGCCGTGCCATAGAAATGTCCCAATACGTTGACCATTTACATCACCACGAGCCTCAAAAGATAACATGTATCTACTCTCAGTTAAAGCATCTAGCGTATTGTAAGCTGCACCGTCTATCCAACCAGTTGTCGGAGCATCATTTGATCTAGCTTCTGAACTTGTTCTATCAAGCAAGTTCGTTCCACCTATCATCAAATTATTAAAACGATCATTGACGTTATTTATTTCGTTTATTCGCAGCTGCATTCCATCTTTTAAAAACTTGAGATCCAAGCTTTGCGATTTCAAAGTATCGTCAACTTTAGAAAGTTGCTTGGTTGTATCCTCTGGGGCTTGAGTGTAATCAGTTGGCTTGTTACCTTTTTCAATTTTTACATGTCTAATATATGCATCATATCCAGCATTAAAATAGATGATATACGCTTTGTTAAGGCTGTTTATTTTGCCAGAAACACTATACCTTTTCCAATCTGAGGTTAAACTAGTCCCGGCTAACGGACCATCACTAGCCTCACTTTCGTTTTTTACAGTCTTAAACACGCCTGTTCCCTTGGCATCAAACGATAACGTATAATCGTCGCCGACTTGCAGTTCTCCATTAGGAAAGGCGCCACCCCATCTAGTGTATATACCACCAAAGTATTGACTATTTAGATGTGCGACCTTAGTTTCGCCTTGCATTTCAAATGTAGGAGAAACGTTAAGCTGACCAATACCCGTCGGCCACGTAAAATCTAGTGATCCTTGTAGGTAGTTTCGACCACCCACTTTGAGCCCATTTATTCGATCATTGATCTTGCTGATCTCATTTATTCTTAGGGTCATACCGTCTTTAAGCAAGTTAAATTCAGTATTATACAACTGCAGTGTATTATTCACCGTTGTTAATTGTTCACTAAAGTCTTCAGGGGCAGGCGACCAGTCTGTTGGCTTATTGCCTTTTTCAAGCTTAACTTTGCTAAGTCTAAATGGAAGTTTCGCACCTTTTAGAGAACGCACCATGAAGATTATCGTATGAGTGTCAGGTTGCGTATGGATCACAATCTTTTTATCTCGTCGTCCCGGTGTATTTGGAAGTTGGGCCATATTAGTCCAATTATCTTTATAAACACTTGTTGTCTGTTTACATTCACGATCTTTAAACTCCCAAAAAATGAACCCTTGTTTATCAGGATGTTGTCCATCGGCGTAATTTAGATCAAAACTAAATACATAATCAGTATCTGGTTCAATATCGTATACGCGTTGCTCAATTTGTACGCAATCTTTATCACCGACATTAAGCTCAACTGTGTCGCTGTTCCAGGTAATTCCGCCGAATGTTTCATACCACGCATCATGTAAATAACTAGAGCCCAACTGTGATTGTTTTAATAAATTTCGACCACCAATATCCAAATTATTGATTTGATCACCGATCGTTGTAATATTAGCTTTCAGACTATCTGCCGTATGGGTAAATTCGCTAGTTCTGACGTATCCATTTAGATCAGTAGCTGTTAGTTTGCTACGCAATTCCTGTGCTGTACTTGCTCGAAAACTTTCAAAAACATCATTACCGACCTTACTCAGCATTTGCTGTTCGATCTCGTTAGCCTTAGTTTTTAAGCTAGCAATATCTCCTTTTGCACTGGAAAAATTTGCCGCTGCACTATCAGCTGTCAATTTAACAGTTGCTAGCTGTCCTTTAGCATCTTTTAATTGAGCATTTACGCCCTCTAAGCCTGCACTAAATTCACTGATTCGACCGTCTAGTGTTGCATATTGACCTTTGACCCCATTAACATCAGTCGTCAATTTTCCAACATTTGACGTTAAATTATCTGTGACTTTCGTTAGTGCGTTTAGATCACTATCAACTTGATGCTTCATTTTTGTATAATTATCAGCCGTCTCTTGCGCCTTTTGGCTTGCATCAGCAATTTGTGCCGACATATCTGTTTGTACAGACATGAAGTCTTTGTAAATAGTATCAGCGGTCAAATGTGCATTCTCAGCTGAATGATATGCCTGATCAGCTTTTGAACGCGCTTCTTCTAAAGCTGTTTGTTGTTCTTCGATCTGTTTCTTGATCTCATCATTTGCTAAATCATTTCTTTTCCAAACGCCAGAGCCATCATCTTGTTTTTCATATACCCAAAGTTCTGTATCATTTCCGTTCTTTTTAAACCAGATATCATTTACTTTTGCATTTTCAGGTGGACTTGTGACCGTCGTCGGATAAATGACCGTCCCGTCAGGAGCATTTCGAACTTGTAGCTCTTTTATCGCCTGCATAACACTACCGCTCCAGCTGATCGCCTGTGCAGAGCTAGACGTCTGATCAGCTTTAGAAACAGCTGAAAGTCCGCCATTAAAATCAAGTGTATAGCTATTATTAGGGACAACAAACGAATTGCCTTGCTTATCCTTTAATCTAAGCCAGTCGCCCGCTTCGATAGCTGGATTTCCAAACCAGTTCAAACTGAAAGGGTAGAAATTAAGATCTTTCAAACGTTCCCAAATATCATTAAGTCTTTCAACTGTCATGATGTTGTTTTCCAACTTGATCTGCGCACCGCTACTTGATCCTGCCTGATAGGTTTGCGTTGTTTCTGTTTTCTCTCCATCCCTAGTTTCAGTCGTGATCGTTGTTTGGCATTGAATACCCCCGATCTTATAAGTAGCCTCATTTTTAACTAGGCCTGCTTGTTCATATTGACTAGGATCTAGTGAATAATTTGGTTCTGCGATCGTTCTGATTGTAAATAAACCTTGCCGGTCAAAGAGTGCATAACCAACATATAATTGAGCGATCCATCCAAGCGCCTTGCGATAACTTTGGCCAGTGATAGGAGTAGGAAGGTCGGACTGCTTAGGTAATCTGGCTAAGTCACCAGTATTGACTTTAACACCGGCTTTAGCACATACCTCGGCGATCACATCCAACACTTTTGCGGGATAACTAAGAGATGATTCATATATCCCCTCAAGTCCACAAAATTGGTCACTTGCGCTAATAGTTGTCAGGTTATTATTTCGATCCATTTTGATCTCGTTTGAAATGACGAAAACACCCAAAGGTTCATAAACGTAGCCACTGGCTGTTTTGATCCCAATACTAGGTAAAACTTTCATTCCAAGTTTTAACCCTTCGACAAGATGCGAGAATTCAATCTGAACACTATTTGAATATGTTGATCCAATAGCGAATGTCTCGCCAGTATATGCACCCGAATCATACTTTAAGCTATTGATATCTCGAGCGGTATACGTAGTTCCATTGACAAGAACTTTAATATCTAATGTTCGTTGTGATGCACGCCAAGCATCTACTACCTCTTTTGCTTGTGTTAGCACCTATGATCACCTCCTCTATTGTTCAATTAGATCAAAGGATAAACCTTTCCAAACTGGATAGGTATCAACAAAAGAATAGACTGGTGTAGTCCGATCACCAACATAAAATGTTCCTGATCGCATCTGCCCGTCTTGTGGATCTAAAAATTCAACACTAAAAAACTCATTCTTGACAGCATTTAAGATCTGTGCACATTCAGAAACTGTTAGAGCACCAAAAGTCAGAGTTATTTTTCTTTTAGTTGCAACTCGATCACGGTGCAACAACCCATGTGCGTCACGAGTTGCTTTAGCATCTATATCCTGAATTCCAACGCTCATAGTTTGTGGCGCCGGATCAACCACTGTCCCAGAAATTTTTAAATAATACAATCACAAATTCACTCCTTATAAGATCAACATATTTTTGCCATTACGTTGATTGATAGCATTTATACCTTTAATAGCGTGCGTTCCAAAAGATTCATCTCCAATTTGAACATGAACGTTTAAATCGGTAGATTGTGCATTGGTCTGGCCAGCTTGTTGCATTTGCAAGCCTTGCAAAATAGCATTGACTAAGTTTGTAGCTAACTCACTAAGGCCTCCGCTGACTTGCTTTTCATTAGTTGAAGAGTCTGATCCATCAAAAATACTGCTACCAAGCGAACTTCCCGTAGTTATTGATGATGGCATCTGTAAACCACCACCAAAATTACGGTTCATGAACGTTATTGCCTCATTGATCCGTTGCATTCCCAATTCACGATCACTCAAAGGCACGACCATCTCAGGTTTATTTCCTTCACCGATTTCATAGAAACCGTGTTTATTGATAAGTCCGCCATTCTCATATCCATGACCATGTCCGATCACAGCTAACATATCAGAGCCATAGCGATGCTTAGCGTAATTAATAGCTGCTAACATATTATCGTAACCTTTCATGATGTCGCCATGTCCCGGAAAAGCGTAGGCTCTAAATGTACCCGGTTTAGTCTGTAAGAGACCTGTTGCATTTCCTTCAGCTAAACCATCATCACCACCAATAGCCCGTTCATTACCACCAGATTCAGTATTGATCTGACGAACCCAAGCATCTACATAAGCCGAAGTCGTTGGTAAACCATTTTCTCGTAAAGCCTTTTTTACAGCTCCACGCCAACCTTCCGCTCCCGGGCCACTTTGATGAGTTGAACCTCCAAACTTTTGGATAACATCTTTAGCCCAGTTCATCATACCTTTCTTTTCCTCGTTGACTGCTCCTTTAGCGAATTTCAATGAAGCTTCGCCTAAGCCCCAGTCATAAGTAACAAATTTATTGACGATATAATCAACTAGTTTACCCGGATGAGCAATATCATCCATAACGTTTTCTAATTCATCGATCACACCGCCAACGAAGCTACTAACACCGCTAAAAATATTTCCTAGTCCACTGAAGTTAAGCCCACTAAGCGCTCTAGATATTCCGCTAAAATCAAAATTAAAGCTACCGATCCCACCAGCATACTTAGGAACCATACTAGATAGCTCATTAGCTGTGCTTGTGGCAGTTTTAACTTTGGTGCCAGCTGGCAAGTAAGTTAAAAAGTTGCGCTGTGCTGGAAATAGGCCTTGCTCACCATTTGGCAACTCGTAACTTTCGCGGTAGATATCACCAACTTGATCATTGACTAGAGCCAAACCACCGGGGTGATTTTCTGTCCCAGTTTCGTAAGAGTTCCAGTTAAAGAAGCCCCAATTAAGTGATCCACCTCCTAATTTGTTCAAGACCCAATCGATACCATCTTTGATCTTACCTGTAGCATTCTTTACCGGAGTTACAATAGCATCAACGACTTTTCCAACAGCACTTTTGATACTTTGCAACCCTTTAGTGATCCCACCGCCGATTGTATCGCCTAAGCCGCCAGCCCAATCGCTCAATGTTCTAGCAGTATTATGTCTAAAATCAGAGACCCAGCTACCTAATCGTTTACCTGCATTAATGGCTGAGCTATATGCATTACCCATGCCACGATCGACGTGACCACCTAGACCACCAGCCCAGCCTGAAATGCTACTATTAGCATCACTGAAGAAACTTCTTGTCCATTCTGATAATTTTCTACCAGCATTAGTGGAATTTGATCTTGAAGATTCAGAGCCGTTGTTGATATGATCGCCCAATCTTTCGGCCCAAGATCTTACAAGACCACTAGCAGAATCTCTAAAATCGGTCGTCCAGCTTTTGAGCTTGGAACCTGCATTTTGAGCTAGATGCTTACCTGTTTCAACACTGTTATTTACATTTCCACCGATCGAAGATGACCAATCATGAATTTTCTTTTTGGCATCAGTAATAAAACCTGTGGTCCAAGACTTGATCTTGTCACCAGCAGAAGTTGCAAATTTCTTGCCTTTATCTACATCTTTATTGATATTAGAACCAATATCAGAAGCCCACTTAGACAAAGTTTTCTTAGTACCTGAAATAAAATCGGTAGACCACTTACCAAGGTTAGAACTAGCTTTCTGAACTTCCTTCTTTCCTTTGGTGATGTTGGTATTGATATCCTTACCAACTGATTTAGCCCAAGAGGTAAAGTTATCTAAGATCTCATGAGACTTAAAGCCAATAGCTTCAACCCAATCTTTAGGCTTTTTACCTTTACCGTACTTAGACCATCCATCACCAAACTTAGAAGCGCCAATACCGCCCCATTTACCGATAAAAGATCCAATTTGTTGACCAATGGCGGCTCCTAAAGGTCCACCGAAATAAAGTCCGATACCACCACCAATAGCACCACCGATACCTGAACCAAAGTTTTGAAATTTATCTTCTTTATTTTTAGCCTTGATACCTTTATAGATATCAATTCCGGAAGTTACAGCTATCATCGCTCCAGATAGTCCCGTCCCCAGCTTTTGCCCTAGCTTCATAGGCTCACCAGATTTAATGGACGAGCGTACGGACTTAAGGAAGTCAGTTTTGGCAAGATTACTATTTTGCCAACTCTTATTAACTTCTCCCCATAGGTTCTTAGCATTGGTGTAACCTGTTTTTATATTATCGAACGTTAGCTTAGTAAGTTCTTTGATTTTTGTAATCGGATGCTTACCGAAATCAATCACAACGCCTAAAAGATCATCAGCATATTTTGCCCCGGCTTTTAACTTATCAAACTTGAGCATTGTTAATATTTTAATAGTATCGATAAAGTTTTTGATACCAGAAATAACACTACCTGCTATCTTTATCCCGAATAAAGTAAGCAACGTTCCTGTCATCACCTTAACAGCCGTCTGATGTTTATCGACCCAATCAGATAGCCCTTCTAATGCTTTAGTCAATAATTTTAAAGACTCGATGATCACAAAACCTGCCACTTTGGCAAGTGGTTTTATGAAATCATCGAAGAGCCAACCTAAAACAGGCTTAGCGGCTTTAACGACACTATGAACTACCTTAAGAGCTGCCGCTAGTAAGTTAAAGAACTCGGGAATCAAGTCGGTGATCGCAAACTTGGCCAGTGGCAATAATACATTCTTATAGGCCCACTCAATGCCGTCCCAGACATCTTTTGTGACTGGTCGGATAGATTTAAGCAAGTTATCGATCGATTGTAACAGTGGGGTAAAATCAAGTTTTTTGGTCCAGTTGGCTGTATAGTTAGCCATATCACTCAAAGCCCCAAGCATATCATCAACCATACCCAAAATAGTCTTAAAGATCGATGTACCAACATTACCGTGTTGCCAAGCTTTGTCGAACTGTCCCGCTAAATTACCAATAGTGTTTGAAATACCAGTAAATAATTCGATCAAATGTGCTGCGATCCGTTCGCCTGTACCATCATTCCACGCTTCTCTAAACGATGTAGCTATATGATGTATCAACTCAAGGACTCTATTCAATGAATCAAAAATAGATTGAATAAATCTTGTGCCACGATCACCTTGTTCCCATGCATTTGCAAATGCTCTAGCAATATCGCCAACGATGTTAAGCATGTCCGCCAATAACTGAAGCAAATTCTCAACGACTCTTTGCCCGGTCCCGTTATCCCAAACATGCATGAATGAGTTACCGACATCACCTAATAAACGCTTGATCTCAGCCCACGAATACTTAGCAGCATCGATCACAGCTTGACCTTTTTCATCCCAAGCTTTTTTCATCGGGTCAAAGATCTCGCCTAAAACTTTTTTAATCTTATCGACTGCATCGATCGCGCTTTGGTACCCTTCAAGTGGGACATTCCAATCAATGCTAGGTTTATCACTGTCTAATGAAGTATCGTCTTGTGCTGGATCGTCAAAAATAGGTGTATCTTGCTTTTGCTGTGGGGTAAATTTTTCGAGCGGTTGAGCTTCAAATTTACTGTTATCTTTCGCTTTGTTATTATCAAGGACATTTAATTCATCAAACCCCATAAGTGAAGCTTGGAGTTCTTCGTTTGCTTTTTTAGTATCTTCGAAAGCCTTTTTCGCTTGTTCATTAGCGGCTTTGATCTTTTCATTTTCAGATGCAACTGCAGCTGCACCTTCACGGTTAGCTTGTGCGATCTGTTGGTTAGCTCTTCGCACAGCTTTGGCCTGCTCTGCTTGCTGTTTTTTCACTGCGTCACTAGCCTTATTTGCCGCCTTTGAAGTATCATTCATTGCTTGTACTTGTTCATACAGGCCTTTAGCACCACTTCGAGCATTTGATAAACTCATCCCTGTTAAAGCAGACGTAAATTGTGCGATCCACCCAGTAGCACGTTGTAAGGCGCTCATAAAAGCATTGACTGCAGGTAAAACATAACTATAGATCGGATAAAAAGCTGTCAATAGATTGACTTTGATCGCATTAAAACTACTTGCAAATTGCTTATTTGTCATAAGCGCTGCACCCATTCCTTGGGCAAGCATCATGATCCCTTGATACAACAAAGTAAATACGATCAACTGACTGGCTAACATGCCCATTGCCATTTTGACGCCTTTTAGTCGTTCTCCTAGTAACGAAGCACTTGAACTGGCTTTGCGCATCGAAGAACCACCATCATTTCCGATACGTTTAAACGATGATGAGAGCCCTGAAATAGTATTCTTCAGGCGATTAAATTTAGAGCTTGTCGTAGTTGCTGTGTTACCTTCTTTAGCCAGCTCTGTATTGACTTTTGAAGTAACGGACTTGAGTTCTTCTCCTCTAGCGCTTACGTAACTATACGCTTTTGATAACTCATTATTTCGAGCGAGCAGTTGCGTATATTCTTTTTCTGCAGCTTTTAAATTAGTATTTTTACTTGAGGATCGTCCCATCATCTCATCAGTTTGGCGCAACTTTGCGATAGATCGTCTAACCTTTTCGATCTGTGCTTCATTTCGATCCATTTCATCTGCAATTTTTTCTAGAGATGTCGGAATTGTAGCAAACTCCTGCTTCATTTGTTGTGCAAGAGCTTTAGCTTGGTTTTGGAATCTTTCCATCTTAACTTGAGCATCAGCGATCTGATTATCTAATTTTAAAGCCTTAACTTGGCTTCCTTGTTTACTCATGTCAAGATCGTCTTTGCTAGCTGTTAAGGCTTGGATCTTTCGTTGCATCGAACGAGCCTGTTCCATTTTTTGTTCAATATGGGAGACTAATTCATCAACTTCCTTTTTAGCTCTAATAGCTTCTTTTTGGATCTCATCATCGATTCCAAAATCAACTTCACGTTTAGGCATGTAAGGACGTAATTTTTCTTCTTCGGTCTGTACTTTAGGCGTTGTCTGGCTATTAGCCACTCTCTTGCTATCTGATTTAGGTTTAGGAATGTCACCAACACTTTCACGGGCTATTTTGGTTTGATTAGCGATGCGTTGTTGCATATTTGATGCTTCTTGCAATCTTGCTGTTAAACTATCCAGTCCTTTTTCCGAAGCATTAACAGCATCCCTTGAACTTTCAGCTTGCGTCCTATTACTTTCAAGGATCTTCTCTGTTGCTTTGTCCTGTACCTCGATCGTTTTTTGGATCGCTTTTTGTTTATCATTTTCAGCTTCACCACGTTTTTGGACTTCCTCTTTAGCTGCTTCTGATGATTTAGCCAAAGTTTCACCAAGCGCTTGCCGGATCCGATTCAAATTACCTTGGGTCTTCATTTGTAAATCGCCAGTTTTTTGTCCGACCAACGCAACAAACTCGTCCATCTTTTGAATAACATCGCCATAGTTAGCTTTAAATCTTAACTCAAGTTCTTCAAGATTCACTCTTCACACCTCCTCCCGCTTTATCTGCATTAAATTGTTTGATCCGTTGTGCCTGTTGCATAAATAAAGCCTGATCTTTTTTCCACTCAGCTTCTTTGGTTGCTAATTTTTGATCAGCATGTTCTTCTTTCACAAATGGATAAGCTTCTTCAACTTTTGGAAGTTTAGCTGGATCATTGACCGCAACAGCCATTAATTCACTTAATCTATGATCCATATACGCCTTAGCTCGCCATTCTTCTAAACGTCGCTTATTATTAGCTTCGATCTGAGTCATGATCTCTAATAGATCCATTTCCCAAAAGCGATCAGCATCGATCCCAGCTTCAACTGCGACCGGGTATAATTCTTCAAAAAATTGAGAGACAGTAGTTAAGCCATTCTCTTCGTTTTTTATAGAAGTGCGTCTTCGGCTGGTTCTTCTGCTTCGAGCGACACCGATTCCGTATCTGTCTTCGAATTCTTGCCCGTCTTTTTCCCGAAAAAACCAGACGATTCTAGCAATTCCATCAACTCACTAAATAATTCCATCGTAGTATGCCCTTGATCTAAATATTTTTCAAAAGCTTCTACGATCTTTTTATCAGTAACGCCTGCAGTTTGGTTGGCACTTTGAAGTACGATCAAAATCTCATTTACAGGCGGTAATTTGTTTCCGCCCTGACTATCCATGAATAAAGAGAGCATTGATTTACCTAAGCGCTTTTCAGCATTAAAGACTTCACGTCCGCCTAGACGTAAGCTTAATTCAAGATCCCCAAATTGCATTTTTTTAGTTGCTTTTTTAATTGATGTTGCCATATATAAAACTCCTTAATCTAATTTTTACTAAGAAATAGATGCAGGACTCGAACCTACATCTACTTAAATGTTAGTGAGATGCACCTTGTGTTGCTGCCGTGAAGTGTGGACCATCGGATACTGTGATCGTGATAGTGTAACCTAAAGCCCCGTTAACGGCGACAGATCCAAACTTAATGTTGTAAGAGCCTCGCATTGTGGCAGTCATTCCATCTGGATAGGTAACTTTCCATTGGTATTGTTTACGATCGCCGGCTTCAGCTAAAGCCTTTTTAAAGCTTGGTCCTTTGTAAACAACTTGGAACTGTACGTTAGAAGCATTTTGAATCCCTTCAACTTGCTTGCGTCGATCGTCAGCTAAAGTTGTAACGTCAACTTTTTCAGTGTCACCGCCTAATTCAGGAATCGTCTTAATGTCTGCAAATTCTTCCCAAGTTGTACCGTCAGACGATCGTTCAAGCTTAGTACCTGTTCCGACAAGCCCTTCCGTATTATCGACTGCAAAGCGTTGTAGATCTAACGCCAAAACGTCACTATAAATTTTTACTTTTTTCACTGTTATCATCCTTTCTGATAAACTCGTCCGCTCGTATTATCAACAACACCGCTAAATACGATCAGCACTCGAGTTACTCCATTCAAATCTTGATCACCAACACTATTAGAAAAGCCCATTGCTGAAAACTTAGCAATGAGCTCATCTTTTATCTTGGTCAATGATCCTTTATCACTGTACAGATCGATAGTGATCTGCCATTCAGTGTCAGTCTCTTGTTGTTTATTATTCCGAATATACGATGATTGAGATGTTTTATAGATCGCTGTCGGAAATTTTGTAAAGTTATCTGGATAATTTGGTGAGACCACTTTTAATTCTGACATAGCTTTCAAGGTCTTAAAAACCAGCGCTTTAACATTATAAATTTCCATCTAATCACCTAATTTGTCTCTAAATTCTTGTTCTACACGCATTTTTATGATGTCAGGCGCTTCTTTAGCAAGACGATCCATTGCCGGCGTCATAAATTGACGTGCAGGCTGTCCTGTTGTTCGATAGAAGTATTTCCCTTTGATCTTGATCTTTGGCATACCATAAATCTTGTTTAGATCGATATCAACTTCTTCGACTGGGATATACCATGGCGTTTGTCGGTACGTAATCGCAATATTTGGTGGTAATTTTTTAGGCGAATTTTCACCAACTTTACCAGTCCCAAATTCACGGAAAATAGCAACCATAGATGAATTCCACCAACGCGCAACTAGATCATCGCCATCTTGTCTAACTTCATGCTTAAAGCTTCTAGCAAGCTCCCCTTGGGAATATTTGATACTTGATTGCAATTCATCAACTGCATAAGCCTCTGCTTGTTCGATCGCGTCTTCTTGACCATTCATTGTAGCTTTGGCTAGAACATCTGGTAACTTATTTAACTTTGTTTTGAGTTTATCTAAACCATGGATCTCAACTTCGAGCATGATCATCATCCCTTTTAATACGCTCTAATGTGATATTTTTGTGGGTTGAAAATTCTTGAATAGCTGTGATCTTATAGTCAGGATCTTCACTCTTGTCAACATATAGGCAAATACCAAAACCTTCGCCACGACTTTCGCTAAGTTCCGTACCTTGATATTTGCACGCCTTGATATACTTGATATCCTTGCCATAAAGTTGAGTGTTGACCGCTCCACCTGCAGATTGAACATTCATTCTAATTTCTTTAGGATCACCCCAGCCTTTGACATTGTAACCTTCATCGTCCTGAGTGTTTAGAGGCTCTTTTAGATAAACTGTTGTTAAGTCGCTTTCTTTTAATCTCATAGTTTAGTCACCTTAGCGATCCGATACTGATTCAATCCTTGTCGAATATCTTTAGGAATTCCCGTCTCAAGATAGTTAGTGACGCCACCTTCAGAGCGTTGTGTCTCGCCCTCTAAGCCTAGACGATTGTAGTTGACGATTGCCAAGCGTTTTACATAGACGGTAAGGTTACCAACTAATTTCTTTTGACCAGTATAATCAAGGACTAAAGCGACCGCCTCTTCGATCAGATCGATCATTAAAGCTTCATCACTATTATTCAGTCTTGTACCTAAGGCGGTAGCCATCGTAAGTATTTGTTGATCCACATTTAATCCCTCCAAAATTAAAGAACCTTCGCCTGAAATACATCATCAGCGCTGGCAAACGATGGAAGCATAGTTGCAGCTGCTAATACCCAAGTTCCGATCGGATCTTCACCCGTCTCGTAAACTTTAGCCATAACATTGCCAACTTTAGATACTTGTGCATTGCTTGAAACTAAGCGATTTTCTTCTGGTGTTGGGCCATAGATCTTTTGACCAGGTACTTCATCATTAAAGAGAACGATACGATCTTCTGGGAAATATCTTTGCGTCTTCACTTGGCCCTTACTATCTTCTTCACGATACTTACCATCATAAGCACGAATGATCGGTAATCCTTGGGCTGTCATCCATTGATCTAGGTCCGATTGTCCCACAACACGCCCAGTATCTTTACCAAAGATCGCTTCTTTGATCTCGGTACTACGCATTAATGTCCGTAATACCTTCTTAGAGGTTAGAGCTCGTGTCGGTGTGATATCTAATTCATCAGACCAATCTTGCAGGTTTTGGATGATAGAGGCGCTGTCACTGCCCCAAACAGCATTTCCTGTCAATGATACTTGATGTTCTTTTGGAACTTTGTAATCAATAGAAATACCATTTTTCTTATCTGTGATCTTACCTGTGGCAAACATTTCCATTGTCATCTTTTCCCCACGAGCAAGCACAGCTTGGACCATCGCATCAATATCATTGAAGACATATTGCTTTAAGTAATTTTCTTCGGCCGTGTTACGTGGCGATTGTAACTTGATAAGCGTTTCTTCCGTGAGTTGCACCTTACGTTTTACATAAGCAAGTTCTGCGGTCATTTTCTTTGCGTCACGACTGCCGATCTCTGCTTCAGTATCGAAGGCAGAAATATTAGCGATCGTCGGTACACGACTACCTGCTTTTAAAATATCTACTTCTAAAGTAGGAACCTTGACGGCTGGAAATAAGGTATCACCCAGCATGTCACGGTATTGGCGGTTACGAGTATAATCGAGTACCGTCTTTTGACTGAACATATCAAGGATCGGCGTTGCAAAGCGTTGTAGATCTAAATTAATTACTTGATGTTTCATCTACTATTTTCTCTCCTAACTGTTTATTGATTAACTTTTGTTGTAGCTTCTGCTTCTAAATCTTTAAAGTGGATCGCTGTCATTGCTTTGATCGCTTCGGCAGATGGCACTGGATCTAAACGTTGACTCAAGACCCAACCCTCACGCATAACAGCAACCATTTGATTAGATCCATCACTTAGTACATATACGTCGTTAACTGTGATTCCGATCGCTTTAGCATCATTCGTTGGATAAACTGTGCCTGCTGGCACGTATTTACGCCCTAAATCATCAGTTTGAACGTTGTAGTTAGTACTATTGATCGTTTCAGTAAAAGCAGTAAACTTTTCAGAAGCTAAAAAATTAACTTGCTTCCCACTTTGAAATTGTGTATACATTCTTTTTCCTCCTATTTCCAAAGATCATTTTTAGACTGATTAGCGTTATTAGCCTTCTCAGCAAACATCTCACCTACAGATTTAGATGACATACTATTTTGTGTACTCTTAGGAGTACGTGCACCTTGAGCCAATCGTGCTTCAACTGCGTCATGTACAGCATTTCTAAAAACTTCACTTACCTTTTGATAACTAGCATTCATTGTATCTTCATCAGCAAGTACATCACCGAAAACATCAACTAATCCGGCTGGTAATCCATCTTGGATCAACTGATTTGCTAGCTTGCTTTTGTTTTCGCGTTTTGTGATCTCAGCTTCACGATCGCTTAACGCTTGTTCGCGTTGCTTGAGATCATACTCACGCTTTTGTTCTTCGGTCATGTTTTTGCGCTCTTGGGCTGTTTTAGCTTGCTCTTCTTGTTCTTTTTGCCAGTTAGAACGAGCTGTTTCTAATGCTTTAGAGAGCTTTTTATCAAAGAACGAATCCATCTCTGACTCGGTTTCAAAAGTTTTAAACGGCTCTGATTGGGTCTCAGTACCTTTTTCACTTTCTTGCGTCTGTGTTTGTGTATCACCTTCTCCAACTGATTCACCCTCTGCAAAACGTTGCAGATCTAACAGCAATAATTCTTTTTTCATAATGTGATCCTTTCTACCCATGCACACTTGTAGATGACTGCACCAAAAAAGCCGCCCCATATTTCTACACAGCGACTTTTAAAGTGTGCGTCAACAAGCCCACACACATATTTAATTTAAGCAGTTTTATGACTTACTCGGGTCGGGAAGATAAAATAAAACGCGCTCAATTAGCGAACGCGTTTAGGTCTACGAATTACTTTTTCTATGTCATCAATTGAAATTGGTATCATCGCCATCGTTTTTTCTTCTTGCTCAGGTGTTTCAACGCCATAATCAGGAAGGAAATGAGTTTCGTCTAATTGATCCATTAAACAAACTTCTTCACCTGTTTTCAAAATAACTTCATCATATTCCTGTGGGATAAGTTTACTCATTTTTCTTAACCTCCTTAATATAGCTACTCGTAAATCTTATTTGTTTAAGATTATCTTTCGGTATTATCCAACCTACAATAACATTCACTGGGATGCCATTTTTATTATATAACATTATTTTTTGTTCGTACACATCTCCAAAACCATTGTTGCCTTTAAATTTCGATGGATATAATTTAGTAGCTTTTTCTATGGCATTTATATAATCTGAAAAATTATCTATATCATAACCTAGCTTTTCTTTGATTATTTTTCCTTTATTCCATCCTTTTTTACTTTCTCGACTAAATAAATACCCTGTAAATTTTGCTTCAGGAAATACTATATTTTCTAAGTTAGGTAACGCCTTTTCGGGATGTTTTTTCAAATCTAGTCTTCTTTTGATGTCAACGTTTAAGTTGTTCCAGTAACTACCCCCATCGCTTTTAAGCTTATCGTATACTTTTTTGCTAGGCATATCTTCGCCTAAAAGTTCTTTGATCATATCATAGTCATCTTTGATAATATCTTTAGAAAAACCTAAATAAATCACAGGTACAGTACGACAAAAGGGATGTAACGGTGGCATATTCTTGCCAAAAATTGCATCCTTAACATTGAAGATCTTCTTGTTGATACTACGACAGATCTTACTTGTTCGACTGTCTAAGATAGCTATCAGCTGATACTGTTTGACGCCTCTACTTTTCCAATTGTCGAGCTTGGTTTTAGAGTAAAAGTAATTAACTTCTGTTCTGATCAAACGACTAGCATTGAACTTGCCGACATTAAATTCTTGATCGATACGCTTGATCATCTCACGTTCTGACATGTTGCTGAGCTCTTTGACTGTAAATAACTCTTTCAAGCGATCAGCAAGTTTGTCAGTGTTATCCCAGATACGAGATGAGAAATTACTACCATTCCATCGACTATTCAAGGCCCGCTCAACATATCTATTTGGCATTTTTGTGAGCTTTGTTTTGGGCTCATCAAACTTCATAGGTACACTAGCAAGTTCTTTACCTGTCTTAGGATCTTTGATGATAACTTCATTTTTTTGTTGCTCTAATTTCGGCTTAGTGTTGTCGTCTCCAAGCTTATAGTCTCTAGCTTTGTCATACACAACACCTTGCTTCTCTGCTTGTTTCCAAGCGCGTTCCATTACATTTGTATGCAGCTTAACATTTTGCTCTAGCTCAACTGCTCCAGCTGATCTAGCTACAATATAGGCTTTAACCTGTATCTCTTCTAACCTAGTGATCCGACTCTTAGCAGCTAATCTACTCAAGTAATCATCAACTGCCTTTTTACTGTCTTTGTCAGCAATATTGCTAGATAGTGCTTTTAATGTAACTAGCTCGGACGGAGAGATATGCGAAGACATGATGCTTTCAATTTCATCAGTCGAAATATCTGCATAAAAATAGCGACGATAGATCTTTTTGACCTCGTCGCTTAAATATATTTGCGCTTTTTGATAAGCACTATTGATAATGTTTAATTTGTCAATTGCTTCATCTTGATTGTCCTGCTCACCTTGCAGATCACGCAACTGCCAATAATTAAATTGATCCTTATCACCTTTCATAGACTCACCTAGAACGTGATTGCGATGTAATCACCGTATTGACTAACAAGTTGACCAACTGTATTTTCAAATGCTTTTAGTAGCGTTTTATTCTCAATGCTTTCACCATCTGAAAAGATAGCCGTTAAAACTCCATCATTATCGCTTACAGAAACGTTAGTGCAATTATTGATCGTATGTGTCAATAATGTGGAAAACGACGCACAGACGATGTCAGAGCCATATGAACTATATTCAGCGTGTCCGCTTGCTGTGATCGTCGTCTTGTTGTTTTTCTTTATCATCTTCACTTTGATCATTTTGACTATCACTCCATTCTATGCGATCGGGATCTTGTTGCAAGGCCTGTTGATTCTTCTTGATGTTTTTCGCATCTTGTTGATCCATTTCATCAATGATCTCTTGCGGATCGTCCACTTGTGGTAGCCAGCCGTAAGTGATCTTACGTGGGATGATGCCGTCAGCGTTCTTGATATTACTTACAACATCAGATAAATTGACTGGAATGTTTGGCGTGAGCTCGATACCACAGCCACTTACATCGTCATTACCACCCTTAATATTTACGATCATTTGGATCAGATTGAGCCGACGACGTAACCCATCAAAGAAGTAACGCTTTTTGATCGATAAAAGATTTTCCAAGCCAAAAAGCTTGAACTTCATAGCTTCACCAGACACATTGCCCATGAATTTTTCATCGTTCATGTTCGGTACGTATGAGATCTTATGGATATCGTTCTCAATCGATTGACTGAGCAAATTGACCTGAGTTTCATCAAACGACTTAGTTAGCCAGCTGATATCTGCGCCGTCTTCGCGGGATGGAGCATTCAAAACACCATTCTTTAGAGCTTTAAGATCATCATCGTCTTCGGCTAGACCAAAACCAAATGTAACTAAGATAGCATCAACAAACGCTTCTTTATCCGAAATGCGATCAGTTTGTAGCAAGTTATACGCATCGATCAATGAAATAAGTTGTTCAAAATCTCCTTGCCTTTCCTCGTTGTTGCGATATTCTATCAACGGTACAGCATTAAATAAATTTTCGCCATCATAAACGATCGTATCGGTATCGGATAACTCCATTGCCATTTTAGTCCTAAATTCAACTACACGCTTAGGCATGTACACTGTCACACTATAGCCATCCATGCGCCCATCAAGATCTTTCTTTGGTTGCACAAAGACAGCAAATAATGGATCATGTTCCACGGTGTCATCAGTAACGACGATCGCAGCACGAGGATCAATGACTTCGATTTTCAATTCAGTGTTCGGGGTCAATTTTTCATTGCCCGCTTCATCTATTGTCGCCTCTGGTTCTGTTTCTTTAAGATACAGCAATTCATAGCCATAACCAAAAACAGATAGATCTTTTTCAAGTTCGATATCATGCTTGTGAATATCAGCATCCTTCAATACATCAAGTACATCATCAATGCTTTTATCCTTATCAGCAGTATACTTAACAGGGTTGCCTGTCATGAAACCGACATTCATATCAGTGATATATTTAGCATGGTTGATCATAATATTTGCTGACTTCACCTTAGAATTATCAAATTTATGATTATTGACATCTTGCTTACCATTGTAATAGTCGGCTAACTTATCCAGCCTTTTTTGACGTTTCTGAAGCTCTTTGATCGCATAGTTGATAGCTTTGATATTTGGCTCGTTTACATTTTCTAATAGGTTCTTATCGATCGAAACAGCCACATAACCACCCTCTTTCTATAATCCTCGAACATTAGGCCGTCTTGTAATTTTTGCAGTAAAGTTTTTGTGGATCACCATATACACAAAATAGCGCATAGCATCACAAGCATGGTCATGTTCCTTGACTGGTCTGTCTTCGCCATGTTGAGCTGCCTTTTCATCCCAGATATAACTTGCTAACTCTTTAAATAAATTAGAGCAAGTATCACTAAATAGGATCTTACCTTCATTCATTGCGCTTTGAGTAACTCGAATACCATCAACGACATCATTTTTAGCTTTCTTGACTTTAAAGCCGTTTTCTCGCAACACTGCAATAAAAGAGGCCGCCGATGGATCAATAATGATCTGAGCACGGATCTTCCCTAGAAACTTTTTAAGCTCTTCACAATACTGTTCATCAGTTTTTTGCTTAGCACTAGTACGCCCAGAATAATAGTATTCTTTGATCAAATACCAAGTACCTCGATTACGTCCCCACAATAAAAAAACAGTTGGGTTCTGTGTACCGTAATCGCACGATACATAGTATTTTTCAAAATGCTCCGGCAGATCGTGAACTACCATGCTGTTCTTATCAAAGTTGTCATAGATAACACCTTCTGACATGACCCAAAGCCCAAGAATGTAGCGTTGATAAAACACACCGCTAAACATACGTTCATAACGTTCAATGATCGCCTGCGATAGGGATGGATTGTCTTTCATCGTGAAATGAATACGGATCGCATTCTTCTCACTTAACTGATCTATCCAATCTAACTTAAAGTAATGATACGGACCTGCAGGGTTACAATTAAACCACAGCTTAGATCCCTCAACTGAACAACGAGCGATCGCTTGATTAACAAAACTTTGTGGCATAAGTGCAACTTCATCAAAGAAAGCGCCGCCAGCGGTCAACCCTTGCACTAGATCCTGTGATCCTTCATCCTTACCACCAAATAAAAAGAAATAGTTCTCTTTGTTGCCTTTTTGGATCACGAGCATATTCTCTGAGCGACTATCTTTTACAGAGTAGCCACGACCTTCGAGCATACGTTTTAATGGTCTGATAACATTGCGTCGGAGCGATCCGATCGTTTTACCGGATACAATGAATTGCTCACCATTGAAACTATTCATAGCCCACAAAACATAGGACAATGACATCACCACGGTCTTACCTGCACGAACTGACCCATCACAAACAAGCACTTCTTTGTCTTGCAAGGATGGAACTTTCCACCACGTTAAAACCATCAGTTGCTTCCGTGAAAAGGTTGTGAACTTAAAAGATGATCTACTTAGTGCGTTTTTCTTGGCCATTCTTTTTACTTTCCACTCCTTCTACATCTGCATTATTCCAAATTCCCGGGATAGCTTGTTCGATAGCCTTAATAAAGCCATCGTCATCAGCGAGCGAATTATCTGGTTCTGGCAAGCGATCCAACAGTTCACGCATTGCAGTCTGTTTATCATACATTTCGACCACTGGCTGTCCTTTATCAATGCGTACGCTCTTGATATTTGCTGTATCGATCTCACTGCTATCCTTTAAAACAATGATTGTTTCGTAATAGTAACCTTGCTTACCTGTCTGTGGATCTATCCACGGATCTAAACGATAAGCGCCGGCATCATCTTCATAATCACCTTCTGGATCGTGAACTTTAGACCATTTAAGTTTTTTGACAGACTTGAATTCTAGCACGTCTGTAATGTCTGCCGTTGCCTGTTGCAGGTACTTCAATAGAATATCATTTGCATCAGTGTACAAGTCCATAGACTGCTGTTTTTTTAACTCTGTGAGTTGCTTTTTTATCTCTACATTTCTCAACAATCTTGAACCTGCTCTCATCGCTGTCCCATAGTCAGCGCCATATGCTTTTTGATACGCCCAAGTAGCATTGTATCGTTGCAAGTAATACAAGCAAAAGGCTTTCTGACGGTCTTTTAGCTCATCATTTTCTACTAGCTCATCGATCACATCCGGGCTTCTTGCCTGTGCAACTTTGCTCTTTTTTGTGTGCACCCTTTTTGCTTTTTTGTGTGCACCCTTTTTCTTGGTTGCATCCCTTTGCCAACCATTGCGACTTTTCCAAGATTTGACAGTATTAAGTGATACTCCGTATTTTTCGGCAATGTCCTTATACTTCATTCCAGCTAAATAGTCCTTTTCAGCATCTTCAATGCGACTCACTTCATATCACCCACCTCCTAATTTGTAGTTTACGTAAATTACTTCTCGTCTTTCTTATTGCTAGTCTCACGACCAAGTTTGTTAATTAGATACTCTTCCAAGCCACAACTCACAAGACCAGCATCTTTTGTCTGCTTCATATTGCTCCCTTTCTGCAAAATAAAAAGCCAGCCGGTAAGCTGACTACTCAATATTTTTAAAAGCTACATTGTTATCTTTAGAATAAACATCCATGTACAATTCTTTTTTATCGCCGTTATAGGTAAGCTCATAATATGCGTTAGATCCTGAAATACCTAGTAATGCTTTGTTATTTTGTAACACTTTACAACTCCAAACAACTAAAACATTTTCTTTGGCTACTCCCATGTATTTAGAGATTTTCTCGATACATAGATTTAGAAATTTTTGTCCATCCATAATTGAATACCTCCTAAAATAAAAAAGCCAGCGGTTAAGCTGACTTATGATATAAACAAAGGCTCAAACTGGAATTGCACCAGCACGGCATGGGGAAAGTACCGCTCACTAGATTAAGCCATTTTGCCACACTCTCGGAATTTACGTGGCAAGGACTTAACGCGCCCACACGCTAGATTTATTTAGTGACGTTCTAGCACGTCATGCTTTAAGCATTGTCAGATTTATTAGAATGTAAATTAACTCATGTCCCATTTCTGGAACACTATCATAATAGCATGATATTGCTCTGATTATGGTCTGATGTTTCTATGGTTTTAGTCTGATTTTTGTCTGTTATTTGTATACAAAAAGTCTGATAAAGGTCTGATTTTATTTCATGCTTTAGTTTACGGCAACAAAAAAAGACGGTATACTAAAGGTGGTTAATCCTGTATACCGTCTCAAGCTATTAGCCTTATTACATGCTAATAGCTTTTTAATATGTCATTTTTATTATTGACAATACTTTATCCAGAAATTCTTTAGGAACTTCATCGATCAACTCAAACCCTCTCGATACTAAATCAAGTGTTCGCTCATGCTCCAATAAAACTTGCCCTTCAACATCTAGATTTTCTGGAAGATCCAGATGCATTGGAAAGTCCTTCAACTTAGTTGTGATTGGAACGACCTTCACTAACCCCGTTAAGCGATTATATTCGTTATTTGAAATAATCAACACAGGACGCATACCTTTTTGTTCATGTCCTCGGGTAGGATTTAAATTCGTTTTTACAACTTGTCCCTGTCTAAACTTAAATCTCATAAGCCTATGCTCCTTACTATTTTAATAATTGCCCTTACAAAGAAACGGTCAAGTAAGGGCAATATATTCAAAGGAATTCACGACCATAAGCTTCAGACAAATCATGCTCAAGATTACCGTGATTTTCTTTTTGATAAGCTTCTGTGTCAAAGCCATCAAATAACTCACTTAGATTCTTAACATCTGTTTTTTCTACTGGTTTAAGCAACAAGTTTTTTCCGCTGGTCTCAACATTAAATGAAACAATATCATCTCCGATTTTTGACAATAACGATTTGGGGAGTCTGATAGCAGCGGAATTACCCCATCTTTTTAGTGTTATATTCATTCTAAGTAACCTCCAATACTTTAGAACTAAATAAAGTATACACAAAAGTTTCTACATTGTAAATAAAAAAGCCTGATTTCTCAGACTTTTTCACTTATATTCGTGTAGATCTTTCCACCATGGACAACATGTCTCGAAAGCATCTGCAAATTCGTTTTCAGCTTTGCGTTTCTTGAGTTGATACTGAGCTTTCTCACATCCCAACAATTCGCATATTTCCCATGAATTGAGATCATCAACATATACACTAACTAATATTTTCTTACTCTCATCTCTGAGTGTATTTAAGGCTTCACCGACTCGCTCTAGCGTTTCTTTCGCATAAACTCGCTTTACGATCCGCTCTTCTAGATTATTACCAAAAGAGGGCGCTTTAGGTTCATCTGTGATCACTGGTGATTTGATGAAGCTATTTCCAACACCAGCTACACGCATTAATCTCTGATAGTCTTGCTTAAAAAATTTACGTACATTAGCTGATGTTGCAATCGTATCTACATCGATTCCTTCAAACCAATTGACAAATTCTTCAGCTTTTGTCATGTCAATTTCCATCGTGTGGCCCTCCATGTTATAATTAAGCATCGGATATTTGTGGAGGGCTGTCGCTTGTTGCGATGGCTTTTTTCATTCGATCGTATCGATCGTGTAACGTCTAGCTACCGTAAGTTGTTGCGTTTTTGCCTTCCGCACATGACTTAAGCTACAACCAATAAAATTAGCTACTTCAGCATTCGTTTTGAATTTATACTTTTTTTGAGTTCTGTGGTCCGTTACGACCCACCAGCTAAATTTGCTTATACCTTTATCAGATCGTGATTGTCGCCCATATTTTCGGTGATGCGCATAATTTTTACGATATTTCAAGATCTCTTTGTAATGTGGATTAGACTTAGGTATGAGTTGCTCATGCTCATACCATTTAGCACTCGGATCACCTAGTTTATCCTGAATATACCAATCTAAAGCATCTAGATGTCTCGGATCAAAAGGCCCTAAGTACCTTAGTCGTTGTCGTCCCATTTGCGATCCCTCATAAGGTCTGCAATCTCGCACAACTTAATCATGCACACGCTAAGCAGATAAGCTACTAGCAGACCAACCAAAATCAATGTTGTTAACATATACCCCTGAGACATTCTCACGAAGATAGCAATCATCAAACTTGCCACTCCAATGATATTTAACGCATTCCAAATTCCTTTAAACATTAGTCGTCCCTCCTTAATGCCCAACCGATAAACATTCCAATTCCGAGTGTCGCACCTGCGATCACGATCGTTAAAGCTGTCATTCTGTTTCCTCCAAATCGTCTAATCGAGCCCACAAAATATCACTGTACCGTTCCATTGTCTCCAGCTGGAGGCGCAACAACTTCACTTGCTCTTCTCCGATACTTGATAATTTTTCGTCATCATTCAAAAAGGCTTTTAACTTTCTGATTTTTTTGTCCAGATCAGCTTTTTCTTCTTTAAGCTTTTCAACGACTGGCTTATCTGCTGTTTCTTTTTTATCTTCATACATGATTATCACTTGATGAAATGCTTCAAAAAAGCCACCGGCTGAGCTTATTTGATATTTAATATCAATTAATTCTTTATCTTTGATAAAGTCATTGATTGAATCTTCTAAGGATACGTATGGTCCACTTCCTTCTTGAAGATACCCCTCTGTTATAATCTTTACTTTCATTTCCTAGTCCTCCAATTCATCTTCTGATACTTCGACTTTGAGTACATTGAGATCTAGCCCTTTTGCGCGCGGATCTTTTTGCATCTCATCGATCTCATCCTGCGTAAATTGCGGACGTCCCAAAGGTGTTGGTGTTTTAGATTCCCAATACCACGAGCCATCATAACGATTTACCCTTAAATACTTATAATCAAAGTTCGGTTTGATGTAATACTTCTTCTCTTTTTCGGTCGTATAACCTGTGAAGTAGGCTTGTGACATTCTGTTGATAAAATCTTGTTCAACAATATCAGAGTATTTTTCAGCCTGCTCAACTAACATATAACTGAAATTCAAATTAATATTGCTGTTATAGAATGGCAGATCTTTGTGTTTCTCAAACCATTCAGCTTCTTCGGGAGTTAGTACCACCCGTTTGACAATCTGCTCATTGCTGTTTAGTTTGTGCCAGCCTTTTCTGTTCATTTTCTTTTGAGTCACTTTATACAACGTTCCTTCAGCATTACTTAAGGCACTTACTTCATCTTTGTTGATCCAAAAATCTTTTTCTTCTGTCATTTTGTTACTCCCCCTAAAACTTATCTTTTCCACCTTTAGCCACCGTTTCGATCGTGACCTTGCAAATCTCATGTGGGATTTTACGTGGTCCCTTGTTATTCATGTATTCTTTCGCTTTTTCCTTGCTCTTGAACTTAGCAGCTTCACAGCAGTTGTACGTGTAACCATATCCTGTAATATGTCCATATTTTAAATAGCCATAAGCTTGAGTTTTAGGATAACCGGGATAATACAGCTTGATCACGTAATACTTACTCATGATGATCACCTCACTTTAAAAAATTCTGCTGGATCGTAATCAAGATTTTGCATGATGTCGTAAAACTGTACCTTACCTTTTGTCGTAACTCTACGAGTATTGACGTTCTTGCTTAGTCCAAAGATCCGCATCTTAAAATCATTCTTGCGTGGCACAACTACTTCAACAGCTTTTTTAAACCGTCGTTGAAATAAGTTAAATCTCAACTTAGCAGCTGGATCAGCACCGTATCGTCCATCTAAGCTAGATTTAACGTCGTAAACATGCAAGATACGTCCATTACGATCATAGATCACAAAATCTGGTTTATATGTGATCGCCGTCATAGCTCCAGCTTCTTCAAGCACAAATCGGGGATGCACGTCAAACTCGTAGCCACTATGTTTGACAAAACGCTGATAGAAGTCAGCCTCTTTTTGTGAATCAAACACGATCCCATCGAGTTCGACCTTACGACCAAAATGCGTGCCTGGTTTATTCTTCATTAGCTTTGCTCCATGCCTTAGCCATCGCAGCATACTCAACCCGTGCTTCGTTTAGCTTATTGATCAATTCTGTTGTGCTTTCAAACTTCAAAGCCGTTGCGATCTCATCAAAACTATATCCCTCAGATAACATTGCTAGCGTTTTACGTGGTTCGAAATCACCTTTGATTTCGTAATTCTCGATCAGCAGGAATTTATCAACAATATCTGCTGTGATCTCTTCATCTTGTTCGATTGTTTGTTCTCCACCTACTTCAAGCGATAATTGTTCATTTTTTACTGACGTCCACACGCCATTACCGTCTTTTTCGAAAAATTCAACTGGCTCAAGTGTTTCAGCATCTACGGTACGTTTGTAATGCGTGATCGCTGATTCGATTGTGATCTTTGCTCGACCATCTTCTTTTAGCTTGGATAAGTTATCTAGCTGATTGTTTAGCCCCCAACCCTCTAACTTGACTGTAATTGATACATTGCCCTTGGAATCTACCTTGAAATTGTCGATGTCTGCATAAAAGTTTAAACTCATGTTCTTTTCCTCCTATTGTTAAAAATGTCGTTTTTTTTGACAATACAGCTTAAAATTCAAATTCTATCGTTAAAAAAATTGCTTTTTTTGATTTTATCTATTGTCAAACCCTGCCCAAATCAGCAAGATCAATATCACTAATAATCCGATAAGGCTCAACCCACCGAATATCACTTTAAAAATAAACACATTGCTTTTAACCCCCTTAGAATGCTCATACACGTTCGTTTATTCCCACCCTTACAAATTCTTGTCCTACCCACTAAACTTTGTGTATGGTGTTCTAGCATTACTTTAATCAGCTTTTAGGCTGCTTCCATTCGTCTGGTTTATCAGATCCTGTACTTTTGACCCACTCTTTATAGGTTTGACCATGCGTATATGGTTGTCCTAAGACAGTTCCATTCTTCTTGGCATCCCATTGAATGACTCGACGTTGTCCTTTATTCATGTTTTTTTACCTTTCCAGCTTCTAAAGCTAATTCATACATTCGTTGTGTTGTCTCTTCCTCTAAATTATCAAGCGCTCGTTTATGCTCTAAAGTGATCAACTTCTGAACATGAGCCATCTCACTAAATGCTCGTTCGTACGTCCATTTTTTTGTGTGATACATCTCCAAAGCCTGCAGTTGGCGTTCTTCTAGTTGTCTAATACGACTATCACGCTCATCTTGTGTCATCATTTCCATCGCCTTGCACTCTCCTCTCTTCAAGTTCATGTGCATCCCACTCACGCTTAAATCGTTGATAGATGCTTTCCCACGACTCATCATTCATATATCCCTCACGTAAGGCCTTTGTGATCTTCTCTTTTCTCTTATTCCACCGCTGTTGTCTCCCTGCATCTGTTTGGCTTTTTTCTTCTATGCCTTGTAGATAGCCGACCGATACGCCAAAGTAATCTGCTAGCTTTTGCCAAGCCTCTATTTTGGGCTTTCTATCTCCCTTTTCATATTGACTGATAGTACTAACTGCTAAACCAGTATTGTTAGCTAGATTTGCTAAGGTAAGACCTCTTTCTGCCCGCAGTTCTCTAATTCTGTTTTCCAACTTGCGCACGCTCCTCATCAACTGAATAAATCAACATAGCATTAACCCCAACACCATCAGCCACTTGTGGTTGATAATCTGAAAATTCAATCCAATTTCCAAACTTAATGTCTTTGATTTCAACCTGATTATCTCGAAGCCAACTGTTAATACTTGTTTCAAGATCTAACTCAGAATATTCTGAAAACAGCTTCACTTGTGTTAATTTCATGCTTTCTTCTCTCCCTTCAACATTGCTTTTTCCTGTTTCTTCTTGCGACGGCGTCGCTTATCTCTCTTACGACTTCTTTTCTTCCCTGTCATAGTTTCACCCTCACTTTCCTGTGATCATCTTCGTCTCAGCGACAAACATGTCATACTTGGCTAATTCGTCATCAATCATTCTGAGCACCGATCTTAATTCAATCAGATTATCTTCGCTAGAATTGATTCGAAAATCGTTTGCAGCTTGCTCAATGTCAGATACTTTTGAATGCACATTTTCCGCTACTTCCTGTCGCTTATTTTCCAAAAATTTAGCGATCATCTCGTTAACACTTGTCTGTAACTCTGGATTCAAAGGCTTTTTGTCTAACTTGATCGCATCTTGTGGATCAGGAAACATTGTGATCACTTGTTTCTTCTTAGCATCCAAGATGATCGCAATATCTTGATACCGATACCGATCTCGACCGTTTTCTTCATGCTTGACAAATTCAGATAGCTTTAACAATCGCTCAGCCCATTCACGCATTGTGTCTAAAGTCTGTCCAAAGCGTTTTTTGATTTGTTCACTTGCATGTGGTGTGATCGTATAATCACTTGCACTAGTTACTCCCATTTAGTCCACCTCCTAAACTAACGACATCTCAATAACTGATAACATTTTTTCATTCGCTTTGTTGTAAATATCACGTTCGACCTCAAAACCATAAGCACTTCGATTAAGTTCAGCTGCAGCCCTCAATGTGCTCCCGCTGCCTGCCGTAGGATCTATCACAACATCGCCCGGATCAGTAAAGATCTCTATCAACCGTTTCAACACTGGAATTGGTTTTTGTGTTGGATGGATCTTAGGGTAGCCATTATCGACTTCCCAATTAAACCAATTCATGATCATCCGCCCATCATTGTTAAACTTAGGCAACTTATCACGATATAAAACGATCGCATATTCGGTCGCACCCACAATTTTCATGTTAGCTTTGAGTGCCTGCGAACTTGATTTTTTGATGAAAATCAAAGGGTATGCATGGTTAAAGCCCTCTTTCTTTCCTGTTTCGACTAACATTGGGATCTGTTCCCACGCACAAAACACGATCATAGCTGGCGCTTTTCCACGCTCTTTAGGCTCTTTAATAAGCATTTTTCTAGCAAACTTCATAAAGTTAACCACGTTAAACCGCTCATCACGATTGAAAAAGTTGGCGTTTGCTTTCTCACTCTCACCATTTTTATTGTTTCCGCCTTTATACCAAGCGGGATTGCTTGCATAAGCGTTGTTCCCAATGTTATAAGGAATATCTGCGATCATCAGTTGTGCTTTTGGTATCTGATAACGTTTGAAGTTTTCAAAGTTATCGTTATATAGCTCTACTTTTGTTTTCTTAGTTACTTCACTTGGTAATTTTTTACTCAATACCCTCTCACCTCGTATCTTTTTGTCGTCTGATCTTAGAATCGATCTTGGTTACTAGCTCCATCTGAAGCTTTTCATCTTCTCTCATAAGCGATAGATCGTCATGGCATTTGGCCTTGAGGTAGTCAAGGAATGCATCAGCATCTTCAACCAATCTCCACCGCTGTTCTTTTTCTAACTCTGCGATACTAATTGCAGACCAAGCAGCTTCTATGCGTTTTTGAGTTGGCTCTGCAAGCAGTTTGGCATACGTTTCAGCCTGATCTGGATGTGCATCTCGATGCTTTATCAACTCTTTGCATACGTTATTCCAGTAAGCCACTTCTTTTTCATACGCTCTTACTGCTTGTGATCTCAAGTACCCATTTTCTTTCATGATTGCTAGATACTCATCACCTTGCATGTAACTCAATGGGTCAAATACATAATTCACGATCATCCACCACCTTCATCAATTTCTCTGAATTCCATATACGCCCCGTTAAACAGATAGTCGATACTGCCTAACGCACCTTCACGATTTTTTTGTACTGTCAGTCTTACCAGATCACGATCATCTTCATTTGGTCGGTGTAGGAAAGCCACAACGTTGCTGTCCTGTTCGATCGATCCTGACTCTCTTAAGTTAGATAACTGAGGCGTCATGTTTTTTTGCGTATCACGATTTAACTGAGACAAGATCACGATCGGTACATTGTACTCATTAGCCATGATTTTTAACTCCCTTGAAATTTGGCCAACTTGTTGCCATCGATCTTGTTTATTTTCAACTTTGACCAAGCCAATATAATCAATGATCGCTATATACTTGTTTGGCTTTGATTTAGCTGCATTTTCTCTGATGATCGATAATATCCCACTTAACGTGATGATCTTGTCATATACTCTAAGCTTGCGATCCCTATACCACTGCATTGCTTCGTTGACGATCATCGCCTCGTAACTTTGCAGATACTTGGCGGGACGTTTCAATTTTTGACTAGCAATTCTGGTGTGCCTTGCAATAAAGCGGTTGAGCATTTCTCGCTTGTTCATTTCCAGCGTAAAATAATCAACTTGTACTTCTGTATCGTTTGCAATGATCTGATAAGCTAGATTGACGCTGTATGCTGTCTTACCAACTGACGGACGAGCCCCGATCGTCAGCAACATTGATCCATACAAGCCACCCGCTAAGATCTCATCCAGTTGCTCAAAACTCTTGATACCTACTGGTGCATCATGATCCATGCGATATGCTAAATCTGCCATGGCCCCATCAAGATAGCCCTTGTCATCTTCTTCATCTACCTTTTTCAAGTTCTCGATTGATGCAGATAAATTGGCTATGCTTTCTTTTCCCGGTGACATCTGATATAACGCGACTGCCTCATCAAGTGACTTTTGCACTGCGATCTTACGTAGTGCTTTAACTTCATTCGCAAAGTTAGCAGTCGAAAATACCGTATCTTGCAAAGCCATCAGATCACGATAGCTAAACATCCCTTCGTAATGTCCTAACTCGTTGTAGATATTTAAAGCCGTCCGTTCTGTTTGATCCATGTTCTGCATGACCGACAAGATCTCTCTATAACGCTGATCCGTAAACCAACTAGCATTTATATCAACCGTGTCTAACAACTTAGGATCTTTAAGCAGTGTTGCGATCACTCTTTCTTCGAGTTCGTGCAATCTCTAACACCTCCTCTTTTAACTCTGGATTTTTAGTTACGAAATCATTGATCGCAGCTTTCATGTGTTCGATCTCGAAATATTCTGGATGCTCACGCAAGTTGTACAAGAACGCTTCTGCCGATTGCTTACGTGCTTCTAGTTCCTCTTCCTCACGGCTTCGTGGGCGGGGGGCGTCTCCAGTTTTTTCTTTATGGCTAACAGGAGATTTACTTTCACCTAAGTTGTACTCATCATCCCAACACTCACCGTTAAACCACGTTGAGCCTTGTTTGATGTACTTCTTGTCTGTGCCCTGAACCTTGATCTGTGTCAGGTAATTCACGATACCTGTTTGGATATCTTTGTTAGTTGTCCCCTTTTTGATAGCTCTCTTGTAAGCTTCAAAAGCCTTCTTTTTGCCTTCTTTTCTTGGGTACAACTTCCAAAGCTTGTTAAAATCTTCTTCTAGCTGTTTTTCACTAACTTTACGATCAGATTGATCATTAGTATTAGATGTTCTATTACTATGTTTTCTTTGGGTAAAACCTGTTTCACTACCCTGGTGAATTCCATTGGACCACCCTAGTGAATTCTGTTGGACTACCCTACCTAAAGTGATCATTCTTCCTGTAATTGCCTTAGTTTCATCATCAATCACATTTTCAGTTTCTATATAGCCTTGTTTTTTCAACAAATTAATGTAATTAATAATCGACTTTCTTGAACAATCTAGACGCTTAGCAAGAGCGTTATTACTCATGTAAAATTTACCTGTTACATTCAACATCGAATAAATTTCACCAAATAATAGAATCGCTTTTGGAGCTTTTTTTAATAAAACTTTGTCGTGAGCTACTAATGCTGGAATATTCAGAAATAATCTTGATCCTACAAATTCTTGTTCAGTCATTGTTACACCCCACTTTCTATCGGGCATCCCACCCGTTCGGCGATTGTACGTTCGCTAACCCTAGTATTTGCCTCTAACGTTTATCTTTTTCAGTGCTTCAACATCTAGTTTGATACCCTCAGCTGGAACGTGATACAACTCTGAAAACTTTTCTGGCCCAAGCTGATGATAGTTTTGATGATGCGTCCGACACAGTGGCAGCACTCTATGTTGTGTGTGGTCCACCTTGTTACGATCAACGCCCATACCAACCGTATCTGTATGGTGTATATCAGCTGGCAGACCACAAATCAGACACACCCTATGTCGGCAACATTGATAGATAAAGTACTGCTCTTCTTTAGGCAGTAGCTCGTAGCCTTTCTTGAAAGGTACATACCACTCGAACATGAAATCTATCACTAGTTCGATCAATACATTGGCGTCTGTAACACTTGATCTTGTGTAATCTGCTAAACTAATCTCTTTGCCCGTGTAATACTGGTATTGCAGATAGAACATGTCCTTTAGGAAATCTTGCGGTACAACGAAATGATCCACAATGTCATTCAATAGGGCGAAGAATAAGCGTCGTTGCTTCTTCCTGACCCGTCTTGTATCTGCAAGTTCCCAGTCCACATAGAACTGTTCTTTACTACCTGCCACCGTTTCGATGTGATCCAAGTTAGGCATGTGATCTAACTTGACCATCAACCATGCCCCACCATCATCAGCCTTTTGCAAGATGGCTCGTGATCTTCGCTCCATCTTTTATCACCTACCTAGAATGGCAAGTCTGCATCTGATACTGTCGTACCTGCACCAGCAAATGGATCAACGCTTGGTCCAAAGTTATCAGGCAGATTATTAGCAGCTTGATCAATCGCTGGTTGTCGATTACCAAAGTTAGAGGCCCCCGGTTGTTGTCTTGCTGGCGCAAATACTCCATTTGGTTTGCTACCTTCTGGGTCAGTAGGATTATGTGAAGTAACATTCAAGTTATAGTAACCTTTGTCGTTTGGTTCAGAGTTCCATTCTACTGTTACGTTCATTTTGTTGTATTTCTTTAATCCTTGTAACAAGATAGCCAGTGTATTAATCTGAGTACCAGCTGGAACGCCTGCTACAACTAACAATGTGTTAAATCGCTTTAATGATTGTTCTTCTTTTTCTGGTGTTGTATCGTCATACACGACGTTGTCAAATTTGATCGTTCCTCCAGCATACTTACCATCTAAAACTTCGTAGTTCAGAACTAGCATTTCTTTGCCAGTACTTGATGTTTTCAATTCTGATGTTGGTAACAAACGCACGTTATATGTTCCCGCCTCTTCCACTCGACGTCCTAACACGTTATTTTCATCTACTGTTAATCCTTTAAATGCCATAATTTATTCATCCCTTCTTTAACTAGCTTTTTTAGCTTTCTTTTTTGGTTCTTCTACTGCAATTTGTTCAGTTGGTTTAGGCTCAATAAGTTCATCTGCCTTGATCAGCTTACGATCGTCAATACGGTTTTTAGCATGGTTGCCTTGCTCTGGATCAAGATCGATCCAACGTTCACCGTCTTTAAGATAGATCCGACCGACCAAATCAAACATACTTGTAAAAGCGTTGAACGTTTTTAAGTTCATATCAGCTTCGTATCGGCCTTTACCGTCGATCCCTCCATTGTCTTTATCGATCGCATGAGCCGTAGCGTAAATTGTCTTGTTTGAACGTCTCAATAACGTTCCAATTTCTCTGAACCATTTCTGCATTGCGTTGTAATTTTGGCGATTGTCTCTTGCAGCATTTTCGATATTATCCAGCACATAATTTTGCAATGCTGTTACATTATCCAAACAAATCACATCAATGTTTGGGCTGTTGATTGCTGCAATTAAGTTGTCCCATACAACACGTTGAATAATTGGAACGTCTGTACCTTCAAGGACAGCCAACGTGATGTCTCCAGTATCTTTAACAGCGTTGTATGATAAGTCAAAACTGAATAATGCTTTATTACCTTTAAATTGCTTTAGTAAGCTTGTTTTGCCTGTTCCACCGTCACCATAGATAAAATACATGTTATGGTGCTCTGGGAAATTCCCTGGCGTAAAAAATTGCATCCTTATCCCTCCAGATCCTCTGTCTTGATAAATGTGCCATTAACTGTTTTGCCTGTGCGATCTTTGATAACGTTGTAAGCATTGTTCAAGCATTCGATAGGATCAAGCCCACGTTGATAACATAAGATCATCAGCACTACTTGAATATTACCAACAGCATCAATTTCTTGTTCTACCATTTTTTTATTGATTGCCTCTGAAAGTTCTCCGATTTCTTCAAATAGCTTCATGATTTGCTTATCTGAATACTCTCCAATATTACGATCATCAGCCCAGTTTTTTAGTCTTTCGTTGATTTCTTCAAACGTCATTTAGTTACCTCCTACTTGATTACGGTCCCACGATTATCTTTCAAGTGAGCACCCTTGATGTCTTTACCATCCATGAGTGCCCTGTATAATGCCATGGAATCAGCTTTGACTACCGTTTCTGTCTTCTTGTACTCATCTGGAATGTCTTCTAATCGATCAATGATCACTGACTTTTTATAATTTCTTGTCTTTAAGATGTGGTTGCTTGTCTGCAGTTCTTTGATACCCGCTTCATCAAGCGCTGTTGTCATGTAATCTTTTAGGCTCTTTTGTTTGTTTTCGAGAACTTTCTTTGCTTCTTGTAGCTCTTTGATCTTGTTCTTCAAGAAATCAGCTTGCATCTTGCTTTTCTCAATCAGAAAAGCGATATTATCAAGTTTCACATCCCGAGCATCTGCGATCGCATCTAACGTATCTTGTAAAGTCTTTGGATCTAGATCCATTTCTTCGACTGCCCGATACTGTTCGTTAATTTCAAATAAATTCATCATTCTTCCTCCTCAATTGCTGAAAACTTTTCAAGATAGTTCTTAGCTACTTCAAATGCAGCCTCTTCACCTTCTTCGCTATAAGCTGTGTTAATTCTGAATAGGAATGTCGTGAGCTCTTTTACTGTATAGTCGATAACCTCGTCTTTTGTTTGGTGCACTAGCTCTGTATTATCCCATTCTGTTATCGTGTACAGCGGTTCATCATCTAGACGGTAACAGCTATTCGGATCGTTGAATGTTTCGATCTCGTCATTTTGATCTGGTGTCATGATAGATTTCCTCCTTCATCAAAATGTTTTCCGACAATTTCTCTTACCTCTTTTGGTGTTCTGTCTAAAAGAGCCAAAATCAAAACTGCAGTTGTTTCGTTGTCTGCAGGTACAGAGGCTGTCGCGCCTTTTTCGTCTGCCGCTATGATAAGTGAGGTCTCCACCCCCAACGATTCTAAAAATTTTTCTGCCGCTTTCACCGCTGCTGTAAATTGATGCATTTCGTATCTCCTTTAAATTCTTGTTATAATTTACCTAAAGTTATATTTGTTCAGGGTCGCACTGCCATGCGATCCTTTTTTATAGGTCGCCAAGGTCGCCGAAAAAGAAATCTTTGACCTTTTTTTGTAGCTCTTCGTTTGGGCGGATAATGTCTGATACAACACCCACCACCCATGCTAAGATAAAAGCCCAGCACATGAGCCAAGTTGTCTGGAAGCTACCGATCCCAAATCCGATCAGTAATGCAACAAGATAACCACTCCATTTCATTTCATCACCCCCTTAAACTTCAAAGTTGTCACGTAAAAATTCTTGGAGTCTTGACTTCTCGATTCTGATTGATCTGTCAGACCAAATTTGTTTCTTTAATCCCATTGCATACCAGAGATTTAGTCGATCCATCCCAATATCAAGTTCTTTAAGGACTTCCGATTGTTTGGAGTATTCCTTTAAACCTCTTGTTTTTGTTGCTAATTGCATGCGTTTTTCAAATTCTTTCGCAGCAATTACTCCCATTTGCTTAGCAATATCATCAGCTGATACTGTTATCGGCATCATCACTGTTTGTTTCATAATTTGATCACCTCCTTTCAGATATAACCTTCACTAGCTAACAGGCCAATAATCGTATCTTTTCCTTTTTCCTTATATAATGTGTACTTTGTACCGTCTCTAATTATGATCTTGCAGTATTCATTTTCCGTGCCGTATAAAGGTTTTAGCCTATGCTGATTTGCAATCTTTCCGATCGTAAACGCCCCGTTCGTAAAGTGAACCATATCAGCGATCGTTGTTGCCATGTAGAAATTTCCATAATACGGAAGTTCAGGTAGCTCGATACTACTTAGATTTTCTTTTTCTTCATTACCAACTAGCTCGTTACTTGCCTTGATTAACAGTTTTTCTCTTTCTCTTTGATCATTTGTTTCCATTGCGATCTTGTACATTAACTGAGCTCGTTTAGTCACTGCATTACGCTCCATGATTTTCAAACGCTTATCAGCCAATAGTGCTTTATCGTCTGTCTCAATTGCTTTTCGTGTTGCGAAATATGTTTCTTCCAGTTCGTCATACACGTCCCATGCCCGATCTGTCCCAAGCATTTTTGCATGGCGACTCGCTCCTCGCTTTGTCCAGAGATATAACTGATTTGCATTCTTTCCAACAAGGTAAAGATTTTTTACCTTGTTCTTAAACTCCTTGAGCTGAGCGCCTTTCAGCAAATAATAATGTTTTCCTTCTTCAAACTTGCTCTTATTGTTGTTGAAATTAACCTTGATCGTATTGACTGTTGTTTCGTAAAATTCTGCAAGTTGTTCAGTCGTTAAGATTAATTGATCATCGTAACTGACTTGCTCTATCCGTAAATTTGTCACTGCTATTTCTCCTTTCAGATAATTCCTCTGACCTCAAATGTATACTTGAAGCCATTGATTTCGACTTCTGCCTTATGCCTCCCTAGGTTTTCCACAAACCTGTATCGTTTCCTCATTCGCTTAGCAGCATTTACATGCTGATGTGCAAATTCCGATACTGCTCTAAATGCAATCTTTTTACTTGGATAGATCCCAAGTTTTACTTCTTTTTTGTTGCATGTTTCGATCACTTCATAACTCATTCGACCACTTCACTTTCTGCTATAATTTGGTTATCTCCTAATAAAGGAGGTGAAAATATGCGTCATACTGATGAACAATATCTTGAATGGATTAGACAAGGTGATTTCCTATTGCTCAAAAATTCATATGAAAAAGCCCTTCAACATGGTTCAAAAGATTTTAAGATCCACCGCTCTGGTTTTGAAGATAGTCCAAACTTCAGAGCCCATATTTCTCAGTTTGCTTTGGAGAATGGATTATCCTTTATTGAAAAATCGGATTTCTTTATATTCCATATTCCATGAGCAATGCATAAGCTCTACTCGATGATAGTAAAAACTCCATTTTGTCTACGATTAATCCTAGTTTTAAAGCCTGATGACCTTTTGGAAACATTTTGTCTTGAACAATCGTTTGATAAACAATTCCGTTATAGTTGTGACTATCAATAGTTGTTGTTCCTAGTGAATTTCTTAACGTAGTAGTAATGTTTAAGCTATCGTCTGTTATCAAGAGTGCCCTGAATTCTCTGTCGGGGTACTTTTTTTTTAAAATTTCAAGCTTTGCTAATAAATCATTCTTCAATTTGCTACATCTCCTCTTGCATCTTCAAGAGATCCTTAACGTACTTTTTAGCTTCTTCTGTCGTTGCTCGATATCGGATACATTCTTCAAACTTGCCTTCACTATTTAGCTCTAAAGCTAATTTTCTAAAGTTGCGATCCGTCACAAAGTAGATTGTTGGCTTCTTCTTCCACTGTCTAAGTAATCCATCATCTACTAGCTTCTGTGCGCCTACCGCAAGTTCTTGTTCAGCTTTTTTAGCCATTTCCTTTAACTTGACTAATTCTCGCTCATATCGCTTGATAGTAGCTTTTGTATATAGTGACTCACCACGTTTAAATTTCTCGATTTCTTCTTCAATTCGTGGAATATTCGCAACGCTCATTTCTAAGCCGTTGCCTTGTCTATTCAAGCCAAGAGCTTTATTTTCTTCTTTATCCTTAAGTTTTTCTATCCGCTCCTCTTGTTGCTTAATTTCATCAAGCAATCGAAACCCTCTTTCTTCGATCGCATCTTTTTTCTTAAACCAACTAGCTCCGTTACGTTTATCGTTCATAGGCTGTCCATTTGTGATTCTGTAATGCTCGTTCAACTGTTCGTCTACCTGAGCAAATTCTCTTTTTAAGCGTGCTAGCTTTCCTTTTGCACGTTTAATTTGATAGGACTCTTCTTTAACTTGTGTCATTTTCCTCACCCCTTCTTACTTGAAGATCTTTCTTTAAATTCATTTGGCGACGTTTTGTAGTCAAAAGCTGCAAAAAAAATTTTTTCTTTTGGAACTCCAAAAAAATCTTCTATTTTTTGCATTGTCGCTGGTCTAGGCGTTCTAAAACCACTTTCATACGATTGCCAAGCTTTTTGAGTAATATCAAGCTTTTCAGCAATTTCTTTCTGCGTCAAGCCTTTTTCCTTTCTCAAAGTTGCCAACATCAATCTGCATCTCCTTCCTCTCTATACTACATTACGTAGCTTTATCACACTTATTACTATATACTACTTTTCGTAGCTTGTAAATAGTTTTTAGCTACTTTTTGTAACTTTTTTATTTTATAATTCTAAAATGCTACTTAAAGTAGTATTATATAATTGTAAACAACATAAAGGAGGGACTAGCCTTGTTTAATATTCGACTAAGGGATTTACGTCTTAAAAAAGGATTAACGCAAGATGAGTTAGGCAAGATACTAAACGTTTCTGGTAAAACCATAGGCACATGGGAAAGAGATTCTAGACAACCTAACATAGAAACCATTAATGAATTAGCTAACTACTTTGGCGTAACGACTGATTATTTACTTGGCAGAACTCCGACTCCTTCATTTACTGCCAAAGATGAAAGAGATATTCAAAAGGTCGTTGGCGATCTTATTGATGGTCTTAGCAATGAAAATAGTCTTGCTTACCTTAGAAATGGTGGCGAGGAAATAGACGAGGACGATGCAGAATTAATCAAAGCTGCCTTAGAAAAAGTTGCTCGTAGATCTAAGATCTTAGCAAAAGAAAAATTTACACCGGATAAATACAAATAAGGCGGTGTAGTCTATGTCAAGGAAAGTTATTAGGGATAAGGTGACACATCTTGTAGAAAAATATGATACTACTGATCCTATTGAGATCTGTAATTGTTTAGGCATAAATCGCTATACATTCGATCTAGGTAAAGATACTATGGGATTCAGAACTGAGATATACCGTATTAGTTCGATAGCTCTAAATGCTAGGAATAGTGATGCAGAAAACTTTGTCACTACCTGTCATGAACTCGGCCATCACATTTGTGGTCACGACACCAACACGGAATTTCTGAAACATTCAAACTTGAACTATATCAACTATGGGGTTGAGTATGAAGCAAATGTCTTCATGGTTGAACTATTAACTTACGGCGTTAATGCTGCTTGCTTCTCAAATGAAGAACAGCTATTACAGAGTTGCAATGTACCTAAATGGGCTGAAAGATATGTCGATTGGGACTATATCCGATCTAAAGCCGATTTCTCATCGTTCGACTCTATTTATTAAGGCTGAAATGTAAACCTTATCATTGTATAAATTTTTTGACCAAATACTGATGTCGTTAAAAGCTGGAATAAAAAGGAGTGTTTGATATATGAAATCAAACAAGTTAGCGCTAGCTAATGGTATTGTAGGGTTAGCTGGGGGAATTATTTTATTGTTAGGTGGATGGTTTGTCATTGGAGGAGCAGCCAGTGGCGAAGATGCTTTAAACGTTATCGTTACTTTTCTTAATTTATTGAAGATTGCAATTTTAGTTCTCGGTATTTATGGAGCTATTTACTATAAAGAAGCTGAGGAAGTTGGTGCTGCTCCAAATGTACTCATGATCGTTGGTGGCGCTATTGCACTCGTCCCATTTCTTGGTTGGATTGGTGGTATCATCTCTATCGTTGGGGGATCTTTATATTTAGCAACTTTAAAAAAATTCAAAAAATAGAGCATATAGGAGTTAGATCTTATGAACAAAAAATTCCCATTAATATTTGCATTAATGATCACCACTATTCTATTTGCAGGTTGCAGTAGTAGCAATAGTAGCACATCAAGTTCGAACAACCAGAAAACTTCGTCAAGCAAGACTAGTTCTTCTAATAAATATTATCAAGTTGGCGATTCTGTTAAAGTCGGTGATGTCGTATACACACTGAAATCTGTTGAAAAAACCGACGAACGTAACCAATTTGAAGAAGAACAGCCTTCCAATGTTATCAAAGTTGTATATCACGTAAAAAATGAATCAGATGATAACTTGCCAATTGGAACAGATTTGAATGTTTACGGCCCAGATAATCAAAAGCTAAGTTCATATGCAATAGAGAATACTTTCGACTCCATTGCTCCAGGTAAAGAAGCTGATGTTACAGCAGGTTTTGGTACCAATAAACTTGGTAATTTTGAACTACAATTTGCGCCACTAATATCACTAGAAAAAGCAGCTAAATTTAAAGTAGATGTTCAATAATTAGCAATCATTTAAGCCCGTCAAAATGGCGGGTTTTAAAAACAGCAAAAAAAGAACATATATTCTATTTATATTAAGAGGTGTATGACATGGCATATATTAAAAAATATACAAAAAAAGATGGGTCAAAAGCTTATATGTTTAAAGCATATCTTGGAATTGATCCACTAACAGGAAAAGAGCGTCACACTACTAGACGAGGTTTTAGAACGATTTCAGAAGCAAAGACAGCTATATCACGCTTAGAATTGGAAGTAAAGGAAGATGGATTACCTACTAGTCAAAGAAAGATAATGACATTTCAAGAACTATATGTACTATGGTTTGAGCAATACAAAACAACAATAAAAGAAAGCTCTGCATTCTCTCAGCGATCAAATATTCAACTCCACATTTTACCTAAATTTGGTAAGCTTAAACTGGACAAGATAAGCACAGCATATTGCCAAAAACAAGTAAATAACTGGTTCAAAACAGTTAAGAACTATCATAACTTAATCGGACTTACTAGACGCATATTGAACTATGGGAAAGCTTTAAAACAAATATCAAGTAATCCAATGGATAATGTAATAATTCCAAAACGAAAGGATAAAACTACTAACAAAATTAATCCTAATAACTTCTACGATAAACAACAACTGCAAACGTTTATGAAGACATTGGAGGAACATGCTTCTTTTCAAATGTACGTGGTATTCAGGGTTTTAGCTTTTACAGGAATCAGAAAAGGTGAACTTTCCGCACTTAAATGGTCTGATATTGATTTTAAAACTCATACCTTATCGATCAAAAGAACAGTAGCCTTTGATCAGAATGGAAAATTGTACTGTCAAACTCCCAAAACTAAAAATAGCAATCGTTTGTTATCTTTAGACAAAGAAACAGTAGAGATATTAAAAAAATGGCAAAATAAACAACGGAAGGAAATGTTTAAAAAAGGCATTAATATAGACAAGGAAGATAATTTAGTTTTTCATAATAATAATGGTGGCTTCATTCAAAACAGTATATTTGGTTTTCTGAATCGATTTACGACTAAATATAATTTACCTCCAATAACTCCCCATGGATTTAGACATACACATGCTAGTCTACTTTTTGAATCTGGTGCAACAGTTAAAGAAGTGCAAGAACGATTAGGACATGAGAATGTTAAAACAACACTTGATGTTTACACGCATGTAACTAAATCAGCACGTGAAAAAACTGCCAATAAATTTGCCGAGTATGTTAGTTTTTAAAAAACCTTAGTCAATCACGTAGTCAAACAAAAAAAAGAGTGCTGAAATAGCACTCTGAAATGTTGATATATCAACGTTTATACCCGATTTTAAAAATGAAGATAATAAAAAATCACTTTTTATAACGAAGGTTTCACAGATCCGATACCTGCTACTTAGGACTAGACTCGGTTTTACCCAACATCGTAACGCCCAGTTATCGCTATAAAAGTGACACTAGTTATCTATCGGTTGCTAATCAAAATTAGTCAACTAATTCAAGAACAGCCATCTTAGCTGCATCGCCGCGGCGTTCGTTCATCTTGATGATACGTGTGTAACCGCCGTTACGGCCTTCAAATTTAGGCGCAACTTCTTCAAACAACTTTTGTAAAGCAGTTTGAACAACAGCCTTGTCATCATCGCTCACTTTAACGTCAGCAACTACGTCCATCATGAATGCAGCTGCGCGACGACGTGAAGCAAGATCACCTTTTTTACCTAAAGTGATCATCTTTTCAGCAGTTTTACGTACTTCTTTAGCACGTGTTTCTGTTGTAACGATGCGACCATTAACGATCAAGTCAGTTGTTAAGTTACGTAACATTGATTTACGGTGTGCGCTTGTACGACCTAATTTACGGTAAGCCATTAACAGTTCCCTCCCTTAATTGAATTTATTAGTCATCATGACGTAATGATAGACCGAGATCGGCTAACTTAGCCTTAACTTCTTCCAGAGACTTGCGTCCAAGGTTTCTAACTTTCATCATATCTGCTTCAGACTTATTCGTCAAAGCTTGGACCGTATTGATACCGGCACGCTTCAAGCAGTTATATGAACGAACAGAAAGATCAAGTTCTTCGATCGTCATTTCTAACATTTTTTCTTTATGTGTTTCTTCTTTTTCGACCATGATCTCAGCATTCTTAGCTTCATCAGTCAAATCAACAAATAAAGTCAAATGTTCTGTTAGGATCTTAGCAGACAAGCTGATCGCTTCACTTGGTGTGATCGAACCGTTTGTCCACACGTCTAACGTTAATTTATCATAATCATTTTTTTGACCAACACGTGTTTTTTCTACTTGGTAGTTGACACGTTCGATCGGGGTATAAATTGAGTCGATTGGTAAAACGCCAATAGGCATATCTTCAGCCTTAGCTTTATGTTCCGCAGCGGAAACATAGCCTCGACCCTTGTCAGCAGTCATACGTGCGTGGAAAACAGCTCCATCTGCAACCGTACAGATATATTGATCTGGGTTTAAGACCTCAACATCACTGCTACCTTGAATGTCACCGGCTGTAACTTCTTTTGGACCAACAACATCAAATTCTAAAGTTTGAGGATCTTCAGAATCAAGCTTTAGGGCAACTTTCTTTAAGTTCAAAATGATCGCTGTCACGTCTTCTAATACACCTTTGACAGTGGAGAATTCGTGTAACACACCATCGATCTGAACATCTGTGATAGCTGCACCTGGTAAAGAAGAAAGCAAGATCCGACGTAAGGAGTTACCTAAAGTTGTCCCATAGCCACGTTCGAGCGGTTCAACAACAAACTTACCGTAATCTTCGCCTTCTTCAATTTTATGAATTTTTGGTTTTTCAAATTCGATCATTCTTATCTTTACCCCTTTCAAAACGTAACGTGCAATCTGGTGAAAACATTATGAAGTTTACCCTCAAAATGAATACTGACCCACATTAAACACGACGGCGTTTTGGAGGACGGCATCCGTTATGAGGAACTGGTGTAACATCCTTGATAGATGTAACTTCAAGACCTGTTGTTTGAAGCGCACGAATAGCAGCTTCACGACCAGAACCAGGACCCTTGACTGCAACTTCAACAGTCTTCATACCATGATCCATTGCACCTTTAGCTGCTGCTTCAGCGGCCATTTGGGCAGCAAATGGAGTAGACTTACGGGAACCTTTGAAGCCTAAAGAACCTGCAGATGACCATGCAACGGCGTTACCATGAACGTCTGTGATCATAACAAGTGTGTTATTGAATGTTGAATGAATATGTGCCACACCGCTTTCGATATTCTTCTTGACACGGCGCTTGCGAGACTTTTTAACTGCCATGAAATAGCTAACCTCCTTCTTAGTTTATTTGATTATTTTTTCTTACCTGCAATTGAAACTGCTGGGCCTTTACGTGTACGTGCGTTGTTCTTCGTGTTTTGACCACGAACTGGTAAATGACGACGATGACGTAGACCACGGTAAGAGCCGATTTCGGAAAGACGTTTGATGTTTAAGGAAACTTCACGACGAAGGTCACCTTCCACCTTGTAGTTGTCTACAACGGCACGGATCTTGTCTTCTTGATCTGAAGTAAGATCGCGTACACGTACATCTTCTGAAACACCTGCTTCAGCTAAGATCTTCTTAGCTGTTGTATTACCGATTCCGTAAATATAAGTTAAGCCGATAACGATACGCTTGTCGCGTGGTAGATCGACACCTGCAATACGAGCCATTACAATTACACCTCCTGATTAATTATTATCCTTGACGTTGTTTGTGCTTTGGATTATCGCAAATAACCATAACGCGACCTTTACGTTTGATAACTTTGCAATGTTCGCACATTGGTTTAACTGATGGTCTTACTTTCATGAATTATACCTCCTAAATATTTTTGAAGTACAATCTATTTAAAGCGATAGGTAATGCGACCCTTAGTCAAATCATAAGGGGACATTTCAACTGTAACCTTATCACCTGGTAAAATACGAATATAGTGCATGCGGATCTTACCAGAAACGTGAGCTAAAATCTCATGTCCATTTTCAAGTTCAACTTTGAACATCGCATTTGGCAACGTTTCTTTGATCGTACCCTCAATTTCAATCACATCATCTTTCGCCACGCAAAAGTACCTCCTTAAAATTGGTTTTAAAACTTTACACGTAAAAATGTGAGAAGCTTTGCTTGGAGTCCCACCTTTTTCCGTAAGTTCTGTCTGTCCAAAAAGACAAACTGAGCCTCTTGAAAAGATAAACCTGAATTATCATACCATAGCAAACAAGCGGATGCAAGCACTTATTTCTAAAAATGACAATCCAGGCGTATCTTTTTTATTATTTGATGTTATCTAAGATCTTTTCGATATCAGCAAAAACTTTATCGATGTCTTGGTTACCATTGACTTCATGCAAAATACCTTGTTTTTCGTAGAAGTCAAGTAATGGCGTGTTCATCTTGATATTAACATCTAAACGGTTCTTAACTGTTTCTGGTTTATCGTCTTCACGTTGATAAAATTCGTGTTGACCACAACGGTCGCAAGTTCCTTCAACTTTTGTTGGGTTAAAGATCTTGTGGTAAGTTGCGCCACAGTTACGACAGATATAACGACCTGTCAAGCGTTCCATCAATGATTCTGGGTCAACATGGATGTTGATCACGCAATTTAGCGGTTTGTTCAATTCGTGACCAAAGACTTCTAAAGCTTTAGCTTGTTCCATATTTCGTGGAAAACCATCTAACATGTACCCGTTATTTACATCATCTTTAGCTAAACGTTCTTTAACGATCCCGTTTGTTACTTCATCAGGGACAAGTTCACCCTTATCGATGTATTTTTTAGCCTCGATACCCATTGGAGTATTATTTTTCATCGCTGCACGGAAGATATCTCCTGTCGAGATGTGTGGGATCTGATATTTATCCACGATTTTTTCTGCTTGAGTCCCTTTACCAGCGCCTGGAAGACCCATCAACATAAGATTTAATGCCATGGTAGACCTATGCTATATTAATGTAGAAAATGAAGACTAGCACTTCATCTGAGAGAGCTATAGCATTCCTTTCTTAAAAGATATCATAACGCTCATCTCTACATCTCTCTTTCTCGATGAGCAGCCATTTTACTAAGAGGCTAAGCTCTTTAAAACAACGTCTTTATTATAACATATAAGCTCTGTGACTTTAGCATAAAAATAGAGCTTTAAGGGCTTGGCCTACCATGTTTAGTTATGCTCTTTTTTCGAGTCACTCGTTTTCGCTAGATCGATCAACGGATCACTCAAGTATGTGAAATACGGATAAAAGAAAGTCCGCGAATACTTCAAGTCATCGATCGTCATTTTATTTTGGATCGCTAGTGCAAGGCGGAGGATCATTTCTGTTAGATCGGAATGCGCACAGATCTGGCCGCCAAGGATCCGACGATCTTTTTTGTGATAGATGATCCGGAGCTTGATCTCATCTTTTTTCCCAAGCGTAGATAACAAAGTAACTTTTGAACTTTCGACATATTCAGCTTCAATATTATATAAGTGCGCACTTTTAATAGTGATCCCCGTTGAAAATAGATTGAGATCAAAAATTTTGATCGCACTGATCGTAACTGAACCTGTAGCTGGGAGTGGTTTTTCTAAAATACTTTGCGCTGCAATGTAGCCACTCCGTAACGCATTTGCAACCGAAAAATCACTTCTTTGGTCTTCAGTCGCACAAGAATAAAACGTTGCACAATCACCTACAGCATAAACATCTGGATCAGAGGTACGCTGTTGCTTATCAACAAGGTAAGCCCCATTTGTATAGTGATCTAGATGAAAGCGTCCTAGATCTGTATTAGGAATAAAGCCCGTTGCTAAAACAACGATGTCAGCCCGATAGTACCCTTGCGTCGTCACGACCGCTGTAACTTTTCCGCCACTTCCTTCAAAACGAGTCACTTCTTCATCCAAATGTAACTCGATCCCATGTTCAGCAAGGTGTTGCTGTGCAATTTCACTAAAGCTCTTATCATAGTGACTATTCAAGATCTCCGGTTGGATCTCAAATAAGCGGACATTTTTATTCCGAAGGCTCAAAGCTTCTGCTACTTCGACCCCCAAATATCCCCCACCGATGATCGCAATATTTTTAACGCTCAAATTATCAAGTTTTTGATTCAAAAAGAGAGCATCATCTAGATCTTTGAGTAGTTGGATCCCTGCCAGCTCGCTATTTTCGATCCCTAGTCTTTGCTGGCGTGATCCTGTCGCTAAAACTAACTTATCATATTTGAGTGTGCTTTTTTTATGCAATTGGTCTTTGAGTAAGATCTTTTTTTCTTTAAAATCGATCCCAATAACTTCTGAACTCTCATAAAAGTGAGCCACATTCTCTTTTATCTCATCAAGATCACTATAAAAAAATTCTTTGTAAGTCCTGATCTTATTTCCAAGTAATAACGGTGTGCCTCCACTGATATAACCGACTTGTTTTCTCCGATCGATCAAAGTGATCTCAACATCTTTTTTACTTTGCAGTAGTTGGCGTGTTGTTGCTAACCCCGCATGATTTGCTCCTATAATAGCCACCTTCATCATTCATTCCCCTTTGATAGCTAATTGTCATAGACGGGAGTGCTTACTAGCTCACTAGCTTTAAAAATACTGATCGTCTCAGCGTTCGTTCAAGTCAACCACTATTTTTCCCTCCTGCCAATCTTCTTGCTAGATCTGCTCTTGATTTAAGAAAATATATCTTGCACTACTTATTATACATCGACTCACTATAATTATTTACTACATTTACATCAAATTTTTTTTATATAATAAAAAAGATCAGCTAGTTCATAATAACTCCCCCTTAAACAAAAAGAGCCGTCCTGCATAGGTACGACTCTAACTAGTAATTGATCGGGATGGCAGGATTTGAACCTGTGACCCCCACGTCCCGAACGTGGTGCTCTACCAAACTGAGCTACATCCCGAAAACAATTACTATTATAATACTAGTTTGTTAAATGTAAAAGGAAAATCTTATTTTTCTTAACATTTATCTGTGCAAGGAACGTGCTTTAGTAAATAAAACAGACTATCATAAAAGATGAAAGGAAGGTGGATAACATGACAAATACTTGGCTTTATAAGCAATTATTTACCAATTGGAAGAAATTTGAAGTTATCTATGTCAGCATTTTGATCTTGATCCAACTGGCTGTCTTTTTGGTCGTTCCCGATAGCTTGATCGGTATGATCTCAGGTGTCACGGGCACATTATCCCTTGTTTACGGGATGAAAGGGCGCAAGATCGCCTTTATCTTTGGAACGATCCAATGTCTAGCCATGACTTACATCGCTTGGATCAGCCACGCCTATGGTTCATTTGCGATGGATATCTTCTATGTCATCTCGCAACCCATCGGCTGGTTCATGTGGGGCCACGACCAAGCAACACATCGCTTTTCTTCTGCCAATCGCAAAAAACTCTTTGTTAGTGCCTTTGTCGCTTGGCTCATCGGCTGGTGGATCTTAGCTTTACTACACGGACAACTGCCGTATTTTGATTCGATCAATTTTGTCGTCAGTTTCATTGCGCAACTGCTCTACATCTTGAAATACCAAGAAAACTGGTCACTTTGGATCGTGGTCAACATTGCCAATATCCTCTACTGGTCGATCCTAAGCCTTCAAGTCATAACTGGGGCTACTGACATCGGTTCTTTAGGGGCTTACCTCTCCCAAGTTGCCTTGCAAGCAGCTCTACTCTTCAACTCGATCTATGCAACTAAAGTCTGGGCCAGTGGTGAAGCCGACAATGAGGGTGGAACTAAGTCGTAAATTATATAAATAAATCAATATTTACTCTTTAATACTCACTCTAAGTAAGTTAATATAGATGGTGCTTACTAAAAATAAGAAATAATGGTAACTAACTATGGAATTCAAAGATGCACCTACACCTTGAATTCTCTCAGCGTGGTCGATCTATGACTTAGGAGCTTTTGGACAAACCTTAATGCTGGGAGCTGCTGCTCGAAAAATCGATTCAATACCAGCGTGGAAGAGCGTCAAGTATCCAAGTGTCGTTAAAAATATCATGCAGATCCCAGATGATAAACAACTCATAATGGGGATCGCACTAGGTTATCGCAACCAAGCAACAAAGATCAACGTTTTTTATACTGAGCGCAGTGAAGTTGATAAGTTTTTAAGTTATCCAAATACTGTTCGCCCCAATCGCATAATGCTACTACGATCGAAACTATACTATTCCCCAATTCAGTCAACGAATACTCTGTTTTACGCATTTGAGTAATAAGCCGATCACCAATCTTAGCATACAAATAAAGTCACGAAAATAGATCAAACTTGACGCAATAAATTTTTCTGACACCACTTTACCTCATCCTTCAGCACACATTTCCTGTTTACGCTTATTTAAAACTGGTAGTACCACAAAGGCTGTAAATTCTCCATTTACGGCTTTAAAATCATAATACCCGTTATATTTAGCAACTCTTCTTTTGATACTCCTCAGCCCAATTCCTTGGCGCCCATATCTTTTAGATGATCCAACCCTAAGTTTATTATGATTTTGCTGGCGTATTCCCGAGTAAGGATTTTTCACTTTAAATATAAGTTTACCTTCCTTAAATGCCAACATAATTTTTATAGACTTCTCACTTGGTGTGGCCTCAATTGCGTTATCCAATATATTTCCTAAAATTGCGCAGATATCTATCTCCTGTTTGCTAAGATCCAAATCCCTGGGAACTTGCAACTTTAATTTATAATCTATATTTTTTAATGTCATTACTTTTATCTTCTGACTTATAATTGCATCTAAAGCTAAAATTCCTGTATGTTTATTCTTGAGTACAGTACTTTTAGAAATATCAGCTACCAACTCTTGAATTTTTCTATGATCTTTTCGTTCTGCATAATATGCAATACTTGCTAAAATATTTTTCAAATCATGTCTCAACGTTCTGATCTCTTCTTCTTGTTGCAAAAAATCTCTAAAAAACTCTAACTGCAACTTTTCAAGTTGCAACATTTGTACTTGATAATTTTTGGCTGTTAAATAGTTGTATAGATATAAAATAGAAACATTGAACCACAACAACAATAAACAAATAACTAGCAATATTCCACTGTTATGGATCAAATTCAACACTAAAAAAATTGACGACAATATTGGTGCTTGCATTAAAAGCAAATATTCCTTGATCGAAACATCTACTTTATTTTCAAATTTAAAATTTCTCAGGCATTGAATCAGCATAATAAAAAAAATAAGAATAATTGCATACATTCCCAAGAAAAACAAACTAGCATTTCCACTTACTACCATGTAAAGTGCCTGCCCAATATTTTCTTGGATCAATAGGAATGAACTTAAAAAACTATAGTGAAATATTTTTTTATAGACTGATCCTCGTAGGCACCACCACATTATTAAAAATAATATTGTAAACGCGATCCCTCTGCCACCATATATTTTTGTTCCTATATTCAACGAAACTTTACTTATAAGTATTGCTCCAAACAATATACTGCCTAGTTTTACACTTGTTATTTTGAATTTAAAGAAGTAACCTAAATAAATATAAACCGTAAGTGCTTGAATAATGATCACTACTGTCGACAAAACCATATTAATGCTATTACTCATATCCCGGTACACCTTTCAATAAATTTGGTATACGCTTTCTTAAAATCTTGTCTATTTCGGCGGCTAATATACACGACCTTCTCATTTATTAATGTTATTTGATCACCAATTATCCCTGTTATATAATTCAGATTGATTATCACACCACGATTGACTTGAAAAAAATAACTGCTTGGTAAAATTTTCAGTAGTTCTTTTAACTTGAAATAAAATTCAATTTCAGACTCATCCACTGATCCAATTTTTACTTTTCGCCCTAATTCTGATGAAATCACAACAATATCTCTAATTCTCAACTGATAATGTCGCTTACCAATTTTATAAAAAAGGTATTGATTATGGTGATCCAATTCAAATACAAGTTGTTGTAAAATTGGCTCCATTTTCTCACTGTCGATCGGTTTTAGCACATATCTAAACGGTAAAACCTCAAAGCTTTCCAACATATAATTATCATATCCAGTTATAAAAACGAGCAAAAATTCTTTCTCCAACGCTCGTAATCTTTTTGCTACTTCGATCCCATTTATCCCTTGCATTTCTATATCCAAAAAAATGAGTTGATAATTATTTTTTGGTTCACTCATAACATTTAACAATGTTTCTGGTTTAAAAAAAACATCTATCTCTATCTTTCTATCTATAGTCGCAAAAAAGTCTAAGATTATTTTTTCTGTAATCCCCGTTTGCTCAACATTATCATCACAAATAGCTATTTTATACATTGAATCACCTCTAATCTTAATTTAATTATAACATTTCACACTCTAGTATTCCTTTTTCTCAAATTGCTTAACTGTTAAAAATATAAGGCCACTGCACAAAAGACCCAATTCAACATACTGAAAGATCACTCTTGATGATGTAAATTTATAATTAGCTACAACTGTAAAATATCCTGGAATAAACTCACTTACACCAGGGATATATGCCAATAGCATACACAATAAATAGACTCCCATTCCTGAAAGAGTTGCGACAATTACACCTGAATTAATTGAAAGATAAAACGTTGTCATTAGCAAAAAAAATATAAATAATAAGCTTGCAATTGATACCAAAATTGATTCTAAATTATAATTGTGGGTTACAAAAATAGAGCTGTAGCCTTTATTTGTTCTAGAAAGAAAAACTATATACGTACAAATTGAACAAATAATATTGGTTATATAGAATAGCATACACATAAGCAAAATTGCTAAAGCTTTCCCTACTATTAAGGTCTTCTTATGCTTTATTCTTGTTACTTCTAACAACATTTGCCCTTCATTTATTTCGCCTCCTAAAGTTGTAGCAGCTATAAATAATAATAGAATCAATGGTATTGTTAACATAACAGTAAAGCTCCACATACTTGTGGCAAATGTTATCAGATCTAGCTTAGCTCCTATTAAAACTATTTTCCATTTAAAATATGCTCCCATCCCATATAACAAAGGTAAAAGATTTAAGCATAGTAAAGAAACTAAATATTTTTTCTTGTAAAACTTATAAAATTCAACTTTTATAATTTCTTTTAGCAACTTCCTCACCTCACAAAAACATTCTCTAAATTTTTTTCAACAGTAACTTTCAAAATTGTTAATCTTGCTTTGGAAATTATTCTAAATAATTCAGATAACATCCTATCATCATTAGCAATCAAAACTACATTTTTTTCTACTATTGCAAAATTTGATAAAACCGTTCTTACTTTATCCGGGATATATGATAGCCAAATACACAGTTTGCTCTGACTTATCTCTAAGTAACGCCGTAACTTCCTATCTTTGATAACAAGAAAATAATCACAGATCCCTTCTATTTCACTAAGTTGGTGCGATGATATCAAAACGGTTACCCCTAACTGACTTCGGATCTTCTGAATATATTCAATAAACGATTGAACACCCACTGGATCTAGTCCAACAAATGGTTCATCTAAAATTAAAAAATCAGGCTCCTCAAGCATTGCCAAGGCTAAACTTAATCTCTGTTTCATCCCAAAAGAATAATCTTTTACCTTCCTTTTATCATTAGGTAAGCCGACAAATTCTAGTAATTTCTCAACACGTGTTACCGAAGGCCTGTTAGAACCATAACTGCCTATCAATTTTAAATTCTCTGCACCTGATAAAAATTCAAACACTTTACAATCCAGTAAAAATCCAAACTTCACTCCTTCTTTCTTCTCGATGTTGCCACGTGTTGGCGATGCTAAGCCTAAAATCAATTTCATTAAGGTAGTTTTCCCACAACCATTTCGTCCTACTAGCCCAACAATCTCCCCACTTCTAATTTCAAAATTTACATCCTCTATAACAACCTGAGATCCATACTGCTTAAAGAGCTTCTCCACTTTTAGAAGAGTCATTATTTTTCACCCCCACAGACATTCTAGTTTCATATTCATTCTTGCTTACAACTTTCCCATCTTTTAAGTAAATTATTTCATCCATTTTATTTAAAAATTCTTCATCTGAATTATGTGTTATACAAATAATTAATTTACCTTGCTCTAATATATAATCTTGAATCATTATTTTTGTTTCGTTATCAAGAGTATTTTCAAACTCATCCATCAATACAAGTGAACTATTACTAATAAGTGTCCTAGCTATATTTATTTTCCTCTTCTCACCACCTGACATACTCCCACATGCTATCTCAGACATCCCTTTATTGTTAAAAAAATATTCAGATATATTAACTCTTCTCAATATCTCATCCAGTTTTTCACGTAAATTTTCCCTACCTAAAAGAATATTTTCTGATAAATTTTTTCCAAAAATTACTGACTCTTGTGGTAAAAAAGATATATCAGTTATTATCCTCTCCTTTAGACATTCCCCATTCACAAATATATTTCCTGAATAATTTTTCCTTATTCCTAAAATAACTTGAAATAAAGTACTCTTTCCACTACCATTCTCACCTATGATTGCGTATTTTTTTCTATCATTGAATTCCAGAGTAACATTATCCAATATCTTGCGCCCATCATCACCATTTAAAGATACGTTCTTTAACTCTAAAGTTTCTATTTTTTTATTATAATTTTCTAAATGCTTAAACTTCCTTCCATATTCCAACAAATTATCCAATTTTTCTCTTATACTTTTACTTCCTTTAATCTCTAAAACTGCTATTCCAATCTGTTGCATGGGTATGATCAACATATTTGAAACCTGTGTTACAGCAACTAACTGTCCCAAATTTACTTTACCAACTATAACTCCAGCCCCGGCTATAATTAAGCATAAAATTATGATTGTATATTGAAATAGTGCACTAAGCTGATTTAGTTTTCCATTTGTTATACCTAATGCCTGTGTATGCTCTTCTAAAGTTACTAGTTTTTGGGTAAATTCATCAGAAAATTTCTTTTCTAGCCTATATCCTCTAATTACCTCCATACCCGTCAATATCTCTTTTATTTTTGATAAAAATTCAGAATTTAGTTTAGAATTTTTATCAACCATATCATTGACGATTTTTCCTAAAATTATCGGTAATATTAGAGAAAGCATTCCTAATCCAAGGACCAGAATTGTTATGAGTGTACTAACACTCAATAAATAACCCATTCCAATTATCAAAATAAATATATTAGCAATAAATTCCCATACATTGTTTAAATAATATTGTTCATAGACATCCATATAATATTCAAAATAATTTATCTTTTCACCTATAGATACTTTTTGAATATTCTCAAAATCAGTATATAAACAAAAATCCATCAACCGTCTTTTCATCTCTATATGGATTTTCTTTTGAATTATCGATTGTATCTTAATCAACCAGTAAGTCATAAAATAGTTAGACAGTATAAAAAATACAAATAATACTACTGACAACTGAAAAATAAAAAAATCATTATTTTCTATAGAGCTAATAAACAATTGGATGATCAACGCGAAAGAAATATCTATTACCCCTACAATTAAAGAGAGCAGTACAAACAAAATGATTTTATATTTTTGTTTTAGAAGTATTTTTCTCATATACGTTACCTACTGCTCAAAGATTTCCTTAGTTGTATCACTATAATAATCCCTAAATAATTCACAATACGGATCCTGAGCAATAACGTTACCATACTTCATGTATGATCTTGCTCTACATCCTCCACCGCAAAAATATCTAAATTGACATTCTGTACAATTTCCACTTAATTTATCAACACTTAAGTTTCTAAATGTTTTTAATTTATGCGAATGTTCTAGAATATACTTTAAGGAATTCTTTTTAACATTTCCTAAACAAAACTCTTCATACATCAGCATATGACATGGATAAACATTGCCATCGGTCCCTACTGAAATCATTGTTTTACCTGCCCCACAATAATTCTCTGCATGAAATTTTTCAAAAATATTGCTATCTTCAATAGCCATATCAGTATTTTTCATAAATTGACTAATTGTTCGCAAATCTTTATTATTTGGCAAATAATTAAGCAATTCACCTTCAAAACATGCTGATAATATACTAAAGCTAATTGTTACACCTAACTTATCAGCTAACTTGACATATTCTTCTAAATATTTTGAGTTTAAATGATGTATGGTTGGTAAAATATTCACATTGTTTCCAGTTTCTTTTAGCCATCCAATAGATCTCATTATCTTATCAAAAATATTGGAATCTCTTAAAAAAGGTTTTCCATCTGAACAATAAGTATCCAAAGAAACTGAAACAGTATCTATATACTTTGACAACTCAGATAAAATCTTCTTGTTAAATATTGTTCCATTTGTAATAAGGATAAGATTAGGGAATTTACAATCTATTTTTGCATACCTTACTATCTCAATGATATTCCTAGTAAGTAATGGTTCACCGCCCGAGAACACCAAATTCTCTACTCCTACATCCCTAAGTTGAAAGATTGCCTGTTTTATTTCTTCTGTGGTCATATCTTTATACTTATTTCTTTTTTCGTCTAACGAGTAACATCCAACACAATGTAAATTACATTTGTTAGTTAAATGAATATAAGCTGATATTGGAGTATTCCTAACCACAAACTGCTTTTCAGAAATAAACTCGTTATCTTTTAAAAACTCAAAAAACTCTTTTTCTTCACCATTTAACTCATCTTTAGAGATATTCCCTTTCTTTAAATTATCTAATAATTCTACAGCTTCTCTAGTGACACCAGCTACCACTCCATTATCGAAATTAAATAATAATTCTGTATTTTTTGAATGTAAGACTGCAATATTATCATTTATAAACACTATTTCCGCCCACCTTACTAAATAATTTTATCAACACAAATTCTAGTAAAAACAACATAATAAACGAAGATATACCAAAATCTAAACTAATATTTGTTACCACAAGTCCATCAATATTTTGAGTCAACATTGCTGTATTTTTTTCTATAGAGGCTAATGTGCTATTATCAACTCTAAAATAGCTAAACAGTAAAATAATAATTACAAAAGTAACTGCAGCTATAAACGCAGACATACTTTCTCCAATAGGCCTAATTATGCATACAGAAAAAACTGCGAATAAAATTGCAGGAAAAATAACAACAAACAGAAAGAAAGTCAATAAATTCAGTTTATCTACCAGTAAAAAGACTATAATCATATTCAACATAAATAATGCGCTTGATATTTTCTTTACCATCCTCATCCCCCATATACTTTACATAATTGAAATACAGATATTATACATAGCATGAATTATTGTTGGATATATTAATTTTTTAAATTTTATCTTTATACAACAAAACACTACTCCTAATGGAAATCTATACAATAAGTTATTTATTATTTCCTCCCCCATATGACCAATAATGGCAAATAAAAAGCTACTAATTATCAGAGCAACAATAATACTATAATTTTCCCTTATATCATCAAATATTATTTTTCTGTACAAATATTCTTCTGAAAATGCTGCTACTAAAAAATGAATTGACATAAAAAATAACGTTTGAGTTTTCATAGTAAAATACATAATAGCTATAAAGGAAGCTACTATAATTAAATCAACTTTATTTGGAGTTTCGTATACAAATTTACTTTTTCGATATTGTTCAATTAAATATGGAAATACTGTTAATGCTAACAACACAGGGAGAGTTAATCTCACTAGTATATTTTCAAAGGGAAATATACTTACGACTAACATGATGAGCACTAATATACTTCCCGATAAGACTGATAGCATAACAGGATAGAAAAGTTTATCACTGTGTCTTCTTATCACTTCTCAGCTCCTACTAATTAACACCAAGCAAACAATTTTACTTGGTGTTAATTACAATCTCTTATACATCACTCTTAACTTCTTTGATATAATGGCCAACGGATCCACAAACGATATAACCAACAGAGATACATCCAGTTTTTTTCACTTTCTTCTTAGTAAAAAATTTAATCATTGTAAACACCTCCAAATATAAAATCCAACATCTATAGTGTTGCTATGCTCAGTATATTCAATAATTAAACTGAGATTTCTATATTGCTGTATTTTGTACCTCATTATGTAGTAAGCGGTTAAATTTACTGAATTAAACAATTTTAACAAATTATTTATTCCATAAGTTCTTGTATAAAACTCCTGAATTGTCAAATCAAGTTAGAAAAAACTACATGCTCATTTGTAATGTACTTCATGAATACTTCTAGTGGGGTTCTATAGTTTAAACTTTTACGTGGAATATTGTTTCTATAACTAGCTACCTGTTGGACATAGTCAGTGGAGAGGTCACTAAGATCCATATCTTTTCCTAGTCCGTCTTTTCTAAGTAATCCATTTGTCTGTTCATTTAGCGCTCGTTGGTTAGGTGCACCTACATCGGCAAAGTAGGTACTGATATCATGCTTATTAGAAATATCTTTCCACTTAGAAAATTCCTTACCATTATCAAAAGTGATCGATTTAAAGAGTCCTTTAGGAGTAACAGAAAGTAAAGCATCAAGTTTCTCTAAAATAGCTTTATCCGTCTTATAGCGTGTATTCAAAATGATGACAGCCTTAGACTTTCGTTCAACTAATGTCATTACTGCACCACGATGTTTTTTACCTTGGATCGTATCAGCTTCAAGATGTCCAAATTCATTATGGTAGTTGGGATAGTCCTGATGCCGCTCTGAAAGGGACCGACCTAGTCGTCCAGCTTTTCCACGGCGTTCAACGTAACCATTTGGATGCCTTTTTCCTTTCATTGGGAGCGAGGCTACATCTAGAACGTTAGAGCGCTTGAAGATGCGATAAAGCGTACGCATTGAGCAACTGATATGTTTTTCATTACGTCCGATAATCGTATCAGGGGTCCAACCTAGACTAACTTTTTTCTTGATGTACTCAAGCTCATCATTAGGTAATACGATGGGTTTACGGCCGGATCTAGATTTATTAGCCCGATAGTTTTCATAGTATTCAGAGATCGAATTCCCAGCATCTAAAAAACGATATACTCGATAAATAGTTTCAGCACTACGTTTTAAGGTTTTAGCTACAATATAGGCTTTAACACCTTGATTCCAAAAATTTTGTATGAAGGACAGTTCGCTTATGGTAAGATGATTATAGGTCATTTGTGATTTTCCTTTACTTTTGTTTGTCGTTACTCAAAAGTCTATCACGAATGGCTTTTTATTTGGGTATACACTTTCTGGTATGGATGAAAAATTCCATACCAGTTTTTTTGCGCAAAAAAAAGGACATTTAATGCCCTCTCGTTATACAATGAATTCACCACAAACCACGTAAAGGAGAGAATTTAAATGTCCCATAACGATTGTATACTAAAACTTCTAAATATTAAAGACCCTAATCTCAAAGTTATTGATGTTATCGATAATTTATATAATGGCACAGAGAAATTAGTTTTGATCAAAGCTGTACTATCTTATCCTATCAACCGTTGTCGAAATTGTGGCTTTGCCACTGTTAATAAAAATGGTTTTGCTAAAGCTCACGTACGTTTGCCAAGTTTAAACGGTATACGTTATGAAATGATCCTTCGTAAACAACGCTATCAATGTAAAAATTGTCGCACAACTTTCGGTGCGACCTCTGAATTGACTAAGCCTAATCAAACTCTTTCTCGTAAACTAAAAAATCAGATCATGTTATTAGCTAGGGAAGGTTTGAACGGTGAACTTATCGCTCGCATCTGTCATTGCTCTGCTAGTAGTGTTCGAAGAACTATTGTCGAACGGATCAAACCTCAATATCGAGTACCTGTTTTGCCCAAGAATCTTTGTTTTGATGAATTTCGTTCGATTAAAAATACAACTTCTTTTATCTGTTGTGATGCACAAACTCATAAGTTAGTTGTTAAACTCCCAGATAGACTATCTTCTACCATTATCAATTATTTTGAAAATCGTTACTCAAAGTTTGAACGTGATCAAGTGGAATCAGTCGTCATTGATTTAAACGCTCAATACCAGCGCTTCATTCGCCGACTTTTCCCGAATGCCAAGATTATTATTGATCGGTTTCATATAGTTCAGCTAGCCGGACGTGCTTTAGACAGTTGTCGAATCGCTCTCACTAGATCACTCAATAAGCATAGTCGAGAATACAAGATTCTCAAATCACAGTGGCGTTTATTCCATAAGAAATCTGATGAGATCGACCCTAAAAATGTTGTCTATCTTAGGGGAATCAATGAATATATGACTCAACAGAATGCGATCGACTTGATCATCAATAAATTTTCTGAATTCAAAATAGTTTATCAGACTTACCAAGATATTACCTTAGCTTTGAAGAATAAAGACATTACTACTTTGAATGAGGTTCTCGATAGTTATGAGCGCACCAATACAGAGATGGATACGACTATTCGTACTTTCCGTAAAAATCGCAGCTATCTAATAAATAGCGTAACTTCAAAATATTCCAATGGTCCTTTGGAGGGTATCAATCGAAAGATCAAACTCTTAAAACGAAGTTGTTACGGTTTTGCTAATCAACAATTTTTCTTTTTACGAATTGATTGTATATTTGCGTAAAAAAAACACTCCCCACAATTCTATTGATCTGAGACCCGTCAAGTGAACAACTAAATAATTAAAATTCTAGGCAGCCTGATTCCGGTATTCTTCTGGAGTCAGGCTGTTTAGTTTTATTTGGTAACGTTGGGTATTGTAGAACTTGATATAGTTTTCGATCATTTCTACAAGTTCTCCATATGTTTCACATTTTAGCCAATAATAACATTCTGTCTTGAAATGACTCCAAAAACTTTCCATTGGTGCGTTATCGATACATTTCCCCACTCGAGACATACTTCTTGTAACACCATGCCTTGAGGTCAACCGAAGATATTCCTTTGAAGTATATTGAAATCCACGATCACTGTGAAGAAGTAGATTAGCTTCATTTAAATGCGTGAATGCTTTTTCTAAAGTCTTCATGACAAGCCGATTATCATTTCTTTTACTAATTTCAAAACTTATGATAGATCCATCGTATAGATCTTTGATCGCACTTAAATAAGCTTTTTGTCCTAAGCCATATTCTAAATAAGTGACATCAGTCACCCACTTTTGATTAGGTCTAGTAGCGGAAAAATCACGACCTAAAGTATTTTCTTCGTAGTTTAAATGTTCTGAACGAGTACAACCTCGGCGTTTGCGACGAATTACTGAATATAAACCAAGGACTCTCATTAAGCGACGAATACGTTTGAAGTTATATTGTTTTTGATACTTTCGATTGATAAGAAGAGTCATTCTTCTAGAACCGTAAATTCCATTTAAAGCATGAAATTCTTTTTTTATGATCTCACTTAACCATTCATTTTCCAAAGTACATTGTGATTTTGGAGCAGTTAAATAACGATAATACCCTGAGCGCGATACATTTAAGATCGCACAAAGGATCCAGAGTTCAATTTGTGGAAACTCTTTAAGAACTTCCTGAATAGCTTTAAAACGCAGATTTTTAGGTATAAAGCTTATCTCCTCCTTTCGAGTTCGTCCAATTTTTTTAAAACGATATTTTCTGCTTCTAGATATTTATTACGTTCTTTCAAACGTAGGATCTCAAGCTTGAGACGCTCAGTTTCAGAAAGAGTCTTATAATCACGATCTTTAACTGTTTTACCACGATTATCGTATAATGCCTTTTCGCCATCTACTTCAAACTTTTTGACCCAATTATAGACTTGGGAATAAGAAACATTATATTTATCGATCGCTTTGTGATAATTCTTATTATTAGCAAGTGTATACTGAACTATTTCGAGCCGTTCCTTAAAAGTAGTTTTACGTCCATGTTTCATTCTATTACGACCTCCAATGGTAGCTTTAAAGCCTTTTCCATTAGTATACAAGTTGATCCATTTACGTAAAACCGAAACACTCGAAATATTGTATTTATCACAAATTTTCTTTGGTGAACGTCCATTTTCTAAATATTCTAGAACCGCAGTTGTTTTTAATTCAACTGAATATTCTTTCCAGGTTCTAGACTCTTTTAAGCCATCTAAACCGCCAGCTTTGTATTTTCTGATCCAATTATCAAATGTATTTTTAGAAATGGTATATTTCCGGCAGATAAAGTACTTACTATATTGTCCACTAAGATACTCGGAGACTGCCTGGTATCTTTCTTCAAGTGTATGTTTAGTAGTTCTTCTAGACATAAAAAATCCCCCTAGAGTGATCACAGAATCTTTATTATTTCCGTGTCCACTCTAGGGGAATCATATCATATTGTAGGAAGTGTTTGTAGGAATATCCATATCAGTTGACGAATACCCTTTTATTTTTCTAACTTAATTTTACAAACTGCGATATAATAAAAAAGATCAGCTAGTTCATACGAACTAGCTGATCTTTTGGGTTGATACATTTTATGTTATCGATCTACTTGCGTATGAAGCCAACGTATTCACGTTTCATCATCATACCATTCAATTGACGCATTGTTTCAAGGGTCACCCCAACAACGATCAAAAGACTAGTACCCCCTAGACCGATAGACTCGTTCAAGCCCCAGACTGCCGAAGCGATCAATGGGATCAATGAAACTAGGCCTAAGAACAAAGAACCGACTGAGCTCAATCGCATAAGTAAACTCGAAATATATTTTTGTGTTTCTTTACCAGGCCAGACCGAAGGAATGTAGCTGCCTTGCTTTTGCAAGTTTTCAGCTAATTTCTCTGGGTTGACTTGCACAAACGCATAGAAGAAGGTGAAAATAACGATGAGGATCGTATACAATGTCATACCTGGAACAGTTTGCATATTGAATAGATTACTCATCACTTTATACCACGTATCTTCTGAGTGATTTTGAGTAAACAACATCAAGATCGTTTGTGGTGTTGCAATAAATGAACTAGCAAAGATAACTGGGATCACCCCTGCCACGTTCACTTTTAATGGTAAATACGAATTTTCCGAAGCGCCAGCTACACGTCTTGTATATTGGATCGGGATCTTATAGTTTGCCTGTTGAACATATGTCACAAAGGTGACGATCGCTAAGATAACTAACAATAAGATAACGATATACAAGATCGGTTCCCATAAGCTTGAAGCACCTTGGAACTCTTCTGTAAAGACTTGGTGAATCCCACTTGGCACACGTGCAATAATACCTGCCATGATGATCATTGAGATCCCGTTACCGATCCCACGATCTGTGATCATATCACCTAGCCAAGTCGTAAACATCGTCCCACCAGTTAAGATCAGACCGATACTGATGTATGTTTGTGGACTTGGATCTTTCACGAGGCTCAAACTACTCATATAGTTAAAGCCAGCTGTAATTCCAATTGATTGTATAAACGCGAGCACGATCGTTAAATATCTTGTCCATTGATTTAACTTGCGTCGCCCAACTTCACCTTGTTTACTCCATTCAACAAATCGCGGAACAATGTCCATTTGTAATAACTGAACAACGATTTGAGCGGTAATATATGGAGAAACACCCATCGCTAAGATGGAGTAGTTAGTCAAACCGCCACCGCTAAAAGTGTTCAAGATACTAATTAACCCTGAAGACGCAACACTATTCAATGCTTTAGCGTTGATCCCAGGGACTGTGATATAAGTGCCTAAACGAAATACAATCAAGACACCTAAGGTAAAGAATATTTTATTTCTAATATCTTTTACAGCAAAGGCGTACTTCATTGTCTTAAGCATCTATTACATCACCTCTGCTTGACCGCCTGCTGCTTCGATGGCTGCTTTAGCACTGGCAGAGAACTTATTAGCTTTAACAGTTAATTTCTTGTTCAATGTACCATTGCCTAAAACTTTGATACCATCTTTTTCATTCTTAACAAGCCCAGCTTCCACCATCAAGGCTGGTGTTACTTCTGCGCCGTCTTCGAACTTGTTCAATGTTTCTAAGTTTACAATAGCATATTCCTTGCGGTTGATGTTATTGAAACCACGTTTTGGCATACGACGGAACAATGGCATTTGTCCACCTTCAAAGCCCAAACGTACTTTGCTACGAGCCTTTTGACCTTTTTGGCCACGACCTGCAGTTTTACCGTTACCGGATGAAGTACCACGACCAACACGGTTACGTACTTGGCGTGAGCCTTCAGCTGGCTTTAATTCATGTAATTTCATCAGGGTTGGCACCTCCTTATTCATCTAAATAATAATTATTTAGCCAATTCAACGTCCACTAAATGATTGATCTTACGAATAGCACCGCGCATAGCAGCGTTGTCAGGAACAACAACTGAGCTATTTACACGTCCAAGGCCTAAACCTTCAACGATCTTGCGTTGCGTTTGAGGACGTCCAATGACAGAACGAACTAAAGTAACTTTTAAGTTAGCCATGAATTTGTCCTCCTTATTACTCTGCTAAGTGTTGTGTTGAAACGCCACGTAATGCAGCAACTTCTTCAGCACTCTTCATGTTAGCTAAACCATCCATTGTTGCACGAACAACGTTGATCGGTGTGTTGGAGCCTAATGATTTACTTGTCACATCAGCAACTCCGGCGAGTTCCATAACGGCACGAACAGCACCGCCAGCAGCAACCCCAGAACCAGCTTCAGCTGGTTTAAGTAAAATACGACTACCGCTGTATTGACCGAGAACTTCGTGAGGAAGTGTTGTTCCGACCATTGGAACTTTAACTAAGTTCTTACGAGCAGCATCAACAGCCTTACGGATAGCTTCTGGAACTTCTTGAGCTTTACCTGTACCGAAGCCCACGTGGCCATTATGGTCACCAACGATCACTAAGGCAGCAAAACGAAGACGACGTCCACCTTTAACAACTTTAGTGATGCGGTTGATCGCAACAACGCGATCTTCTAAATCTAATTGAGCTGGATCAATAAAAGTCATAAACGTTATTTCCTCCTTTTCCTAAAAGTCTAAGCCGTTTTCGCGAGCAGCTTCTGCTAAAGCTTGCACACGACCATGATAAAGGTATCCGCCACGGTCAAATACAACTTCTTTGATACCCTTGTCTGCAGCACGTTTAGCAACTAATGCGCCAACAGCACTAGCTTGAGCTGTCTTTGTACCAGCGCTAACTTCACTGTCTAAAGTAGAGGCACTGACCAGCGTCACACCCGCTACGTCATCAATAACTTGAGCGTAGATGTTTTTGTTTGAACGATAAACATTTAAGCGTGGGCACTCAGCAGTACCAGAGATCTTACCACGAACACGTGTATGGCGCTTTTGACGCGTCTTATTCTTATCTGGTTTTGAAATCACTTTTTTCACCTCTTAATTTTATTTAACAGCAGATCATGCTGCAAGATTATTTACCTGTCTTACCTTCTTTACGACGTACGTATTCGCCAACGTAACGAATACCTTTGCCTTTGTAAGGTTCTGGTGCACGAGTTGCACGAATGCGCGCAGCACAGTCGCCAACTTCTTCTTTGTTGATACCAGAAACGACGATCGATGTAGCAGATGGTGTTTCAAATGTGATACCATCTTCTTCTTCAAATTCTACAGGGTGAGAATAGCCTACGTTCAACACAAGCTTCTTACCTTGCATTTGAGCACGGTAACCAACACCACGAAGTTCAAGTTCTTTCTTGTAACCTTCAGTTACACCAACGACCATGTTGTGGAAGTTAGCACGGGTTGTACCATGCAATGATTTAGATTTTTTGTCATCGCTTGAACGTTCAAAAGTTGCAACGTTACCATCGATGTTGATCTTGATAAGATCAGAAAATTCACGTGTTAATTCACCTTTAGGACCTTTTACAGTCACAACGTTGCCGTCTTGTTTTACTTCAACGCCTTCAGGTAATTCAACTGCTTTATAACCAATACGACTCACGAGATGGACACCTCCTTTTGAACTTAATATATTACCAAACGTAAGCGACTACTTCGCCACCGATTTTCTTAGCGCGAGCATCTTTATCTGTCATAACACCTTCAGATGTTGACAAGATAGCGATACCTAAACCGTTAAGAACCTTAGGCACTTCGTCTGCCTTAACGTATGAGCGTAAACCTGGTTTTGAGATACGACGAATACCAGAGATCACACGTTCATTGTTTTTACCGTATTTCAAAAATACACGGATGATGCCTTGTTTGTCATCTTCGATGTATTCAACATCGCGAACGAAGCCTTCGTTCTTAAGGATGTCAGCGATGTTCTTCTTCATTTTTGAAGCAGGAACTTCTACAGATTCATGCTTGACCATGTTAGCATTACGAATACGTGTCAAGAAGTCTGCAATTGGATCTGTCATTGCCATGTTATTGCCTCCTTTTCTTGTTTAATATGGACTACCAGCTAGCCTTTTTCATGCCAGGGATTTGACCCTTATGAGCAAGTTCTCGCAGGCAAACACGGCATAACTTAAATTTACGATATACAGAATGAGGACGACCGCAACGTTCGCAACGTGTGTATTCTTGTGTTGAGAACTTAGCTGGGCGCTTATTCTTTGCTACTTGTGACTTTTTAGCCAATGTGAAACCCCCTTATTTAGCGAATGGCATTCCAAGTTGTGTCAAAAGTTCTTTGGATTCTTCGTCTGTGTTAGCTGTTGTAACGATCACGATATCCATACCACGAACTTTGTTAACATTATCAAAATCAATTTCAGGGAAGATCAATTGTTCGCGTACACCCAATGTGTAGTTCCCACGGCCATCAAAGGCACGCTTGCTAACACCATGGAAGTCACGCACACGAGGCAATGATACTGAAACTAATTTATCTAAAAATTCATACATACGTTGTCCACGTAAGGTAACCTTGGCACCGATAGCCATACCTTCACGTAAACGGAAGCCAGCGATAGATTTCTTAGCGCGTGTGATAACTGGTTTTTGACCAGAGATAAGCGTAAGTTCTTCCACAGCTTCATCTAAATTTTTAGCATTACTTACAGCGTCACCAACACCCATGTTGATAACGATCTTATCAACCTTTGGTGCTTGCATGATTGATGAGTAATTGAATTTCTCCATCAATGATGGAACGATTTCTTTATCATATTTTTCTTTTAAACGGTTAACCATGAAGAAAGTATCCTCCTTCCTTAACTATTCACTGATTTTTTTGACGTTAGAAACATGAATTGGTGCTTCCATTTCAACGATCCCACCGTTTGGGTTAGCGTTGTTTGGTTTTTGATGTTTCTTAACGATGTTGACACCTTTAACGATCACGCGGTCTTTAGCTGGGAAAGCTTGTAAAACAACGCCTTCTTTGCCTTTGTCTTTACCAGCGATCACTTTAACTTTATCATTGCTCTTAATGAACATTTTCTTTGCGCACCTCCTTGCCTAATCGACGGATATTATAATACTTCAGGTGCTAAGGAAACGATCTTCATGAAGTTTCCGTCACGTAATTCACGTGCAACAGGTCCGAAGATACGTGTACCTTTAGGTGACTTGTCATCACCGATGATAACAGCGGCGTTTTCATCAAATTTGATGTATGAACCGTCTGCACGGTGTGCACCAGATTTTGTACGAACAACAACAGCCTTGACAACATCGCCTTTTTTGACAACGCCACCTGGTGTTGCTTGTTTAACAGTAGCAACAATAATGTCACCGATATTTGCAGTCTTCACACGAGAACCACCTAAGATCTTGATGACCAAGATCTCACGTGCACCGGAGTTATCAGCGACTTTCAAACGACTTTCTTGTTGGATCACAGTATGTGTCCTCCTTTCGCTATTAGATAGATCAGAATACGAATGCTTTGTTAGTTATCAAATTAGATAATAACTGCTTTTTCAACGATTTCTAATAAACGGAAACGTTTTGTAGCTGACAACGGGCGTGTTTCCATGATCTTGACAATGTCACCAGTCTTGGCTTCATTGTTTTCATCATGTGCCTTGTATTTCTTAGAATACTTAACACGTTTGCCGTAAACTTTATCGTTCACGTAAGTTTCAACAACAACAGTGATTGTTTTGTCCATTTTGTCAGAAACGACACGTCCTTGATAGACTTTGCGTTGGTTACGACCTTCACTCATGCGCGATTAGCCTCCTTTTCGTATTCTTATTTGTTTAATTCTTGTTGACGCAACGCAGTTTTGATGCGTGCGATCGTTTTACGAACTTCTTTCAAGCGTGCGGTGTTTTCTAATTGACCGGTAGCTAATTGGAAGCGTAAGTTAAATAATTCTTCTTTGAATTGCTTTTCTTTTTCGAGCATTTCAGCAGTGGTTAATTCATTAATTTCATTAATCTTCATTTGATTCGCCACCTACCTCACGTTTTACAAACTTAGTCTTGACTGGGAGTTTGTGGGAAGCTAAACGCAATGCTTCACGCGCAACTTCTTCAGAAACGCCACCAATTTCAAACATGACCTTGCCGCGTTTTACTGGAGCTACCCAGCCTTCTGGAGCACCTTTACCGGAACCCATACGAACACCAATAGCCTTAGCTGTGTAAGACTTGTGAGGGAAAATCTTGATCCAAACTTTCCCACCACGCTTCATGTAACGAGTCATCGCGATACGAGCAGCTTCGATCTGACGGTTTGTGATCCAATGTGAATCAGTTGCTTGTAGACCGAATTCGCCAAACGTTACTTCTTTACCGCCTTTAGCTTCACCGCGCATTTTACCACGGAATTCACGACGGTGTTTTACACGTTTTGGTACTAACATAGATTATTTCCCTCCTTTACCGTTATTTTTCTTTGCTGGCAATACTTCGCCACGGTAGATCCAAACTTTAACGCCCAATTGGCCGTATGTTGTTGTAGCTTCTACCCATGCATAGTCGATATCAGCACGTAATGTATGCAAAGGAACTGTTCCTTCTGAGAATTGTTCGATACGTGACATATCAGCACCGTTCAAACGACCAGCAACTTGAACTTTGATACCTTTTGCGCCAGCACGCATTGTACGTTGGATAGCTTGTTTCATCGCACGACGGAAAGCAACACGGTTTTCCAATTGTTGTGCAATGCTTTCACCAACTAATTTAGCATCAAGATCAGGCTTCTTGATTTCCACAATGTTGATGTGTACTCGCTTGCCTGTTAAGTTGTTTAATTCTTTACGAAGTTTTTCAACTTCAGAACCGCCTTTACCGATCACCATACCTGGTTTTGCAGTATGGATCGAGATGTTAACACGCTTTGCAGCACGTTCGATCTCTACGGTAGAGACAGCAGCGTCGGCTAATTTCTTTTCGATGTATTCACGGATGTGCAAGTCTTCGTGTAAGTTGGAAGCAAAATCTTTTTCAGCATACCATTTTGCATCCCAGTCACGAATGATACCGACACGCAATCCAGTTGGATTTACTTTTTGACCCACGCGTTATCCCTCCTTATTTAACAGATACCACAACTGTGATGTGACTTGTGCGCTTGTTGATCGGGGAAGCAGAACCCTTGGCACGAGGACGGAAACGTTTCAAAGTTGGTCCTTCGTTGACATAGGCTTCGCTTACGTAAAGATCTTCAACATCTAAGTCAAAGTTGTTTTCTGCGTTCGCAACAGCAGATTTTAAAACTTTTTCGATTAAGTAAGCACCGGATCTTGGTGTGAATTTCAAGATACCAAATGCTTCAGCAACGTTCTTACCACGGATAAGATCGATCACAAGACGTGCTTTACGTGCAGGGATTCGAACTGTCTTGGCAGTTGCTTTTGCTGATGTTACTTGTTCAGCCATGATTTATCCTCCCTTATTATTTCTTGCCTGTCTTCTTATCGTCTGCGGCATGACCATGGAATGTACGTGTTGGCACGAATTCACCAAGTTTATGACCGACCATATCTTCTTGGATATAAACCGGCACATGTTTACGACCATCATAAACAGCGATCGTGTAACCAATAAAGCTAGGGAAGATCGTGGAACGACGTGACCATGTCTTGATCACTGATTTCTTTTCTTGATCAGCTTGTGCTTCGACCTTTTTCATCAAATGTTCATCGACGAAAGGTCCCTTTTTCAAACTACGACTCAAAGTATGTCCTCCTTTCGGAACAATAATCGCATAAAATTTACGCGATTAGGAGATTATTTCTTTTTACGACTACGTACGATAAATTTGTTTGACTTAGCTTTCTTAGAGCGTGTCTTAAGACCTGTAGTCTTCTTACCCCATGGAGACATTGGAGATGGACGACCAACAGGAGCTTTACCTTCACCACCACCGTGTGGGTGATCGTTAGGGTTCATTACAGAACCACGGCTTTGTGGACGCTTGCCTAACCAGCGAGAACGACCAGCTTTACCGATGTTGATAAGTTCATGTTGTTCGTTACCAACAGCACCGATCGTAGCACGGCAAGTAACTAAGATCATGCGAACTTCACCAGAAGTTAAACGAACGATCGCATATTTGCCTTCTTTACCAAGTAATTGAGCTGATGTACCAGCTGAACGAACTAATTGTCCACCTTTACCTGGTTTTAATTCGATATTGTGGATAACTGTACCAACTGGAATGTTTTCCAATGGTAATGTGTTACCAACTTTGATATCGGCATCTTTACCGGATTGGATTTTTTGGCCAACTTCAAGGCCTTTTGGTGCAAGGATGTATGATTTAACACCATCAGCATAAACAACTAATGCGATGTTAGCAGAACGGTTTGGATCATACTCGATTGCTTTAACTGTTGCAGGAACATCGTCTTTGATACGTTTGAAGTCGATCAAACGGTATTGACGTTTGTGTCCACCACCACGGTGACGTACTGTGATATGACCGTAAGAGTTACGACCAGCTGTCTTACTCTTAGATGCAAGCAAGGACTTTTCTGGGGTTGTCTTTGTGATCTCTGCAAAATCAGAGCCCGTCATATTACGACGACCGTTAGAGGTTGGTTTGAATTTTTTGATCCCCACTATATTTCCCTCCTATGATTAATGATTTTATTCTTCGTTGAATAATTGGATTTCTTTAGATTCGGCTGTCAAAGTAACGATAGCTTTACGACGCTTTCTTGTGTAGCCTTCGTAACGACCCATGCGTTTCTTTTTGCCTTTAACATTCATAATGTTGACTTTAGCTACTTTAACATCAAAGATGTCTTCCACAGCATGTTTAACTTGTGTCTTGTTAGCACGAACGTCAACTTCAAATGTGTAGCGTTTGTCGTCCATCGCAGCCATAGAAGCTTCTGTAACGATAGGACGTAAGATTACATCGCGTGATTCCATTATGCAAGAACCTCCTCTACTTGAGAAAGAGCTCCTTTTGTGATGACCAATTTGTCGCTGTTTACGACATCTAATACGTTAACGCCTTTAGCTGGGATAACTTTCACGTTAGCTAAGTTACGAGCAGCTAATGCAGCTTTTTCGTTGTCATCTTCAAGAACTACTAAAACTTTGGATTTAACATCTAAGTTGTTCAAAACTTCAGCAAATGCTTTTGTCTTTGGTGCATCAAATTCTAATGCATCAACAACTACTAAACTATTGTCCAAGACCTTTTGAGAAAGGACGGAACGGATAGCTAAGCGACGCACTTTACGTGGAAGCTTGTAAGCGTAGGAACGAGGTGTAGGACCAAATACGGTACCACCGCCGACCCATTGTGGTGAACGGATAGAACCTTGACGAGCACGACCTGTACCCTTTTGACGCCATGGTTTACGACCACCACCACGAACAGCACTTCTGTTTTTTACTGCGTGTGTACCTTGACGAAGTGAAGCACGTTGCATGATCACTGCGTCAAAAACAACACTTTCATTTGGTTTGATACCGAAAACTGCATCGTTCAATTGAACGTCGCCGTTTTGTGTACCGTCTTGCTTAAATAATGCTACTGTAGGCATGTGTATGTTTCCTCCCTTCCTCTAATTATTTAACTGTACTTTTTACTGTAACGAATGACTTGTTTGCGCCAGGTACGTTACCTTTGATCAAAAGTACGCCATTTTCTGTATCAGCTTTAACGATTTCCAAGTTTTGGATCGTAACTCGTTTACCACCCATACGTCCTGGTAATAACTTACCTTTCATAACACGGTTGATGATAACACCCATCGAACCTGGTCGACGGTGGTAGCGAGAACCGTGAGCCATAGGACCGCGGCTTTGACCCCAACGTTTGATGTTACCTTGGAAACCATGTCCTTTGGACGTACCTGTTACGTCTACGATGTCGCCTGCTTCGAATAAGTCTGCCTTGATTTCGTCACCGACTTTGTATTCTCCAAGCTCAACATCGCGGATTTCACGAACGAAGCGCTTAGGAGCAGTATTTGCTTTTGCTGCATGACCTTTAGCAGGTTTGTTAGCATTGACTTCACGTTGGTCGTCAAAACCTAATTGAACAGCTTCGTAACCGTCGTTTTCAACTGTTTTAACTTGTAAGACAACGTTAGAACCAACTTCAACAACTGTTACAGGAACTAATTCACCATTTTCAGTGAAGACTTGCGTCATACCTACTTTTTTGCCTAAGATTCCTTTAGTGGTCATGAGTACACCTCCAATTGATTATTTCTTTATTTAATGTAAAATATTATAATTTGATCTCGATGTCAACACCAGATGGTAAGTCAAGTTTCATCAATGAATCAACTGTCTTAGGTGTTGGGTTTACGATATCGATCAAACGCTTATGTGTGCGCATTTCAAATTGTTCACGAGAATCTTTGTATTTGTGTGGTGAACGAATAACCGTGTAGATCGTACGTTCCGTTGGCAACGGAATCGGACCGGAAATTTGAGCACCTGTTCTCTTAGCTGTTTCCACGATCTTATCTGCGGATTGATCTAAAATGCGGTGTTCGTATGCTTTCAAACGAATACGAATTTTTTGTTTTGCCATTATGTTACCTCCCTCGTCTATTTTAAAAATAAGACTAGCTCCGTGAAAATTCCCGTCACGCCTGTGGCAAAGCTCCCGGGTGTGTCGCAACCTTTCACATCATAGCTCATTTAAAATATATAACAACTGAATTATGCACTTGTCCCTTGCACAAGTACCTTTCTATAGTATTACAAAGAAGATAATAACGCAAGCTTTTTTTTCATTTATTTTTTGAAAACGTTATTTGTTTTTTACTTTACTCGTGCTCGCTTTTCTTCTATTATAATAGGAAAAACTTATGAGGTGATCTACGATGAAAAAAGCTCTTTTGCTCATTGACTATACAAATGACTTTATCGCAACTGACGGTGCTCTTTCATGCCAAGAACCAGGACAAGCTCTAGAACAAACTTTAGTTACGGCTGCCGATGATTTTCTTGCTAACGGTGACTATGTTATCTTACCAACTGATACGCACCAAAAAGACGATCCTTATCACCCTGAGACTAAACTCTATCCTCCACATAATATTGAAGGGACCTGGGGACATGAACTTTATGGCAAACTAAACACTTGGTATCAAAAGCACCAAAACGATCCCCACGTCTTCAAATTTGCTAAAGATCGTTACTCTAGTTTTCAAAATACGGGACTCGATAATTTTTTACGGACACACCAGATCGAAACTTTATGTTTAGCTGGAGTCTGTACCGATATTTGTGTTTTGCACACTGCTGTTTCAGCTTATAATTTGAACTACCAGCTTGAGGTCTTAGAAAAAGGCGTTGCAAGTTTTGATCCCCGCGGACACAAATGGGCTTTGAACCACTTTAAAAATGCCCTAGGAGCAAAATTAGTCTAAAAAAGAAGCATTCGTGTATGCGAATGCTTCTTTTTTCACCAAACTTCATTTGCAACTTTAACGACAAGTTTGATCTTTTCCCATTGTTCTGCTTCAGTCAAAATATTGCCTTCTTCTGTCGAGGCAAAACCACATTGCGTGCTCAACGCTAGCTTTTCTAAAGGAACATAGGCACTGGCTTCTTTAATGCGCTGTTTTAACACATTCTCATCTTCAAGTTGTGGACGTTTGCTTGTCACGAGTCCTAAAACGACTTCTTTTCCTGGAGCAGTCTCTTTTAAAGGTCCAAAATCACCTGAACGATCATCATCAAATTCTAAATAAAACGCTTGGACAGCTTCTTTAGCAAGCAATGCATCGGCTACTGGCCCATAGCCACCTTGAGCCGCCCAAGTCGAATGATAATTCCCCCGACAAACATGAGTCGAGACCCGAAGATCACTAGGTAGATCTTCTAAAACGCCATTGTTCAAATTCAAATAAGTTTGCTTTAGTGCTTCATGATCAAAGCCTTCTCCTGCCATCGCGGTCCAAAAATCTTGATCACTCAGCATACCCCAAGTACAATCATCTAATTTCAGATCGCGACACCCCGCTTCATATAAAGCAAAGATCAGCTCACGGTAAGCTTGAATGATATCTAAAAAGAGCTCTTCTTCAGTTGGGTAGACTTCTCTTAATTTAGCGACATTTTCCTCACCCCGAACGAGCTCAGCATAAAATTGCGCTGGGGCAGGAATACTTTGGCGGGCCGTTATTTCTGGTCGATCTTTGACTAAATCATTTAAAAATTTGAAAGCTACCAGATCTGGGTGGTCTGAAGTAAAACGGATCTTCCCACTGACTTGTGCCGAATCAGCGCGGGTCTCTTCACCATGGAAAAAGTAACCATGTTCAGGTATCGTATGCTTGATCCCCGCAAAGCCCCAAAATGTATCTAAATGCCAATAACTGCGGCGAAATTCACCATCAGTCACAACTTTTAAGCCAACAGCAAGCTCTTTTTCCACTAGCTCTTTGATCGCTTGATCTTCGACTGCTGTCAACTGCGCTTGGTCCACTTCTCCCTTAGTAAATGCTGCTCGAGCTTTTTTTAATTTTTCTGGCCGTAAAAAACTGCCCACGATATCATAATGTAACTTTGTCATGTGAGATCCCCCTTTAAACTAAAAAAGCCCCTAAGAGTCTCTAAACTCTTAGGGGCGTCATCTTCAACAAAATAACGCGGTACCACCCAGGTATAACGACACTTCACAGTATCAGTCCTTACTAAGTACACTTCTGTATACTCGAGCACGTTAGCGGGTGCTTCACCGTTGAACGCTCATCTAAAACTCACGCTCAAAAAGCTCCAAGACCATCTTCAACACCTAAGATCTCACTGTCTTTCACCTCACACAGCTCTCTTTAGAGTTCTTCTAGCGTTTACTCATCTCTTCTTAGCTTTAATTTAATATTGTATTAATAATAACACGCTTTTTTAGTTTGTCAACTTTTATCAGCAAAGTTTTGCTTACTTTTCTTCGAAATCCTTGCAATGAGTGGGCAAAATCCCTAAAATAGTTGTGATAACTAAGAGAGGAGAGGAAATTTTATGTATTATAATGCAGCGCTCATACTTGAAGGTGGTGCTATGCGTGGCCTTTATACATCAGGGATCTTAGACGTCCTTTTAAAAAAAGATATCCAATTTAAAACTGTCATCGGCGTTTCGGCCGGTTCACTTGCAGGGGCAAATTACGTTTCTAAGCAATATAAACGGACTTATAATATCAACACTAAATACCGCGACGATAAAGACTATATCTCAATGGCAAACGTCTTAAAAAAAGAAAGCATCATCAACCTCGACTTTCTTTTTGCCGATCACGGTCCAACTTGGCACAATTTTGATGCTCGTGCTTATGAACGCTCAGAAACAAATTTTGTTGTTGTCGCAACTTCACTTGAAAGTGGTAAAGCTGTAACTTTTGATAAGCCTAAACCAGGACGTCCGTTGATCAACGCCCTTGAAGCCTCTTCTTCAATGCCTTTCATCTCTAAACCACACGAAACAAGCAAAGGTCTTTGTTTAGATGGTGGGGTCGCAGACTCGATCCCTTATGATCTAGCTCAAAAAGCTGGCTTTGATAAGATCGTCGTCGTGCGCACACGAATGCGTTCTTACCGTAAAAAACCAACGAGTTTTGCTTTACGGCGCTTATATGCGAAACATTTCAAAGACTATCCAAATTTCGTCAAACAAGCGATCGCACGTCCTGAAGATTACAATGCTTCTGTCGAAAAGCTGAATAAATTAGAAAAGGCCGGTGAGATCTTTGTTTTAGCCCCAAAAGAGCCCGTCAAAGTCGGACGGCTCGAACATAGCGTCAAAAAATTAGATGAACTTTACCAGATCGGCGTCAATGACATGGAAGCACGCTTTGATGAAATGCTCAAATATTTAGAAGCCTAGCCTAAAAAAGACTCAAGTAGCTAACTTGGGTCTTTTTCTTTATTGTGTAACTGTCAACAATTGATACTTTTTACATGTATGACACACATCTAGTGCATTATATGTGCCATCAACTTCAGACGAATTAGCAAATTGGACATCATGCCCATTTGCTTTACAGTCGTGATACCACCCGATCACCGTCCCTTTTTTTACGGTCTCAGTCGGAAGCGCTTGATAGTCGGCAACTTTAGCGCCTAGATCTGTAAATGCATCTGTCGTGTGCTTTTCTGAACTTGTCTCTTCATCATGTTTGCGCTCAGAACTTTCTTTAGCGAGGCTTTCACTTCTGCTCTGAGCTAAACTAGCTTCACTTTGTCTTGTTGCTTCTTGTTTGCTTGCTTCTTTGGCCAACGAACTTTTCTTCTTAGCTAAGCTTTGTTTTGCTTTAGCATCGATACTTGCTTCTTTTTGCTCTTTTTTTAACGAAGCTTCTTTTTCACTTAACTGTTTTGCTTCGCGCGACCATTTTTTTGACTCGGCTTGTGCACTTAAAGCTTTTCTTTCAGCGATCAGTTCTTTTTGGACATGCCGATTCCATAATTCAAACGAAAGGAATCCTAAAATGACCACGATCCCTACAGTCAAGACCACTGTCAATCCAAAACGCTTGCTTCGATGCTTCTTTTGCACTTGACTTCGGCGCCCAGTTTCTTGTGGGCGTTTAGAACGTCTCACATCAACTTCCCCTTTCAGACTTGGCCTTACCTACAACTGTATCATTATTTTAGCATGGTCATTCCTTTTGATTCCACCAAAGTGATCGCACAAAAAAAGAAGTAAGACAAATCCTGTCTTACTTCTTAAACTGATCTGTTCAGTAAAAATTAGGCGTTGCCACCATTTTTCTTGATGATCTCTTCTTGGATAGCCTTTGGCACTGGTTCGTAGTGATCCATTGTCATTGTAAATGTACCACGACCTTGTGTTGCAGAACGCAATGTTGTTGCGTAACCAAACATTTCAGACAATGGCACAAATGCGTTAACGACTTGAGCGTTACCACGAGCTTCCATACCTTCAACACGACCACGACGAGCTGTTACGTGACCCATAACATCACCTAAGTTGTCTTCTGGAGCAACAACTTCAACTTTCATGATAGGTTCAAGGATAACGGCACCAGCTTTAGATGCAGCATTACGTAAAGCAAGTGAGGCAGCGACCTTAAATGCAGCTTCAGAGGAGTCAACATCGTGGTAACTACCATCGTAAAGTTTAGCCTTAACGTCGATCAATGGGTAACCAGCTAAGACACCGTTTTGCATAGCTTCTTTCAAACCTTGTTCTACTGAAGGGATGTATTCACGTGGAACAACACCACCGACGATAGCATTTTCAAATTCGAAGCCTTTACCTTCTTCGTTTGGTGTAAATTCGATCCAAACGTCACCGTATTGACCTTTACCACCAGATTGACGTACGAATTTACCTTGAGATTCAACTTGTTTTGTGAATGTTTCACGGTAAGCAACTTGTGGTTCACCAACGCTAGCTTCAACGTGGAATTCACGTTTCATACGGTCAACGATGATGTCTAAGTGCAACTCACCCATACCAGCGATCAATGTTTCGCCTGTTTCAGGGTTTGTTTCAGCCTTGAAAGTTGGATCTTCTTCAGCAAGTTTTTGTAAAGCAACATCCATCTTATCTTGGTCAGCTTTAGATTTTGGTTCAACAGAAACTTGGATAACAGGTTCTGGGAATTCCATAGATTCAAGGATCAATGGATGTTTAGGATCTGTTAAAGAGTCACCTGTTGTTGTATCTTTCAAACCGATCGCAGCAGCGATATCACCAGAGAATACTTCGGAGATCTCGTTACGGTGGTTAGAGTGCATTTGTAACAGACGACCAACACGTTCACGCTTGCCCTTTGTAGCGTTCAAAACGTATGAACCTGCTTCTAAAGTACCTGTGTAAACACGGAAGAATGTTAAACGACCAACGAATGGGTCAGTTGCGATCTTGAAGGCTAAACCAGCAAATGGCTTGTCATCATCAGCAACAAGTTCAACAACTTCGTCTGTGTCTGGGTTTGTAGCGTTGTATGGTTTAACGTCTAATGGAGATGGTAAGTAGTCGTTAACACCATCAAGCATCATTTGCACACCTTTGTTCTTGAAGGCAGAACCTGCAAAAACAGGGTAAACGTCTAAGCTAAGTGTAGCTTGACGGATAGCTTTCTTGATCTCTTCTTTTGAGATCTCTTCGCCACCAAGGTATTTTTCCATGATGTCTTCGTTAACGTCAGCTAAAGCTTCGATCATTTCTTCACGACGAGCTTGTGCTTCTTCTAAATATTCATCAGGCACAGGAACTGTTTCCCAGCTTGCACCAGAAGCATCTTCATCGTAAAGGTCGGCTTGCATTTCAACTAAGTCGATCACACCTTCAAATTGATCTTCAGCCCCGATAGGCATTTGTACAGGCAATGGGTTTGCTTGTAAGCGATCTTTGATCGTGTTGACAGAGTAGTCAAAGTTAGCCCCGATCTTATCCATCTTGTTGATAAATACGATACGTGGAACACCGTATGTTGTAGCTTGACGCCATACGTTTTCAGTTTGTGGTTCTACCCCAGATTGAGCATCCAAAACAACTACCGCACCGTCAAGAACACGCAAGGAACGTTCAACTTCGACCGTGAAGTCAACGTGTCCTGGAGTATCGATAATGTTGATCCGGTTGTCTTTCCATTGAGCTGTTGTTGCAGCAGATGTGATCGTGATACCACGTTCTTGTTCTTGTTCCATCCAGTCCATTTGTGAAGCACCATCGTGTGTTTCACCGATCTTGTGGATCTTACCTGTGTAGTACAAGATACGTTCAGTCGTAGTTGTCTTACCAGCATCGATGTGAGCAACGATCCCGATGTTACGTGTTTTTTCCAATGGGAATTCACGCTTGTTTGCCATTTGAGATTTCTCTCCTTCCAAAATTACAGATTAAAAGTAGTATCTTTTTTCAAAAAAATGACTACTATAAGATTTACCTATCTAAATCATATAATAGTCATCCTCAAATTACCAGCGATAGTGTGCAAATGCGCGGTTGGCTTCTGCCATCTTGTGTGTATCTTCGCGCTTCTTAACTGATGCACCTGTGTTGTTAGCTGCGTCCATGATCTCTTTAGCTAAACGTTCTGGCATTGTGTGTTCCCCACGTAAACGTGAGTAGTTTACTAACCAACGTAAGCCTAAAGTTGTACGACGTTCTGGACGAACTTCGATCGGAACTTGGTAGTTAGAACCACCAACACGGCGAGCTTTAACTTCTAAAACAGGCATGATGTTCTTCATTGCTTCTTCGAACACTTCTAAAGGTTCATTACCTGTTTGTTCCTTAATGATATCAAATGCTTCGTATAAAATCTTTGATGCAGTCCCGCGCTTACCATCTAACATCAAACGGTTGATCAAGCGTGTAACCAATTTTGAGTTGTAAATTGGATCTGGGAGCACTTCGCGTTTTGCAACGGCACCTTTTCTTGGCATCTAAATGACCTCCTCAAATTCTAGCTAATGATTCGTAATTAAGTATTTTTTTGATTGATTATGTTGATTATTTCTTAGGTTTCTTAGCACCATACTTGGAGCGACTTTGCATACGGCCGTCAACACCAGCTGTATCTAAAGCACCACGAACGATGTGGTAACGAACACCAGGTAAGTCTTTTACACGACCACCACGGATAAGCACAACACTGTGTTCTTGCAAGTTGTGACCGATACCTGGGATGTATGCTGTAACTTCGATCAAGTTAGACAAACGAACACGAGCATACTTACGTAAAGCAGAGTTAGGTTTCTTAGGTGTCATTGTACCGACACGAGTTGCGACCCCGCGTTTTTGAGGAGCAGGATTGTTTGTTTGTACTTTCTTGTAACTGTTATACCCAAAGTTTAAAGCTGGGGAATTAGATTTTGAACCTTTAGATTTACGACCTTTGCGAATTAATTGGTTAATTGTAGGCATATCTAAAGCTTCCTCCTTCCTTATCTCATGTATTATTTTAAGTACACACATCCAGGAGTTTCTTTTTAGTGAATAAAAAAAGAACGTCCCGATGTACGTCATTGTAGTGTGTGCTAACTTGCTCACAGCCAGCACGATCTTGAGCTGATCTCAAGAGAACTGTTCACATAAAGCACCTTTTACAGAATATCATTTTTAAACTAGCTCTGTCAAATACTTTTTGTTAAAAAAATCACGCTTCATTTGCGTATTTATAAATCAAAGGTGGTGCTTACGATGTTTAGTAGTCTTTACTTCTTAGTTGGTGCATTACTTGCGTCTTTTTTTAGTTGTCGACTTTACCGTGCTCAGCATTTTCTTTGGGCTTTTGAACCACGTTCTTTTTGCGAAAATTGTCACCAAACTTTGACATTTTGGCAACTCATCCCGATCATCGGCTTTCTTTTGCAAAAAGGACGTTGTCACTTTTGTCAAAGCCCGATCGCACCGATCAGCACTTTAAATGAGCTTTTCTTTGGGATGATCTTGAGTTTGCTCCCCTTTTTTGTGCCTCAGACCCTTTGGCTACAAACGTTTTTAATTTGCAGCTGGCTTTTTTATTTGAGCCTTTTTGATCTTGCGACTAGATCAGTCCCACTCATCCCCCTATTATTTGGCGGAAGTTTAAACGTCATCTTTTTTGCAAAAACACACTTTTTCTTTGAGTGGTCCATCTTTGGGCTAGGCTTACTTCTTTTAGTATTAGGTAATCTCTCTGGAAAACTCGGACATGGGGACACACTGGTGATCAGCTTTTTAGCTTTTGAGCTTCCGTTCCAAGAGCTTTGGCTACTTTTAATATATGCAAGTTCAGTCGCATTGTTTTACACGTTTTTTTTCAAAGTTTCCCATGAACTCGCCTTTATCCCCGCACTTTTTTTAGGTTATTTGTTGGCATTGTTTATCTGACTTGACTTTATAGAACTGCTTAGCTACAATCTTTTACATAGTTACATCGGAGGGTGCAAGTGAGCGCTGGATAAGATGGCCTAAAAGCGATCTTATCCAGCGCTATTTTTTACGAAAGGAATTCATGCATTATGGAAAAACAAGGATCTTTTACACAAGGAGCGATCTTAGGAAGCTTACTTAAATTTGCTTTTCCTGTTCTTTTAGCTCTACTTTTACAAGCTTTATATACAGCTGTCGATCTGATGATCGTCGGACAATTCAGTGATACGAGTCAGATCTCAGCCGTTGCGACTGGAAGTCAATTGATGCAGACTTTGACTTCTTTAGTTACAAGTCTTGCGATGGGGATCACGATCTCGATCGGTCAAACTTTAGGACAAAAACGTGCTGATCGGGTCAGCCATATTATTATGAATAGTTTACTGCTCTTTTTTGGATTAGCGCTTATTTTGACTGGCATCGTTGTGATCTTTGCCCCACAACTTGCGCATCTTTTGAATGCTCCAACACAAGCCTTTGACGCAACTGTTGCCTTCTTACGGATCAGTGGTGCAGGTGCGATCTTTATCGTAGGCTATAACTTAGTTGGGGGGATCTTTCGGGGGCTAGGTGATTCGATCACACCTTTGATCACAGTTGCGATCGCTAGTGTGATCAACATTTTAGGCGATCTTTTATTAGTCGCACATTTTCATCTTGGAGCAGCTGGAGCAGCGGCAGCAACAGTCTTTGCCCAAGCTTTGAGTTTGCTCTTCTTTTTCCTTTTGAAAAATAAAAAAGAAGAAACGATCTTTGACCTAAAAGAATTTAAAAAACCTGACTTTAAAATCATCAAACAGATCTTCACGCTCGGCAGTCCGATCGCTTTACAAGACTTTTTGATCAACTGTTCATTTGTGATCATTTTAGCGATCGCAAATAGCCTCGGCGTAGTTGCTTCTGCTGGGATCGGAGTTGGCGAAAAGGCAACAGCCTTTATCATGTTGCTCCCTCTTGCTTTCATGCAATCGATGGCTGCCTTTGTTGCCCAAAATGTCGGAGCTAGACAACATCTGCGTGCCAAAAAAGCACTCTTTTACGGAATGGGATGCGCTTTTTTGATCGCCGTCATCATGGCATATATATGCTTTTTCCATGGCGATCTTTTAGCTAGGATCTTTACTCATGAACAAGCGGTGATCCAAGCAACGCAACTTTACATGCGCTCATATGCATTTGATGTTTTATTGACTGCGATCTTCTTTTGTTTTGTTGGTTACTTCAACGGTTACGGCAAGACGCGTTTTGTGATGATCCAAGGTCTGATCGGCGCGTTGCTCTTCCGGATCCCACTTTCCTTTCTTTTCAGCTCTTTACCACACGCTGATCTCTTTACGTTAGGTATGGCAACGCCAGCTTCATCCTTAGTTCAAGTTTTGCTTTGTTTTGGTTATTACTTATATTTACAAAAGCAAAACGTTATCGACCTTAAAGGATAAGAAAGAGTTTTCTTTAGCAAATCATGCTCATTTTCCGTTATAATTTATTTAGATAAATATTTTTCCAATGAGGTGATGAACATGAAACACAAAATTATTTTAGACACTGATCCTGGGATCGATGATGCTGTTATGATCTCAACTGCTTTGAATGAGCCTAATTTAGATGTTGCATTGATCACGACTGTCGCTGGAAATGTTACGGTCGACAAAACGACCAAAAATGCCTTGACATTAGTTGATTTTTTTAACAAAAATGTTCCCGTTGCCGCTGGCGCAAGTGAACCTTTATTGAAAAAATTTGAAGATGCAGCGCGGATCCACGGGGAAAGTGGGATGGCCGGTTATGATTTTCCCGCTCCAACTAGTCGACCTTTAGCCAAAAGTGCTGTCCAAGCACTGCGGGACACGATCATGGCAAGTGAGGAACCGATCACTTTGATCCCAACTGGTGCTTATACAAATATCGCTTTACTTTTGCGTGAATATCCCGAAGTCAAACCAAAGATCAAAGAGATCATCGCGATGGGCGGGACACTTGGACGTGGCAACATGACAAGTGCGGCTGAATTCAATGTCTTTACTGACCCCCACGCCGCTGCGATCGTCTATAACTCAGGGATCCCGCTCGTCATGGTCGGACTAGATGTGACTCTGACGGGGCGGATCACTGATGAAACAACTGCCAAAGTTGCTAAATTGGGGCGTGCTGGCAAGATGCTTTCTGCGATCCTCGGGCATGATTTTGATCATGATGAAACTGGTACAGCCGTCCACGACTTGCAAACGATCTTTTATCTCTTGCACCCTGAAGCTTTCCAAACAAAAGATCTCTGGGTCGATGTCGTTCTTTCTGGACCAGCGATCGGTGAAACTGTAGCCGATATTCGCGGGGCTTATCATAACGGTAAAACAAATGTTAAAGTCTGCGTTGATATCGATACAAAAGCTTTCAACGAATGGTTCTTAACTGAAGTTTCTGATAATATGCAATGATAAAAAGCCTGCTAAGTACGCTCAACATTGACTTAGCAGGCTTTTTCAAGAAAGCTAAAATTTTATTTTAAAAGCAAGACTTCTGCATCTGACTATGGTATGATTACCTTTGTGACTTTTGGTCAACTGAGAAGTTACATAATTATTTTGAAACGAGGACACTAGATCAATGAAGATCGTCAATGAAACATATTTTGCTTTAGCATTGCTAGCGCTTGTGATCGCCTTTACACACAGTGTATTATTCGATTACTTATTTGCTCTCACAGCTCTTCTAGCGATCCCTTGCTTCTTTAAAGCACTTAAATCCAAAAAATAATTTATTTTCTTAAAAGATCTCCTTTAGAAATTTTTTTCTAGAGGAGATCTTTTGGCTTGACCTGGAATGCGTTCCACAATTTATCTTTGAGATACATTAAGTGAGGTGTAAAAATATGACTATCAAACACATTTTTTCCGACATGGATGGTACACTGCTCGACTCTTTAGGACACGTTTCACAAGAAAATATCACCTTGATCAAAAAAGCTGCTTTACCTCTAACACTTGTCTCTGCCAGAGCCCCGCTCGAGATGCGTCGTGCGCTCAAAGCTTTAGCGCTCACGCAAACTCAGATCGCCTTCAACGGTGGCCTGATCTACTGCTATCAAGGTGATCTTTTACAAGTTCAAGTCGCTCGTCCGTTAGCAACTGAAACGCTAAATTATTTATTGGATTATCTCAATCTGAATTTTCCTGACGTCAGCCAGTCATATTACGACGTTGCCACTTGGTATAGTGCTAAAATAGATCGTGGGATCGAATATGAAAGCCAGATCACTTTAGAGCTTCCGACCCTGATCTCGAAAAAAGCTTACCTCAAACCACAACAGCCGATTTATAAAGTGATGTTGATCACCTTTTCCGAAAAGACGATGCAAAAACTCTTAGAAAAACTCTCGGCGCTAGCGTTAAATGACATTACGATCCAACGTTCTGGACCATACCATCTTGAGATCACTCATCAAAAAGCTAAAAAATCAGCTGGGATCGCCTATATTTTACAAGAAAAACAACTTTTAAAAGAAGAAACGGCCGGTTTTGGGGATGGACATAATGATCTACCGATGTTTGAACAGGTTGGCGTCGCGATCGCAATGGCTAATGCCTCACCGCAAGTCAAACAACAAGCGCGCTATGTCACACTTTCAAACGACCAAGCGGGGGTCGGTAAAGGGATCTGGCAATATTTGAAAGTTTGACCTCCCTATCCTAAAGAAAGGAAGACTAACATTTATTGCCATGACATCGATCAGACAGATCGCCAAACTAGCAGGCTACGCGCCCTCGACTGTATCACGTTATCTCAACGGTTCCGGCTATGTTTCTAAAAAAGCCACCGCTAAGATCCAAGCTGTGATCAAACAAGTTGATTATATGCCAAGCCAGATCGCCCGTGATCTGAGCCAAGGTTCGACTAAACGGATCGGCGTTGTGATCCCCCACACAAAACACCCATATTTTATCGAGATCATCCGGGGTTTACTTGAAGCTTCTAAAAGCAGTAATTATCAGTTGCTCTTTTTACCGTCAGATTATGATCTGACACTAGAGCATGCCTATCTCGAACAACTCCACGCTAAAACATTTGATGCCTTGATCTTTACTTCGCGAACGGTCTCTTTAAACACGATCGCTTCTTATACTAAATACGGTAACATCGTCTGTTTAGAGCCGGTCACTTCTAAAAAGATCTCAGCAGTTTATTTAGAACGCACGGTCGGATACACTGACCTTTTTACCTGGCTTAAAACTAAGCACTGTCAGAAGTACGCTTTGCTCTTTTCGCGCAATGAAGATCAAAGCTCAACGTTTCTCGAGACGCTGGCGACCTTCAATGACATCCTAGGTCCAGTCACTTACCAAACTTTTGGCCAAGTAGGAACTTACGCAGACGGACAAAAACTCTTTCAAACTTTGAGTCAGGCCAATTTTGATTGCATCGTTGCTAATAGCGACGAACTAGCAGTCGGACTCTATCAAGCTTATACACAAGCGCAAAAACAGCCACCTGTGATCGTCAGTCAATCAAAACAACTCGTCGGACAATTTTTTACCATCCCTACGATCGACGATCACGCTTTCTTGTTGGGGAAAAAAGCTTTCGAGAGTGCCTTAGGTCCAGCGGGAACAAATCTCTCCTTAGCTACAACTTTTATCGACCGTACTAAAAAAGAGCTGCCATAAAAACAGCTCTTTTTTAGTTTACTTAGTTTGCAATACAACGTAAAATATCTATGTTGAATATGTTTTAATGCTCAAAATGAATAAAAGGGGTAGAGTTATGGAGACACGTGTACTTAACTACTTTCTCATGGTCGCTAAACTAGGCAATGTCACGCGCGCAGCGGAAAATCTGCATATCACCCAACCAACACTTTCCCGTCAGATCGCTGATCTAGAGGCAGAGCTCGGCGTAAAACTCTTTGACCGCACTAAGCGCCATTTAACGCTAACTAAAGCTGGGACTATCTTTCAGCAACGGGCGATGATGATCCTAGATCTGATCGACCAAACAGAAGTCGAACTCAGCCAAGAACAAGATGAATTGACAGGAACGATCCATCTTGGTTGTGTTGAAAGTAATGCTTCGAGTTTTATGATGAAACTCGTCACGCAATTTCAAGAAAAATTTCCAAACGTCCACTTCGATATCTATACTGGCAACGGCGATATTTTAAAAGAACGGCTCGATCAAGGGCTTTTGGAGGTCGCCTTGTTGATCGAGCCGATCGAAACAGCTAAGTATAATTATTTAGTTTTACCAACTAAAGATACTTGGGGCGTACTCATGCGTAGCGCTGATCCTTTAGCTAAAAAAGGCGCTTTAACGCGAGAAGCTTTGTATAAATTACCTTTGATCATCCCCCACCGCAATCTCGTCCGCGACGAATTGACTGATATTTTGAAGATCGCACCTTCGAAACTCAATACTTTAGTCGAATCAAATCTTTCTAGCAACGCATTGCAACTTGTCAAATACGGACACTACTATCTTTTAGGGATCAAAGGTGTGTATGAACTGCATAACGATCCAGAGATCACCTTTTTACCTTTTTCACCTTTAAAACAAACAGGCCATGTCTTAGCTTGGCGGAAAAATGCACTGCTTTCACCAGTCACGCAAAAATTCATCCAATTTGTCACTGATGCAAGCAATATCTAATAAAAAAGCACTCGGTTGAGTGCTTTTTTAGATGCCTAGACCTAAAAACGAGATCACTTTGCCATTTGTCGTCGCAAAGGTCACAGTTGTCTTTTGCAATAACCCCAAATAGTTTTTAGTCGTCACACTTGTGACCATCTCTTGCGGTAAGATATACATCCGCTTATTTAAAAGGCCACTTGTAAAGAGCAAATAATTTTGTGATCTCGTAAAACTCGTCGTCAGCGGTGTAACTAAAGGCTCCCAGAAAAGAAAAACTAAGAGCACGAGCCCACCTAAAACTAGTAAGTCAGCAAAGAAAAAGCGGGCCACAAAATAGAGCAGACCTAAGAGCAGTCCTCGACTCAAAAGATAGACTATTTGCGAAAGACGCTTTGGCCTAACTGGTTTTTGCGTCAATAAACCACTTGGGATCTGGGGAAAATGCGCTGTTAAAATAGCTGGCAATTTTTCTTTAGGTAAAAAAGGAAATAAAAAATTCTTTGTTTTGTTCTGGGTCTGGTCATTATCTTCATTGGTCAAGATCGCTTGTAAGCCGACATACGAAAACAGGCGCCGATTTAGATCAGCTGTGAGTTCCAAACCAACTAGAGCCTTTTTTGGATCACGTTATCTTCGGTCAAAAGCAACCGATTTTGAATATTGAAAGTCGTTTCTGTTTCAAAAAGCTTAAATTTAGCAAAATTTAGATATTGGATACTAAGATGCCATAAAACAGCCCCACCTAACAATAAGAGCCATACCCACCACGAAACTAAAAATGCTTGTAATTTAGGAAAATTAGTTCCAAGTTGCAAAATAAAAACTAAATAAACTAGATAGCGCGTCGAAAAGAGGCCTGTTTTCAAAAGCGTGCTAAGTTTCGTTTGTGCTAAGGGGATCTCTTTTAAGTTCGGCTCTTCTTTGCTGGAGCGGATTTGATAAGCAGCTAAAAAAGTGCTCAATTCGGCTAAAGCTGCTGGACTCAAAGCATAGAGCTCTAAGGCATCTTCTGAAGTACTACTCTTTAAATAGAGTTGTAAGCCTTTAGTCCCACAAAGCTTTTGAAAAATATTTTGTTCGATACGAAAATTCGAGACTGTTTGTGCTAGATCAGCTTTTTGTAATTCAAACGTCGTTAAGAAAAATGTTCCCGTCTGTAAGCGCAACGTTGTTTCAGTTAATTGATAAGTATTGGTAAAATAACTCAAAAAGATCACTAAAAGTGCAAGATCATAGGCAATAAACAAAAGAATATTCCACCAGTTCGGCACGACACAGACTGCTACTAACAGCCCAAAATAGACAAAACCGTTATAGGCAAAAAAACGAGCATAGCGGACTAGAAAATATTTGCGTGATTGGCGTCTAACTTGCATATCACTCACCTAACTTTCGGAGATCAAGCTTTACTTCTTGGTCAAGCCCAGCAAAAGTCAGCGTTTGAGCTACCGTTTGCAGATTTACTTTTTTAAGCGCAAATAAAGCTAAATAAAGGTTAGTACTTTCAGATAGAAGAAAGAGCTTTTCAAGTGGGATCTGGGCATGTGAATAAAATAATTTCCCTTTAGTCACGGTGACTTTCTCCGCGCTAAAAGTCAACGTTGCATACCGCCAATAAAAGAAAGCTTGCCCTAGATCACAACATAGACAAAAAAGACACCCACTGACCACTAAAGGAAAATACTGCATATATTTAAATTCTTGCAATAACAGATAAGTAATGAGCACTACAAGCGGATAAAGACTACTAGCTAGCGCAACGCGGTAACCCAAATACCTTTTAGAAACACGGTACGTTTTCATATGATCTCCCCCTTTAGCCTCATTATATCATTTTGATGATAACGTTTTCTATAAAAGCAAAAAAACAAGCCTAAGTGGGCACAGGTCCCACTTAGGCTTGCTTAAGATCAATGATTATTCTTCATCTTTAGCTGGTGTAGCTAAAGCGGATTCTTGATCTAATGATTTTTCAACATCTGAGATGGAGTAAACACTGTTAGAAACAGAACCTACTTCATCAGGCACGATATCACGGTATTTTTTCATACCAGTACCAGCTGGGATGATCTTACCGATGATAACATTTTCTTTTAGCCCGATCAATGGATCGTTCTTACCGCGGATCGCAGCATCTGTCAAGACACGTGTTGTTTCTTGGAAGGAAGCAGCAGATAAGAAACTGTTTGTTTCCAAGGAAGCTTTTGTGATCCCGAGTAAGACTGGACGAGCTGTCGCAGGTACACCACCGTTGATCAAAGTATCAACGTTGCGATCTTTGAAATCGTTGATATCTAATAATGTTCCTGGAAGCATGCTTGTGTCACCTGGATCCATGATCCGCACTTTACGAAGCATTTGGCGCGCCATAACTTCGATATGCTTATCAGAGATCTCTACCCCTTGCATGCGGTAAACTTTTTGAACTTCACGCAAGATGTAGTTTTCAGTTGATAAAACGTCACGCACTTTGATCAATTCTTTAGGATCGATCGAACCAACAGTCAAGGCTTCACCACGGTGGATGTAGTCGCCTTCTTTAACTTTGAGAACTGAAGTAAATGGTAAGGAGTAAGTTCTTGTATCTGTTTCACCCTTGACCGTAACTTCTTTTGTACGTTCGGCTGGATTTTCTTCAACAGATTCGATCACACCCGTAACTTCAGTGATCGTTGCCCGACCTTTAGGATTACGTGCTTCAAAGATTTCTTGAACACGAGGAAGACCTTGAGTGATATCGTCTCCGGCAACCCCACCAGTATGGAAAGTACGCATCGTAAGCTGTGTACCTGGTTCACCGATCGATTGTGCAGCCACAGTACCAACTGCTTCACCGACTTCAACTTCATCACCAGTAGCCATGTTCCGGCCGTAGCAATGTTCACATACACCATGACGTGTGTTACATGTGAAGGCTGAACGGATCGTGACCATTTCAACGCCAGCGTCGACAACTTTTTGAGCCATTGCTTCATCGATCATCACATCAGCTGGAACAAGCACTTCACCTGTTTCAGGATGACGGATCGTCTTCATCGTGTAACGACCTAAGATACGGTCATACAATGGTTCGATCATTTCATTACCTTCACGGATCGCTGTCACATCAAGACCACGATCAGTGCCACAATCTGTTTCACGGATGATAACGTCTTGGGCCACATCAACTAAACGACGAGTCAAGTAACCAGAATCGGCTGTCTTAAGCGCCGTATCCGTCATACCTTTCCGCGCACCGTGTGTCGAGATAAACATTTCCATCACAGAAAGACCTTCACGGAAGTTCGCAATAACAGGAAGTTCCATCGTCTTACCGTTAGGAGCAGCCATCAACCCACGCATCCCAGCAAGCTGAGTAAAGTTAGAGATATTACCACGAGCACCCGAATCACTCATCATTTGGATCGGGTTAGATGGGTCCATCTTTTCAACGAGCTTAGCTTGGATATCATCTTTAGCTTTGTTCCAGATTGCAATAACACGGTTATAACGTTCGTCTTCTGTGATCAAACCACGACGGAATTGCTTAGCAACTGTCGCAACTTCTTTGTGCGCCCGTTCAACGATCTCTGGTTTTTCTTCTAAGTCAGTAACGTCAGCGATACCAACTGTCAAACCAGACTTCGTTGATTCATAGTAACCTAAGTCTTTCATTCGGTCTAAAAGTTCAGCTGTAGCTGTAACTTTGTAGTCCTTGTAGACTTGAGCAATGATATCTGATAAGAAACCAGACTTAAATGGTGCAACAAGTTCTTGTTCTGCCAAGAATTCATGGATATCTTGACCTGGTTCTAAGAAGTACTTATCTGGTGTCTTGTTCATCAAGTTTTCGTTTGATGGTTCATTTAGGTAAGGGAAATCATCTGGTAAGATCTCGTTAAAGATCGCCTTACCTGCTGTTGTGACCAAGATCCGATCTTTTTGCCAGTCAGTAAATGGTTTACCTTTAGCAGCTAACGAAGAAGCTTGGATCCCGATCCGTGTGTGCAAGTGCACGTAGTTATTTTGATAAGCTGTCCGGACTTCGTTGACATCTTTGAAGATCATACCTTCACCTTCACGATCTTTTTCTTCGATCGTGATGTAGTAGTTACCGATCGTCATATCTTGTGATGGTGAGATGATCGGTTTACCATCTTTAGGTGCCAAGATGTGGTGCGCAGCTAACATCAAAAGACGTGCTTCAGCTTGGGCTTCATCTGACAATGGAACGTGGATCGCCATTTGATCCCCGTCAAAGTCGGCGTTGTAAGCTTCACAAGCAAGTGGGTGCAAGCGCATCGCTTTCCCATCAACAAGGGTTGGTTCAAACGCTTGGATACCTAAGCGGTGCAATGTAGGGGCGCGGTTCAAAAGGACTGGGTGTTCTTTGATAACATCTTCTAAAACGTCCCAAATATCATCGTCACGACGATCGATCTTACGTTTAGCGTTTTTGATGTTTGAAGCCATTTCACGTTTCGTCAATTCACGCATCATAAATGGTTTGAACAATTCCAAAGCCATTTCATGTGGAATACCCATTTGGTTGAGCTTCAATTTTGGACCAACATCGATAACAGAACGACCAGAGTAGTCAACACGCTTACCTAATAAGTTTTGACGGAAACGTCCTTGCTTACCTTTAAGCATGTGGGAAAGTGACTTCAACGGACGGTTACCAGGACCTGTTACCGGACGACCACGACGACCGTTATCGATCAAAGCATCGACTGCTTCTTGTAACATCCGTTTTTCGTTTTGGACGATGATGCCAGGTGCATTAAGGTCTAATAAACGTTTCAAACGGTTGTTACGGTTGATCACACGCCGGTATAAGTCATTAAGGTCACTTGTAGCAAAACGGCCACCTTCAAGTTGGACCATTGGACGAAGATCAGGTGGGATAACTGGGATAGCATCCATGACCATCCAATCAGCATGGTTACCCGAGTTCAAGAAAGCTTCCAAAATGTCTAAACGACGCACAGCACGGGTCCGTTTTTGACCAGTAGCTTCTTTTAATTCTTCTTTTAATTCGGCACATTCTTTTTCAAGATCAACGTCACGTAACAATGTACGGATCGCTTCAGCACCCATAGCAGCTTTAAAGCCATCGCCGTATTCTTCACGTTTTTCACGATATTCACGTTCGGTGAGCAATTGCTTTCTTTCAAGTGGTGTATCACCACCATCAGTTACGACATAAGATGCAAAGTAGATGATCTCTTCTAGGGCACGTGGGCTCATATCAAGCACAAGTCCCATGCGACTTGGGATACCTTTGAAATACCAGATATGTGTTACCGGGGCAGCAAGTTCGATGTGACCCATGCGTTCACGACGAACTTTGGCACGTGTGACTTCAACGCCACAACGGTCACAAACGATCCCTTTATAGCTGACTTTCTTGTATTTTCCACAGGCACATTCCCAGTCTTTTGTAGGCCCGAAGATCCGTTCATCAAACAGACCGTCTTTTTCTGGTTTCAACGTACGATAGTTGATCGTTTCTGGTTTCTTGACTTCACCATAAGACCAGCTTCTGATCTTATCGGATGAAGCAAGGCCAATTTGCATACTATCGAATTTATTGACATCGATCAAAGGACCGACCTCCCTTTCCTATTTTTGAAATACTGATTGACTACTTTTCAACTTGTGTTTCTTCAGCTGCAGTGCTTTCTTTAGCACCTTTCTTTTCAGCTTCTTCTTTTTCTTTCTTAGCTTTTTCAGCTTCAGTTACTTTAGCTAACGCATCGACTTTTACGACATCATCTTCATCTTCGTCCATATCGCGAAGTTCGATCTCTTCTTTATCAGCATCAAGCACTTTCATATCCAAACCAAGTGATTGTAATTCCTTGACTAAAACGCGGAATGATTCAGGCACACCTGGTTGTGGGATCTGTTCACCTTTAACGATCGCTTCGTATGTCTTGACACGACCAACAACGTCATCAGACTTGTAAGTCAAGATCTCTTGTAAGGTGTAAGCTGCCCCGTAAGCTTCAAGGGCCCAAACTTCCATTTCACCGAATCTTTGGCCACCAAATTGAGCTTTACCACCAAGCGGTTGTTGTGTAACTAATGAGTAAGGTCCGATCGAACGAGCGTGGATCTTATCATCGACCATGTGAGCGAGTTTCATGTAGTACATGACACCAACTGCGACCCGGTTGTCAAAGGCTTCACCTGTCCGGCCATCGTAAAGTACTGTCTTACCGTCTGATGGAAGACCAGCTTCTTTTAAAGCAGCCCAGATATCTTCGTCACGTGCACCATCAAAAACAGGTGATGTGACGTGGATACCTAATTTACGTGCAGCCATACCTAAGTGAAGATCCAATACTTGCCCGATGTTCATACGTGAAGGCACACCCATTGGAGAAAGCATGATATCGATCGGTGTTCCATCTGGCATAAATGGCATATCTTCTTCTGGGATAACAACAGAAACAGTCCCTTTGTTACCGTGACGACCAGCCATCTTATCCCCAACTTGGAGTTTACGTTTTTGTGCGATATAAACGCGGACCATCATGTTGACCCCTGGAGCTAATTCGTCACCAGCTTCACGGGTGAAGATCTTGACATCTTGGACGATCCCGCCACCACCGTGAGGAACACGTAAGGACGTATCACGTACTTCACGCGCTTTTTCACCAAAGATCGCGTGTAAGAGACGTTCTTCGGCAGAAAGTTCTGTCATTCCTTTAGGTGTGACTTTACCAACTAAAATGTCGCCGTCTTTAACTTCAGCCCCGACACGGATGATACCGAACTCATCTAAGTTCTTCAAAGCATCTTCCCCGACGTTAGGGATCTCACGTGTCATTTCTTCAGGCCCAAGTTTTGTATCCCGCGCTTCAGATTCATGTTCTTCGATGTGGATCGAAGTATAAACATCTTCTTTAACTAAGCGTTCGTTGATCGCGATCGCATCTTCGAAGTTGTAACCATCCCAAGTCATGAAGGCAATCAATGGGTTTTGCCCTAAAGCTAATTCCCCTTCTTCCATTGATGGACCGTCAGCTAACACATCGTCAGCGTCAACACGGTCACCAACACGCACGATCGGTGTTTGGTTGTAGTTTTTACCACCGTTAGAACGACGGAATTTCATTAATTTGTATGTGTCAAGCGAACCATCTTCGCGACGCACCCGGATCTCACGTGCATCAACGTATTCAACGGTCCCATCATGTTCGGCGATCAAAGCATCCCCTGAGTCATGAGCTGCTTTATATTCGATACCTGTCCCAACTAATGGAGCATGTGGCTTGATCAAAGGCACAGCTTGCCGTTGCATGTTCGCACCCATCAAAGCACGGTTGGAGTCGTCGTTTTCCAAGAAAGGAATACATGCTGTAGCGACCGCAACAACTTGTTTTGGTGACACGTCCATGTAGTCGACTTTATCAACTGAGATCTCGATGTTTTCATCTTTGTGGCGCGCCATAACAACATCATCCACAAATGAACCATCATCGTTCAACGGAGAGTTAGCTTGAGCAACAACATAGTTATCTTCTTCGTCGGCTGTCAAATAGTCGATCTTATCTGTAACTTTATGTGTGTCCCAAGAAACACGACGGTATGGTGTTTCCACAAAACCGTATTTGTTGACCCGCGCATAAGTCGACAAACTGTTGATCAAACCGATGTTAGGACCTTCAGGTGTTTCGATCGGACACATCCGGCCATAGTGCGTATAGTGCACGTCACGAACTTCGTAACCAGCACGGTCACGGGTCAAACCACCAGGCCCTAAGGCTGAAAGACGACGTTTGTGCGTCAATTCACCAAGTGGGTTCGTTTGATCCATGAACTGGGATAACTGGGAGCTTCCGAAGAATTCTTTGATCGAAGCGACCACTGGGCGAATATTGATCAATTGTTGTGGCGTAACGGTTGCTGTATCTTGGATAGACATTCTTTCACGAACGACACGTTCCATTCGTGTAAGCCCGATCCTAAATTGGTTTTGTAATAATTCACCAACAGAACGGATCCGACGGTTACCTAAGTGGTCGATATCGTCAACATTACCAAGACCTTCTTGCAAATTGAAGAAGTAGCTCATAGAAGCCAAGATATCAGCTGGGGTGATGTGCTTGTATTCCAAAGGAACGTTACCGTTGCCGATCACGTTCACAACACGTTCTGGATCAACTTCAGAGTAAACTTTGATGATCTGTAACGTCATTGGTTCTTGCACAACACCTTCTTCAGACGGATGGAACGTTACCATCTTAAAGCCATCTTGTTTCAAGTAAGGTGCTAATTTTTCCATTGCGACCTTATCTAAAAGGTCGCCTTTTTTCACGATGATCTCGCCTGTTTCTGGGTCAGCTAAAGTTTCAGCGATCCGTTTGTTCAATAAGCGTGTCTTGAGATCTAACTTCTTGTTGATCTTGTAACGACCAACAGCAGCTAAGTCATAACGTTTTGGATCAAAGAAACGAGCTGTCAACAAGCTACGTGATGAATCAGCTGTCTTAGGTTCACCGGGACGAAGACGTTCGTAAATGTCTTTCAAAGCTTCTTCGACACGAGAATCATCCATATTTTTGTGGATATCTTTTTCTAACGTGTTCATCAAAGCATCGGTTTCGCCAAGCATCTCAATGATCTGAGAATCTGATTCGTAACCTAAAGCACGGATCAATTCTGTCAATGGGATCTTACGTGTCCGGTCGATCCGAACGTAAGCGATGTTTTTAGCATCTGTTTCGTATTCTAACCAAGCACCACGGTTTGGAATGACCGTTGTACCATAGTTTTCACGCCCGTTTTTATCTAATTCTGAACTGAAGTATACACCAGGTGAACGAACTAATTGTGAGACAATAACACGTTCGGCACCGTTGATGATAAACGTACCTTGCTTTGTCATCAATGGGAAGTCACCAAAGAACACATCTTGTGACTTGATCTCCCCTGTTTCTTTGTTGATCAAACGCAAAGTAACGTGTAATGGTGCAGAGTAGTTTGCATCATGTTCACGTGCTTCATCGACTGTATACTTTGGTTCTAACAATTGATAATCGACAAATTCAAGTGATAAGTTACCAGCGAAGTCTTCGATCGGCATGATGTCTTCAAACATCTCACGCAATCCTTCGTCTAAGAACCATTTGTAGGAGTCAGTTTGGATCTCGATCAAGTTAGGCAGATCTAGAACTTCCTTGATCCGAGAATAACTTCTGCGTTCACGGTGTTTGCCGTATTTTACTAAATGTCCTGCCAAGTTGTTCACCTCTCAAAATATTTACTGTAAATCGCTACTAAAACTGAAAATTTAATATTACAATTATGTTACAAATAACTTTTTGCAAAAATTTTCAGTGAATTTTGACAAAAAAAAGCAAAAACAGATCATGTTTAAAAATAAACCTCACTATTTTTGCTTCTTCGTTTGCCTGATCCGGACAATAGATCGCATCAAGCAGCTAAATTCACAGTTTTTGCATCTATATATTTTAGCAAGAAAAAACTTTCCTGTCAACAAATTTTATGATTTTTTGAAAATTATCTAGTAGCTGATAACTTAGGACTCACCTAAATGCTCTAGATAATGATATTTAATGATATCTTCATCTAAGATCGGGGCATTTTGTTGCCTAGCATATGCTCGATCCCAAGGAGTACCTTTGTGATGTGTCAAATTCTTTTTGGGGCTAGCAAATGCCCCTTGGTATTGGAGAGCACACCGACCAACGATCTCATCTACCAATTCTAAAAGTTCTTTCCGATATGGACATGCGAAGACCTTCTTTTCAAATTCGACAGAAAGTCGCAAAGTTTCTGGATGATATTTATTTGCTCTATATACCTCAACATCAACAGGTCCGTGTTCAAAAGCTACAAAGTTCGCTTTAAAAGGAACTTTCTTATATTTCTCTAAATAACTAGCATAGATATGATACAGTGTTTTTTGAAGTACAAAAGCTCCTGTCACATCATACTTTTGGAATAAATAAGCTGCAATATCCAAAGTCGTTAAACGTTGCTTTTCTGAAAGTTTAGTTAAAAACTCCTCAAAACTTTCGAGCAGGATAGCATCAGCAAAGTATGGATCCATCTCTTGTAATTCAGAAAAAGTTTTACTTGGATCACTGATCACATGCACGCTAAAACTAGCCAGCAATTCTTCTGGACTGTTTTGGATCTTTCGACTCATTTCTAAAAAGCGTTGCTTATCAGTTGTCATATAATGATACGCAAATGTCTCACCATCTCTTTTAGCTAAAGTTACAATATGGATCATACTTATAACACCTCTCTTTTTCTTTCATGTTCTAAATGAGAATAAGTATTTTGTTGAACATCTCGACTATCCCAGATCTGTAATTTCCAAGGAAAACTATGTTTATTAGGATACATATAACAGTGCACAGCATGATATTTTTCTAGATCACGTTTAACATAGCGGAAAATATGACGCTGTTTCTTTTTACTTTCTAGCAATGCTAAAATTTCAGATAATTCATCCCGTGCATTCGGTAAAATGATCCTAACGCCAAAGATGTCATTTAAACACTTATCCAAAGGTAATGTTCCTAAATCTTTTTCCTTACGTGCATAATGTTTTAGCTTAGTGTAAATAGTATCATCGATCTTCACTCGATATCTAATATTATACTGGACAGAGTAAATAAATAGATCTGATTCGATCAGATCTCGCGAAGTATTAATAAACTTCGTGTAACTTGGAATAATGTTGTAGACAAGTTCTTTATCTTCAAGGATCTTACTAACGCCTAGCTTCATAAAATTATATCGACTTAAATCTACATTTTCTGCAAAAGCTAGCGTAAATCTTTCATTCAAATTCCAAATATCATCGATCAAAGGTGCTAATAGCTCAACAGCTCGCAAAATTTCACATCCTCTAAGTGTTTTCTCCACAACTCTATTTTTTCTGTAGCTTAACACTTAGAAAAAGCGATTACAACTTCAATTATTTAGCTTGATTAGGTTATCTAATATATTTAAGCTAAGATCTGCTCCACCTGGGCCAACGAAGCAACTTCCCAATCTATTTTGAGATCTGGCGTCGCCGTTTGTTTTTTAGGATTGAACCACAGCGTATCGATCCCAGCATTTTGTCCGCCTAGCATATCTGAGCTCAAAGAGTCGCCGATGATCAAAGCATGCTCTTTATCAAAATCTTTGATCTGTGCAAATGCTCGTTCAAAAAAGAGCGGTGACGGCTTTTGCGCGCCTAATGTCTCTGAGACAAAAACATCTTTGAAATAATGTGTAAATTTAGCTGCGCGTAGCCGTTTTTCTTGGATAAAGCGCACCCCATTCGTTACGATATAAAGTTCATAACCGCGAGCATTCAAATTCTCAAGTAAAGCTTTTGCACCTTCGACTTCTTGGTGTCCTTCAGCTAAAAAGTTGAGATAGCGCTCATTTAAACTGTTATTTGGTAATTCTTTTTGAAAATATTCTTTGAAGAAAGTCGGAAAGCGCGTCGCCATCAATTCATCTCGGGTGAGCTCACCTTTTTCCAATTTTTCCCATAAACTTTGATTGTACGTAGCATACGCAGTTTTAACGGTCGTCGTTGGTGCGATCCCCACTGAATCAAATAAGCGGTCGAGTGCTTGATCTTGGGCCGCATGAAAATCAAGTAATGTGTCATCCACGTCAAATAGTAATGTCTGATAGCGTCTCATCTAGTTCCATCCTTCTTGTTTTTTGCTAGTTTAGCATAAAGTTTTGGCTAATGGTATTATTTTTTCTTAGTCGCCAGTGCCAGTGCAGTCAAAATAACTGAACTCAGATTTTCAAGATCGATCGCCTGACCATCTTCAAATTCTTTGATCAAAACTTGCCCGATCGCTTCTGTCACTGAAACTGCTACGCCTGCACTGATCGTTCCACCAACGATACTGCCAGCACCTGGAACGAGTTTGAACAGATTACCTGCTAAACTGCGACCCATCGTTGTAGCAAAAGTTGCTTTGAGCACACCTTGGACCATCCCTTTTGAAACTTTTTGACCATAAGCGCGGTAGATCTGGACGATCATCCCTGTTTGGATCGGCATCAAAGCAACGGCATCAGCAAATGGGATCGGCGTCAAAGCGACTGTTGCCGCCCCAAGCGCAGCTGTGTGTACGGCCTTTTGGGCTTTTTGCTTTGTTTTTCATAAAAAAACCTCCGTCGATTTTTTATTACCTATATATAGTATAGGCGAAAAAATAGCAGTCAGCTCTTTTTTTGCATAAAAATCATTTCTACTCGTGTTTTCGATCCTTTCTCATTTTTTGATACAATGTAACAAGTCAAGCGATACTGATGACTCACTCCATATTATATGGATTTTTTAGAAAGGACAGACTGATGGATCAACTTAAAACTTTGGGGCTCACTAAAGAGCAATTCCAAAATTTTGCAACTTTAAAAAAATTTCCCGCTAAAACGACGTTGCTCTATGAAGGAGAGATCGCTACCAAAGTATTTTTTATCAAAAAAGGAGCGTTACGCCTGTGGAACAATAACGATGGCAATGACATCACCGTCCAATTTTTCTTTGAAGACCACTTTGTCGCTTCGTTTGAGAGCTTTCAAACTCAGACTCCAAGCAAATTTTCTTTAGAGTGTTTAGAAGATTGCGAACTTTTTGTCTTAGAACGCACGACACTAACAGCGCTATTTTCTAAAGACCCATTTTTAAAAGAACAGATGCTCACTTTGATCACACAGCGTTTCACTGACTATATCGACTATTTTTTGTCACGCCTCAAAAATACCCCCGAAAAACGTTACCAAGAATTAAAAGCAAAACGGCCTGATATTTTAGCACGTGTCCCCAACTACTACATCGCTTCGTATCTAGGGATCACCCCCGTTTCTTTGAGTCGGATCAAAAAAAGAGTCGGCGATTAACATATGTTAATTTCAATTATTTCTTTTTGGGATAAGATGAACTCATCAAAACAAAAAGAGGTAATTACTATGAAAACATTGATCGTATATAATCATCCTTACTCTGGCAGTTTCAATCACGCTTTACTTGAAGCTGTGATCGCAGGCGCTAAAAAAGCTGGTCATGAAGTCGACGTCATCGATCTAGATCAAGATCACTTTGATCCAGTGATGACTGGGAAAGACCTTTTAGCTTTTCGTGACCATCAAGTGCTCGATCCTCAGGCTAAAGATTACGTGGCGCGCTTACAAGCAGCCGATCACTTAGTTATGCTCTTTCCGATCTGGTGGGAATTGATGCCGGCGCTGACAAAAGGCTTTATCGATAAAGTGATCTTTCCTGGGGCAGCTTATGAGTATACCGCTTCAGGGTACGGGATGCGCACACTTTTACCAAAACTACGCTCAACGACTGTGATCACGACGATGAACACGCCTAAACTCGTCTACCGGTTTGTCTTTGGCAATGCGATCAAACAAGCCTTGCTCAAAGGAACGTTCAAAAAAACAGGCATGAAAAATATCAAGTGGTTCAACTTGACGATGGTCAAAAATAGCACCCAAGCCAAGCGTAAAAAATGGCTCACTCAAATCGAAGAACACTTTGCTAAAAAATAAAACTTCCCGTTAGGCCAGTGTTTTGGCCTAACGGGAAGTTTTGTGGATATAAAGATAATTTTAATACCCTCTAAATCTACTGCTCTAAGGGGATCAGGTTATCTTTAAGCTATTTCTTCAATTGTGATCTTCTTTTAACGACTCCTAAGGTTCCTAAAGCACTTACAAGTAGAGCACCTAAGAATGTGATCCAACTCTCAGAACGAGCACCTGTTTGCGGTAATGGCGCTACAGTTGCAACAGAGTTCTTTTCTAATGAAGTTGTTTGAGCTACATTTTTATCCAAAACTTTTTTCTGCTTATCACTTACTGTTTGAACGCCTTGATCAGGTGTTAGGGTTTCATGATAAACATCAGTGACATTACTTTGTCCTTTAGTTTTTGCTTGCACATTTGGAGTTGAACTTGTATCTGGATTTTTAGTTTCTGTTTGTTCAACTTTATCCAAAAGATGTTCTGTCTTTTCACGAGCTGACAGTTGCTCATATTGTTTCTTTAAAGCCTCTGCTTTTTGTTGTTTAGTAGCTAAAACAGCCTTAGCTGCCTCATAACCATCATTTAAGATCGCATAAGTCGCTTTAGTTTTTTCTAAATGTTCGTTAGCAACATCAAGTTCTGCCTGAGCTTGTTCTAAGGCTTTACCAGCTAGACGATAGCTTTCCAATTTACTTTGAAGTTTCGCCAAATTATTTTTAGCCGTTGTAACATCTTCCTTAGCTGTTGTTAATCCTGCTTGAGCTTTGGCTAGATCTTGTTTTACTGAAGCCATAGTTGCCTTTGCTTTTTCTAAAACTTGTTGTTTATCAGCCAGATTTTGTTTAGCTGTCTTTAACTGTGCTTTGGCTTCATCTAATTTAGCTTGCTTTTCTTGTGTGTCAGCATTTAAATTATCTACTGCTTCTTTCGCTTGTGCTAATTTAGCTTGCGATGTCTTCAGAGCATCTTGTGCTTGTTGTAACGCAATAAAGCTCCCATTTAATGCTTGTTCTTTTTGAGCTACTCGTTGTTGTGCTTCAGATAATTTTTGACTTGCTGTTTGAGCTTTATTTTGCGCATCTTGGAGTGCTTGGCTTGCATTTTGGTGAGCAATTTGGGCTTTGGTTTGAGCATCTTTTGCTTGTGCTAAGTTTGCTTTAGCTTCTGCAATTTGTTGTTCTTTGTTATCTTCTTTTGGTGTATTTAAAATTCCACCTTGATCAACAAATGCTTTATCTTCTGGAATGAATGATTCGAAATGAAGTGTCCCATTTCCATCAATTGCAAAGCCAAAATAAATTTCTTTTGCTCCGAAACGATACATAAAACGAGTTGATAAATGATCAGCATGTCCCCAATTAGATCCTTCATCAGCAAATAACATATCGAGGATTACCCCATAAATTCTAAATTTTAATAAATCTAGAGAAATTACTTTATTATAACTTGTTCCGATTGATTCTGATTGGAAATTAGCCCCATGAACATAATCATAACCTTTATCTAAAGCTTCTTGACTATGATTAAAGCCGGCTGAGGTTGAAGCATCAGCAATAACCTTAGCATAATCAATTGTTTGTTGCGTTACTACATAATGGGTATCATAGCCTAACTGACTTGGAATTTGATTTAATAAATCTACGATCCATAAGTTCAATTCCCGTAATTGTTCAGCACTTAAATTTGTTGGATCGACCATGATTTGTTCTTCTTTTGGATTATGTTGGAATTGATTTAGATGTTCAATTTCATGTCTTGCTTCAACTAGCTTGTTATATTTTTCTTGATCTGTCTGAATATTACCGTTTTCATCATAATATAAAAAACCAATATATTTATTATAATCAGATCCCATATTGATAGTGTTAACGACATTATCAGCTGTTAATTCATCTAATTTATTTTGAGCTTGATTTACTTGATCATTTGCCTTATCTAAGTTCGCTTGTGCATTAGATGCGTTTGTTTCTTTATCTTTTAAATCAGCTTGAGCTTGATCATTTTCCGTTTTAGCCGATTCTAATTCGTTTTTAGCACTTTCATGTTCATCTTTTGCTGTTTGATTAGCAAATTGTTTATCCGTTACATTTTGTTGATTTTGATCAACTTCATTTTTAGCATTTTCAAGATCATTTTGAAGTTTATCAGCATTAGTTCCGTTTAAAATATCTTGTGCTTCATCGACTTTTTGTTGTGCTTGGTCAACGGTTGTTTGTGCTTGATCTACATTTTGTTGCGCTTGATCAACTTTTGGCTCTGCGTCGGTCACCTTTGTTTGAGCTTCTTTTACTTTCTTATCAGCTTGAGCGAGTTTTGCCTCCTTATCTTTGATAACTTCGCTTTGTTCAGTGATCTGGCTTTGAACTTTAGCGATATTTTCTGGAGTTGCTTCTGCTTTAGTATTTGTAGCTTCAGTAACATTTTGTTGCGCTGTTTTGACATCATCTTGAGCCTTTGCTACTTCAGTCGCACCCTTATCTAATTTTTCCTTAGCTTGATCAGCGGTCACTTGAGCCTCAGTTTGTTCCTTAGTCGCTTTATCGTAATCAGCTTTAATATCAGTTGCCGAGCGCTTTTGGACTACTTCGTTAGTAGTTGGTTGTGGGACGTTAGTTACATCTGCTTTAGCCACTTGGCTATTAGCGACTGTGACTGTACCAACAAGTGCTGTTGTCGTCAAAAGAACATTTTTTACTTTTACCATCTTAAATTCCTCCCCTGTATCTTAACAAAAATCACTTTTCAGCTCATTTATCTAATGGAGTGATATTATCATTTATCTCTTTTTTTAGATTTTCCAGATCGAGAGATGACATTTCTGGTCCACTCTCATAACTACTTACATCAAGTTTGTTATCTGAAAGATTCACTTTAAAGATTCCATAATTAAATTTGTACATCTCGTTTGTCAGATCGATCGCAGAATAATACTTAGTCCGTTTAACGATATGTCCAACAACGATATCTTCAGTTCCAAATTCGTTACCACTGTAGCGAGGGATCCCCTCATCTCCATCATAATAGCGTGCACTACTACTTATATCGTCTAAAGCGACTGTCCAATCACCTACATCTTCATATTTTATATCTTTTTCAGGGCGCTCCATTTGATCTTTAACAGTAGACTTAGCACCGTCTACATTCTTCAAATTTTTTGAAGTCAATAATCCGGTAACTTTCAGTTCAAATGTTTTTTTCCCAACCAATTTATACCCCATAGCTTCAAGTTGAGCCGGTTCAGTTACAACTCTTACTTTGATATTTTCACCATTTTTTAGACCTTTTGTTTTGGAAGAAAGATCAATATTAGGGTATTTACTCTTATTTTGAACAATTGCTAAGCGTCCTGTCCCATTAAGACCAAAAAATTTAAATGCGATTCCCTTTTTCAACTCATCTGCAGTTAAAGTTTTAGGTTCTTTCAATCCTTTGACCGTTACTGTCCGTTCACCACTTTTGAGTGGAAGATCCTCATTATTGACGACCCAACGATATTTGATCTTTTCGCCATTTTTTAAGCCTGTTCGCTTAGAAAAACTAGTTTCGACTACATTTCCTCTAAAATTGGTAACTTCATCCAATGTTTTTTTCTCACTATCGGTCAATAGTGACGTATCTACTTGTTCAAGCGTTTTAGCTTCTTTGATCAATGAACTTAATGTTTTATCAGTATCTCGACTAATGAAATCTTTTTTCTTTAGGTATTCTAGTTGGAGTAATGCAATTTTTTTAGCCGTTTCTTTTGGAAATACCGAACTTACTTCACCATGCCCATTGTATCCAGAAAACTCAAATTTAACTTCATCGATCAATTTTGCATTTTCAGTTCTTTTATACCAAAACAAACTACCACATAAGATGACACCAATGATCACCAACCAACTCCACTTAGGTAATTGTCTTAATTTTTTCATAAAATCATTCCTCACACGCCTAAAATCGTGAATCAGCTCTTATTAGCAAATTTTAAAAATTCTTTAAACTAACTAAATAAAGTGAACCACCTACAATTGCTAGGATCCCTCCAACTAATCCAACAACACCATTTGTTAAAGCCAAATTCTTTGACTTCATACTTTTCCTCTTTTCTTTTATCTTAAAATTTATTGATCTTAGTTTTCTCGATAGTACGCATTTTCTTTAAAGCCGGCTTGACCGCCACCTTTGATCAAACGATCCTTAGTCGTATCAGAGTCATCATCTGCTCTCTCTTTGACACCTGCTGGTACGATCGTTAGTGGACTACCACCTAAAGCAGCACCATAATTTGACCAAGTTGCCAACATATATCCGTCCATGATCCGCCCTGGTAAAATAACATTAGGATGACCATTATGTTCTTGACCTGCAATAACGGCCCCAACTGGAGCAATACTTTCTGGAACGTCAGCGGGACGATGTTCAACTTTATCTGTGACTTCGATCGTTTCACCTGTAACTGGATTTTTCCACGTTCCTACTAGACTACTAAAATTATCGTTTGCGATCTGATCTAGATTCAATTTAGAACTTGTTTTCGCGGGCACATCTGAACTTTCTGTACTTGCCTCAGCTGCTTCCTGAGCAAAAATTTGCGTATATTGATTATTGCTTGTCCAAACAACGATGATATTTTGCTTATTTACTCTACCGTCAGATGAAAAATCGTAGGTTGAATTTTTAGGATAAAAAGTTACGCTCCAGTTGATCGCAACACTTGCTGGATCAGCGATCTCGGCAACTAATTTTCCATCTTCTTGTTTGAATCTAAGTTCACTACTTTTGTTATTATCAGTCAAAGTCTGTCCCGACATTGACATCCCAGAAGCTTTGAGCGTATCTTTTGTGATCTGCAAAACATCATTTCCACCAATTTGATAATTAGTCCCTGATCTCCCAGGAACATAATTTCTTCCATGACCGATCTCATGCCAGGTTCCTTCAATACTTGTATAATCTCCGGCTTTGATCTGAGCAAGATCCATCTCAGTTGTCGTCGTTTTATCTTCTGAAGTATTTTCACTGCTAGTACTTGTTTCTTTTGTTTGTGAAGAAGCTGCTCCTTTTACCGAACTAGATTTAGCTGAAGCAGATCCTTTCTTTACTAAACTTGTATTTTCTTTTTTACTACTTGTATTTGAATCATGTGCCTCTTTACTGCAAGCAGCTAAATAAAAAACGCTCAATATTGCTGCAGTAAAAGATACCAATTTAGTTACTTTCATCTTTTTTATATTCAACCCCATTTACCGTAACAGTTTTTTTATCATCAGAGACTCGTCCTTTGAGACTAACACCATTTGTCGGTTTAAGGATCAATTCATTATCTTTGATCCGATAAGTCCCATGAACTTCTTCTTCTCCAACTTTATTAGTGAATTTTTCACCTTCAAAGTTATAAGAACCTGTAACTTCGATCCCCAAAAATGTTGTCTTAGCCGTATATGTACCATTTAGATTTTTCGGCATCATAAACATTATTGTAACGATCACAACAGTTACTACAGCAACGAGCCCACCGATCAAATAAGAAGGCTTGATCTTTTTTCCCGTCTTTTTACTAGCAAGCTCGGCTAAATTGCCAGTTTCCCTTAAAGCTTTGTCGCCAAGATTTTTAAATGCTTCTTTTCCTTTTGAAAAATCAAGTCGACTTGTTAACGGCTCGCCACAGTTTGTACAAACATCTTGTTCTGGCGTCACTGGTTTACCACAATGAGCACAATATTTTTTTATTTTCCCCTTATTGACACCACAAGTGACACAAACCGAAGCATTCGGATCCATTTGTGCCCCACAATTAGTACAATATTGTTTTTCCTCCATCAATAGACACCCCACATCCTGATAAAAATATTTCTGAGAAAATAGTTAAGTTATTCATAAGCAATTTAATAAAACTTAACTACCACTAATGAAATTTTATCATTTTTTGTTCCTATAGGCAATATCGATAGTTCCTATAGGAAGTTAAAACTGTATCATATTTCCCCTATCGTTATACTTAAACTTAACGATTGGACTGATCATAATGGAAAATAGTATTAATATTGGTGACAATATTCGTTACTATCGAAAAAAAAACAACTATACGCAAGAACAACTTGCTGAAAAAAGTTCACTCTCACTTAATTTCATCTCAGCTGTTGAACGTGGCGCTAAAAATATTACCTTTAACAATCTTCTTTTGATCGCAAATGCTTTAAACATCAATATTTCGACTCTTGTTAGCTCCATCGATCAACCAAATAATTCCTATCAGATCAAAGAACTAGACTCTGAACTCAAAAAATTACCTTCACATGAACAAGAAAAACTCATCCAAAATTTTATCGATATTACTCAACTACTTGGTAGAAAACATTAAAAAAGTAGGAGCAGACATGTTCTTGTCTACTCCTACTTTTCTACTTGAGCCTTTACAGCTCTAACTGAATGAATTTACATGGTTCAAGTGCTAATAAGCCATGTTTTTTTGTGGCTGGGATCGTCAACAACTCTAAAGCTTGGAGCGTTTCTTTCGTACCATCGGCAAAATTCACTTCGAGTTTGCCTTCTAAAACTTCTAACAATTTTGTTTGAGCGCTACTTTCTTGGCTGATGCTCTCACCTTGATCAAAGGCATAGATCATCAATTGCTCTTTAAGGTCGAGCTTTTTTGACAGCGACCGGCTGGCGATCTGATGTTCATGATATTTGACTAGATCTAAGAGCTCTAATTTCATTTGTCTACCTCTGGTTTTACTACGACGAGCAACATTTGAAATGCCTTTTTTGCGTAAAGCGCATGTGGGATATTAGCTGGCATCACGATCGTTTCGCCAGCTTTAACTAAGTATTCTTGCTCGGCGATCGTGATCAAAGCCTCGCCTGATAAGACATTGACCATCGCATCGCCTGGAGCAGTATGTACGGGGATCTCTTCATCTGTATCTAAAGAAAAGATCGTCACACCTAGATCTTCGCGTTGCACGAGTGTTTTGGAGAGGATCTGTTCTTCTTCGACTGGTACTTCTTTTTTTAAGTCAAGCACTTTAGCCTGTTGTAAATTCTTGATATATGCCATTTTCTAGCCCCCATTGCTTTGATTGTTTTTAGCGTACTAAATTTCAAGATAAATTACTAGCATTTATCCTTAATTTCAATTATTTCTTAGTGACTTTTGGTAGTATTCTAGGTATCTTACATAATTTTTTTCCATCTTTTGTGGTAAGGCATCGTAGGCAAAAAAGCGCAACTGCAAAGTCTCTTCTTTATCAGGATGTAATGTGCCTTGATAAGCTAAAACATGATATAGTGTCGTGACCATATAGATTTTATCTTGATTAGCTAGCGTCGCATACGCAAAAGGTCCTGAAAAAGTGTGAAGTTGCTTAAGCTCTGTCACTATCAACCCTGTTTCTTCTTTGACCTCGCGGATCGCCGTTTCAGCTAAGGTCTCACCTAATTCTAAAAGTCCACCTGGTAGCCCCCACTTGCCTGAAGTGCGTTGCTGCAATAAAATGCGCCCCGCTTCATCTTCTAAGATCACACACGCTCCAGCTAGTAATAAGCGGTCATGCCCGATCTTTTGCCGGATCTGTTTGACATATTCTGGAATGCCCATTGTTTATCCCCCTGTGCTAAACTTATTTGACTCTTGTCTTCATTATAAACAAAAAACCAGCACTAGCCATCGCTACTGCTGGTTTAGCTTATTTTTTGACTGGTGTCTTTTGCGCACGCTGCAAAGCATCTTGGATACATTCAAGATAAAGTTTCATCGCTTCTTCCCGTCCACCAAAGTGTGTCCCGTCTGTTCCTTCAAAAAGCTCTGGATGAGCGCGAGCGACTTTATCCCAATCGCCGATCGTAATAAATTTATATTTGGCTGGCAAAGTCCGTTCCCAAACACCTAGTTTATATGAGTTATACGATGAATCGGCATGCCCATCATGCGGGGTGATAAAGATCAACCGGTGACCTGGTTTGAGATCATCGATCACCTTTTGGGTCTGCTCTTGATAATCATCTAACGAGTTCGTTCCGATACAGATCACGACATTTTGCCGTAACTGCCCTGTATTTTGCAAATTCATCAAAACATCGTAAGCTAAATTCATCGTGCGATTTCCTTCAGCATCGATCTCAACATCTGACATATGCTCTAACAAATAGCTCCGACTCCCAAGCGTCACACTATCGCCGATGATCGTCGTTCCCGCGGGGATCTGCGTATCAGCCTCGTTAGTCGTTTTAGGCTCGACTTTCGGGGCTGTCGCTTTTGCGTAAAGCTGTTCGAGTTTACTAGCATCTTGCGCGATCGAACCTAACATGAGATTTCGTTCAAGCGATGAAACAGTTGGAGCTTGTAAACATAAATAGATCACAAAGCTGACCCCAAGTGTCAAACAGACCCCAAACGGAGCTAAGATCTGTTTGAACGTTAACGTCTGGTTGAAAAGCGAGACTGATTTGCCACGGAGCAACGGTTCTAAGAAATAGTACGAAAAACTAGCAAATCCGACCGATAAGATCGTAGTTAAAAGCGCTGCGAGCCCATTGCTGAATTGCTTAGAAAAGATCACATAGAGCGGCCAGTGGAACAGATAGACGCTGTAACTGATATCGGCCAAATAAACAAAAAGCTGGGGTTCTTTTGTATCTGGTGTCTTACGGTGTAAGACGTTAGCGCCAAAGATCGCGCCGGCGGCTAAAAGACTAGCTCCGATAAAGCCATACATATACGTCTCGCGTCGATCAAAGCGTAAAAAGTACGCTAAGACAAAGAGTCCCAACAAGTTGGCTGCCATAAAGATAAGAGCCCGGTTTTTAGTCCAATGTTTGGCGACTGTTTGGCTAAATGCTGGCAACAGCTCTTTGATCCCTGCGATCGCCCCTAACATGCTCCCGATAAAGAACGGGAAGATATGAGTCACGCTTGAAAAATAGATCGGTGAAAATTCCGTCAAGCGTTGTGCTCCTAGATACATCGCTAAAGCACCCCCGCAAGCTAACAGCCCGGAGCTAACAAAAACACGCTTGCGTAATTGTGCAAGGGTCGGGGTAAATTTAGCTAACAGATAGATGACAAAGCCCCAAACAAGATAGAATTGAACTTCGATCGCAAGTGACCATGTATGCACAAAAAGGTGTGGGATAAAGCGCGATTCATACGTTCCACCTGTTTTGATCTCAAAGATATTAGTCGAAAAACTCAACGCTGACGTTACTTGGCGTGTCAGATCGGTGATGTAATCTTGACCGACTAAAAGCGTAAACGGCATGACTAAACAGATCATGAGCACTAACGGCGGTAAGATCCGCATCACCCGCCGATAATAAAAATCGCGCAAGGCAAAGCTCTTTTTACGGCTAAACTCATCGAGCGCTAAAGCCGTGATCAAATAGCCAGAAAAGGTGAAGAAGATATCAACTCCGATAAAGCCTCCAGTATAGCGCATTTGGAAAAAGTGATATAAGAGGACACAGATCAGACCCGTGATCCGGATCAAGCTAAACCATTTGATTCTCATTTTTTCTGATACGCCCCTTTATCATATTTACCCGTTTGGAGGACTTTGCCTGCTTTTTTCAAAGCACCTTGGCCATCAGCGACCCCTTGGTGGAAATGCCCTTCAAAAGTCCAGCCAGCATGTGAGCGGTAAACACCTTTGCCTTCAAAGTGACCGTCTTTAAAGCCACCTTGATATGTATCACCATTTTTAAAACGTAAGACCCCAGACACGAGCTTGCCTTCTTTCGTCGTGCCTCGATAGACTGTACCATCTTGAAACTTTATGACTTCTTCTTTAGGGCTTGTGCCGTAAAGAAACGTCACTAGGATACAGCCGATGATCAAAATGCTGGATCCAAGCAAGATCCACTTTTTTCTCCTCTGCATCTTTTTTCTCCTTAATCAATAATTGCCTTTTTCTCAGTTTTGCTTGAGATCTTTTTTATTCTCTTACTTTCTTTTTAAATAAGCTACTGCAAAACGAGCCTTAATTGCCAGTCAGCCAGAACTAAAAAGTCGCTCTCTGCTACTATTAAAGTACGTTACCCAAAAGACATTTGTCAATTTTTAGGTAAATTTATTTTTTAACTTGTTTAAAAGCTTGGGTAAGCAATTTTTCTAAAGTCTCTAGTTTAACTTGACCATGTTCTTCAAATTCAGCGCTCAAGTCCATTGCCAAGGTGTAATTTATGGTGTTAAAGCGGGCTGCTCGCTTATCGGCATACAATAGCTCAATGAGGGGCAAATTTTGCCAAAGAGAAGTTAGCAAGTGCTGCTTGAAGTATTTATGCGATACTTTTTTGATGAGCTTTTCGACTGCTTCATCTGAGATCGTTTGCTCATAACAGCGAAATAGTTCTTTGATCAACTTTTTTTGCCTTGAAATAAAGACTTTCGTCATAAAAAAATTGTTTTTCGTGATAAGAAATGGGGCGACTGGTCCGCTACAAACAGTTCCAAGCATACTAGCAACGATTTTTTTAGCTTCTTCTTTCATAATTGATTCCTCCAAATATTTAACTAAAACATATTATCCTAGATAAACTAGACGTATTTTGTCACTTTAGCAAAAAAATAGGCATTTTGCAGCGAAAAGTTACCTATAAAAGTTAGCCCAAAAGCGCTAGGATCAAACTGAGAGATTCTTTACATTTAAGGATATGCTATACTTAAATAAGTACATATTATGCGGGGGACAGTATCATGTTAAAAAAATTGATCTTGGGGATCATCTTACTTTTACTGCTGAGTTTCATGCTTGAAGTCTTGCTAGTCGTTGCTAAAAGCTTGGCCTCATTTTTGATCGCGATCGTCGTCATCTTCTGTTTGGTGAAGATCTTGATCGGATATTTCCGGTATCGGTGAGGGTCGAGTAGCAATGAAAGGGATGTCCTGACTTAAATAGCAGGTACATCCCTTTTTACTGACTTATTTAAATGTGAAGTGAACCCCCTAAGTTGGACAAAAGAATCTAACTTAGGGGGTTTTGCTATGACTAAATTTAGTTTTGAAGTTAAACTTAAAGCTGTTCAAATGTATTTAGCTGGAATTGGTTCAGCGACTATTGCTCGAAGATTAGGTATTAAAAGGAAAATGTCTGTACAGACATGGGTTGCTCGTTATCGAAAATATGGGATTCAAGGCTTAGAAATTCGTTCACCAAAATTTGATTATGATGGTAATTTTAAGCTGAAAGTCTTAAACTGGAGAAAACAACACAAAGCCTCGTATCCACAAACAGCACTCCAATTTGATATTAGTAATCCCGGGACAATCGCTAATTGGCAGAGAAAGCTTAATGAACGTGGTATTGAGGCCTTGTTTACTAGAAGAGGACGGGCAAACCACATGACTACCAACCATAATCAACAAGCTAGGAAACAATTATCAGAATTAGAGCGCTTAAAGGCTGAGAATCGGGCTTTGAAAGTGGAGAACGAATATCTAAAAAAACTCGAAGCCTTAGTTCAACGTCGCGGACAGTCAAAGAAGAATATCAAATCATCAAAGAACTAAGGCACGAATTCGGATTTAGCTTAACGGAGATCTTACCATACACCACCATCAAGCGGAGTACGTTCTATTACCAAGCACATCGTCATGAAAATAAAGATAATCAAGAATTACTTCAAGTCATTAAGAACATCAAACAACATAATCCTGGCTATGGATATCGACCAGTGACAGATGAGCTACACCGCCGTGGAATCAAAGCTAATCATAAACGAGTTAGCCGTCTGATGCGTGAAAATGGGCTGTTGTCACTAATGTATAATCGTCAAACCCGTAAATACGATTCATCGATCGGCCCTCAAGGTAAGAAGGCCATGAATCGGTTAAATCGACGTTTTAACACTGATCGTCCTTATCAGAAAATGGTAACTGATGTGAGTGAATATCGCTATGGTAATATGAGCCAGGATGAAAAGGTTTATCTTTCGCCAATTAAAGACCTGTGTACTGGTGAAATCGTTAGTTATAATATTAGCGATCACCCGACTACTGATTTTGTGATGAAACCATTGATCGAGCTAATTAATAAGCGGCCCACGCTTGACTACCGCATGACTGTTCATAGTGACCAAGGCATCCAATATCAAACAAATATATGGCGCCAGACACTAAAGAAGCACCATATTTTCCAAAGCATGTCACGACGGGCAACTTGTTTAGACAATGCATCAATGGAGAGCTTCTTTCATACCATGAAAACTGAATTGTATTATGATCATCATTATCAGACCAAACAAGAATTGATCAAAGCAATGAAGGAGTGGATCGTATATTACAACCAATATCGAATAAGGCACAAATTAAAAGGCAAGACGCCGATTGAATATCGGAATCTTGCCTTAGGAAAAATTGCCTAAACTAAAGTGTCCAACTTACAGGGTTCACTTCAATGACTATCTGGCTTTTTTGATCAAAAACAGTCAAATAAAGTTCTTGTAATTATATTACGTTTCGTCCACAATATAAGCAGACCATCGAATGAGGGCTAGCTACCCTTTGAAATGATCTAGTGGGAAAGTACAGCCCCTTTTTTCAAGTATCCTAGAAACGCAGAAGGAGGCTTGTAGCATGAAACTATTAAGAAAGGTTAAGGACGTTGGCACTTGCCTTGGTCATCCTTGCTGTCGGAAAATGCTCCATTGATTTGATGACAGCATATAGGATATACAAAAAGACTAACCACGACTTTAATGATCGTAATTAGTCTTTAACGAAATTAACTTTCCTATCCACGCAGAGGGCTAGTAGTTCACGGCTACTAGTCCTTTTTCATATCTAAGTATATTATACTTGATAGATACTTTCAAGGAAGTGCGTTTTGGTGACTTTTTAGAGCTCAGAAAAAGCTCGCCTTATGATAGATTCCAGTTTAGTCTTGGAAACAGCACTGTTTAGTTCGAATTCATCGACCAAGTCGTTGCCTAACGAGTGTGTCATTACTGTAAAAGTTTTATTTAATGATCTATCAAAAAATAAGTTGAGCCCTGGTAGACTCTTTAAGATATATTCATTCAACTCTGAGCCTTTTTCTTTCATGACTCTTTCAATGATCTGCATAACTTCATTTTTTGATATATAGCTACCATAACACCGGTAGATCTGAGTGATCATCTCAGCTTGACTTGGTACTAAGAATTGAAATGAAGAAGGTAGTGGACCTGTTATAAAATAATAACGCTTATCAACAATTTCTGTATTACGTACGATCTCTCTTGCTTCTTCTAACATTGATCTGGTCTCCTTAGTTTTACATAGTAGACATTCTGCAATTCTTACTAGCTAAATATTCCTAACAGACTGACCTTATTTGCTAGTTTCTTAACTCCAGCGGCAGCTTTCGTGAATGTTTTAGCTACTTTACTTCTAACTTTTTGGCAACCCTTAGCGATCGTTCTTCCGACTGTACTTCCTGCTATGCCCCCAACTATGCCTCCAACAACTCCACCAACTGCTGTTCCAACTGGTCCTAATACAGTTCCAATCGCTGCACCAATACTTGTTCCTTGAGAACTCCCTGCGATTGAACCAACTACACCAGCAGTGGTCGCTTCGATCTCATCCATCCCCTCTTTTAATGTTAGATCTCCTTTACCAACTTTATACATCGTTTTAGCACTTTCTACAGCTGAAAATGCGATCCCACTTACAACATTTCCTGAAGCACCTTTTAAACTGGAAATGATCCCCTTTTCAGCACAAACTTTGAGCGCTCCAGCCGTCGCTGTTTTTACCCCAGCATCGGCTCCTGTCATTATTGCTTTTCGCGCTACTTCCTCAGCTTCAATATCTTCACCCTGAACAAATTTGATCCCGACTTCCATTGCCGTTGTCGTTGCTGCCCCCAATACGGCAGAAGTCACAGCTTGTTTTCCGACTATCTTTGTTAACTTTCTGCCACTTAAGTTGGTCCAATCTTCCTTTGGTAAGTTTCCATTTTCTTGAGCATCTGTTTGAATTTCAACAGCTTCTTCTTTAGTTAGCGGATCACTTGAAGTCCCTTCATACGATATCGTACTAGAAACCGTTTTATTTGGAAAAGCTGCTTGCACCTCTTCAACTTGTTCAGGCGGAACTACAATTCTTTGATTATTATAATTTCCTTTTTTGATCAACTTGATCGTTTCTTCAGCCGTTTTACCATACTTTAGTTGATACCGTTGGACTGTTCCATCACTAGCCCGAACAACGATATCAACCGAATTTTTTCCATATGTTTGCCCTGGTTTTGGTGTAAGAACTTCTGCACGTACATCACTTCCATTTAAGGCAGCATTTTTATTAAATGTATTAACATGATTTTGTTCGGCAATATATCCATTAAGATTAGGATTTTGACTGATCTCCCCTGTTTGAGTCAACAGCGTCTGTTGCATCTGTTGATTATTTTGCTCGATGATCTTTCCGATCTCTTCTAGTTGATCATTTAAGGGACGAGTCGTTCCAACTTCAAGACTATTTCTTATATCTTGACCAATAATGTTTTCAAAAGATTGCCCGTTATTATACTTTTCGCGCGCACTCTTCTTTTTTGTTTCTGCCAACTCAATGGTTGTTACGATCTCAGTAGCTGTTTTCTCCAGTTCTAATGGATCATGATCTGGTAAATGGTGTATTAGTTCTTTAGTTAACCATTGCTTATCTGAAATATTTGGCTCTTTTTGACTATAACTTTTTAAAAATTCATCTTGAAACTTAACTAGTTGCTTATAGCGCTTCTTTTCTAAAAGTTTTTCAATGATGTTCATTCTAATACCTCCATTCTCTACTTACGCTATCCCATTCAGGCATTTTATCGAAATTACTTTTATCGAAATTAACTTTGTTGCTAAAATCGGTCTTTGTTGTTCGAGATGCCTTTTTTAAATGAATATCATGCTTAACTAGTTTACCTATAGGTGATAATTTCTTAGTCTGTAACTTTTTATTCCTATCTTCACTTTGAACTGAAGCACTACTTGCATTCACTAGATCGATCTTTTCCGTTGCTTTTCGCATCAAATCGATTTTATCTTTTAATGTCACTGAGATCGATTTGATTTTTCTTTGTGCTTTTAACAGATCGTTCTCAGTTACAAAAGCCTTACCTTCAATAAAACAGTCCTCAACTGCTGCTTTTACAATAGCTTCTAAATCTGCCCCATTATATCCCTCAGTTTTTTTAACTATTTTAGTTAGATCGATACTTCGCTCTTGATTTCTTTTGCGCAAGTGAATTTGTAATATCAGTTCGCGTTCATCCGCATTAGGGAAGTCAACAAAAAACAGTTCATCAAAACGACCTTTACGTAAAAATTCAGGTGGCAAGCGAGTTATATCATTTGCAGTAGCAACAATAAAAACTTCATTATCTTTTTCCTGCATCCATGTCAAAAATTGTCCAAATAAACGGGTAGTTACTTCACTATTATCTGAACCGATCCCCGCAAAAGCTTTTTCGATCTCATCGATCCACAAAACACATGGGCTCGTGGCTTCTGCTAATTTTAAAGCTTTGCGCATATTTGTTTCAGACTCACCCACATATTTACCTAATAAACGTCCAATATCCAATCTGACTAACGGCATATCAAATAACTTTGCAGTAGCCTTAGCCGCTAAACTTTTTCCACAACCTGGCATTCCTACAAGCATTATGCCTTTAGGAGTGTCAACCCCATATCGTATAGCTTTACTGAGATTATCAAATATTTTTTTCTTTTTCTCCAACCATTTTTTGAGATTAACAAGACCACCTATATCTTCGATCTCTTCTTTAACAGGAATCATCTCTAGTAAGCCTGATTTTTTGATCAATTGCTCCTTTTGTTGCAAGAACAATACCTTATCTCTTACAGACAGCGTCCCGCTTTGCTGAAAAGCAATATTTAAACATTGGCGTATTTGGAATTCATTCATACCACGTAAAGAAAGTGTTAACTCATCTAATGTATTATTTGATATAGATAGTTCATTCTCTAAGGCGTAATTTGATATTATATCGCGAATGATCTTACTGTCAGGCATAGGCATATCAAAAACTGTTATTAGATTTTCAAGTTCTCGTGGGATCACCAATTGTCCCGAGACGATAAAAACTGTTAATTCATATCCATCAGTATAAAGATTCCGGCTAGCGATATGTTTAAGATAAGAGATCACACTGGGATCTTTTAGTTCATTATGAACATCTTTTAAAACTAAATAAGTTGGTTTTTCATACCCAAGCTCCATATAATTGTCAAGAAAATCACTTAAACTCTCTACTTCATGCTGAATAGATCGCGTTTTAAAATCAACTACTCCGATACCAGTATCGTATTCATATATCTCATGTCCCATTTTAACTTTTGAGATCATATCTGCACTAACTTCAAAATCAAAATGGTTGATATAAATTATTGGAAGTAAAGAATTAACATATGAGGTCAGCTTTTCATTACGTTTCTTTTCCAGATCCATTTCTTATACCTCCAAGTAATAGAGTTTATATTGAGCTATATCTGATAAAACATCTAAACCATTGAAAATAGGATACCTATCATTGACCTCATTTGAAGTAAGACTTTTGGATGATCCATTTTCACTAACAGTAGTTCCCTTATAAAAATTTCCCATATTTGAATTTATCAAGTTGACTCTCAGATCTATGATCATGATCTGTTTATCTTTGGATTCAACTTGTTCCCATTCACCATCAGTATTTTTACAATAAACTTTTACAAAATCATATTCACTTTGATTATCTATTAAGAAATTTACTAGGTCTTTGATTCGTTTACTGATTTCTTTGTCTGTTAACCAAAATTCTCGAATTTTTGCTTCCGTTAAGCATGCAAAAATAGCTCTTATATTTTTCGATAATTTATCAAACGTTTCTAGCGAATTCATTTTAAAGAAAGTACCGTACTTCTTGACAAGATTTTGTGCACCTAGCTCTAAAAGTTTAATATTTTCTTGACTTTGCATTTCTCTTATTAACTTTAGATACCCACTATAATTTCTTTTGACTATTTCCTTTACATTATCAATGTTATCTTTTTTAGACACTAGTGATGTTTCATAAACTGCAGTTGCTGCTTCGATCTCTTCATCTGTTGAATTCAACGAAAAAATCCTAGCCAATTCTTTGAGTATTTCCTGATTACTATCAACTTTGATATCGGTAACCTTTTCTAATAATTCTATTTCGTTTCTATTTTTCAACCACTTAGCTAGTGCACCATTTTTATAATAGTTCATTACATCTGTAGCATAAAAATTCTCTTGTAGTTCAGTCACATTTGAAACTTGAATATCTCCATTGATCAACAAATTAAATTTTATCTTTTTAGACATTTAGTAGACCTCCGATATTAATTCCCATATGCAATTTTATGTAAAAATATGGGGCTGGGAAAAAACTCAGTTCTAATAAAGAAAGAGGCTCACGTCGAATTTTTTCAACGTGAGCCTTTTCATATGATCGATCTCTTGCTAATATTAAGTTGTCCAAAAATAATAAAGGAGAGACCTACCATGTATAAAAATTATAACACATCTGAATTAGAATTGGATATCACTTATTCAATGAAATTACCTGCTGATCATATTGCTGTTTTGATCAGTCATTTTGTTGATTCGATCCCCCAAGATATTCTTTTAGAGGACACTTCACATACCGGTCGTCCAGCTTTTCATCCAGCTATGCTTTTAAAAATGACTTTATTTGCTTACCATGAATCCGTCTTTTCTGGTAGAAAGATCGCTAAATTGAATCAATACTATCTTCCAATGATGTGGTTAAGCGGAAATACTTCTGTTAGTTATAAGACTATCAATAACTTCCGGTCAAGTGATCATGCTAAAGAAATCATCGAAAAAGCCTTTGTGCTGTTTACCTTGCTTCTATCTAAAAATGGTATGTTAGATGCCGATGAAGCTTTATTTATTGATGGTACTAAATTAGAAGCTGATGCTAATCGCTATAGTTTTACCTGGAAAAATGCTTCTGATAAGTTTGAAAAGTCGCTTGATGAAAGAGTAGCTAAGACCTATGACGAGCTGATCCAACACCAAGTTGATATCGCTATTTCAAAAGATATGCTGGGGTCCAGTGATGCGATAAAGGAGCTTATTAAGGGGACCGATCTTAAATTAGATGCGATTGAAGAAGATATCGCTACTGAACCTAAAGTCATAAAAGGTGGTTCAAAAAATAAGCGAGCTCGTCGAAGACTAAAAAGCATCAAACGCAAACTCCAAACTGATCTTCTGCCAAGAAAAGAAAGATACGAACGTAATAGGAAGATCTTTCAGGGACGAAATAGCTTCTCAAAAACAGATAATGACGCTACTTTTATGCGTTTAAAGGAAGATCATATGAAAAATGGGCAACTAAAGCCTGCTTACAATTTACAGATCGCGACTAGCGGTCGCTTTGTCCTACATTATGATATATTTCCTAACCCAACGGACACACGGACATTAGTGCCATTTTTAAAATCTTTTACTAACTTAGAACTATTCAAATATATAGTGGCGGACGCTGGATATGGGAATGAAGCTAACTATCAGGCTGTTACTGATATGTTTGAAAAAATTCCCTTGATGCCCTATCCAATGTATCAAAAAGAACAGAGTCGCAAATACAAAAAAGATCCACGCAATATCAAAAATTGGACATATCATGCAGAAGATGATTATTATACAGATCCTGACGGTGTAGTATTTAAGTTTCAAAGATACAGTTCAAGTGTGGACAAATATGGATTCAAAAGAAACTTTAAAGTTTACGTAGCTGATGTTTTCCAGGCCACTAAAGAACTTGAAAACTTAGCTAAGACACCTAAGGGCTATCAGCGAACTAAAGCCATAAATTATAACTGGGAATTTTTTAAAAATAGTGCCGCAGAAGACCTTTCAAGTGAAAAGGGTTCAAAGATCTACGCGAGAAGACGTACAGATGTTGAAACCATTTTCGGAGATATGAAGGGTAATTTTGGCGTACGCCGAGTACATGTTAGAGGAGAGAAAGCAGTTCGAAATGAGATCGGACTGATACTTTTGACGATCAATATATCAAAATTATGGCACCTATTCAAAGAAATAGGGGGAGGATTTTTGAAAAAACGATCCGAAAACAAGCATAAAAGAAAAATACCTGATCAAATTTCTCAAAAACGAGATTTGATCAGGTATTTTTAGTTCAGGCTAGTAGTTTTTTCCCAGCCCCTCCTGTTTATTGTGTTAATCCCAATAATCATCATTTAGATTATAGTCGACTATCTCTTCGGCCATTGATAATATACTTTCTTCTATGTTTCTAATTCCGGAATGGATCAATGCCTGTTCAACTCTATCATTATTTTCCTCAGCATTTTGTAATTCCATTGATATTTTGTGACTAATTTCTATTGAAACTGGTGAATACGATTCGAGATGTAAATTCTCATTTCTATTCAACTTTCTTACTAAAGCCCTAGTATCATAAACTTCATCATCTTCATCATCAATATTTGGAATCTGTAACAATGTTCGAATATTTAATGCTGCCATTGAAGAAACTGGATAAATTTGTGGATTCTCAAATCCATGATCTTCCAAATACTCTTTTACATTTCTTAAAAAATCGTCTATATCTTCTTCACTAGTATCAATTTGATCCATTTTGTTAACAGCAAATATAACTTTAGTTGAGTATGGCATTTTATCGCGCAACTTTTTCAATAATTCTGCATCATCATTGATACCAAATTGAGTAGCATTTATTATATAAATCACTATTGAATCATATAAATCATCTAATTCCTTATCCATAATTTCTCTATGATTTACATTTCTAGAATTATTTGGTCCTGGAGTATCAATAATTGTGAGATCTATTTTTTCTGATTTATTAAAAGGAATTTTCCTATTAATTTGCACATATCCAACGGTTGCATCATTATTTATCATTTGCATGGTTGCATAATCCGGATCACTTGTACTATACAACAAAGTCTCGTCTTCTTCTGTATATGCCTCTACTGAAAAGTCATCTTTCGCTTGATCACCATCAACTATCTTAGTTATTTTTGACGTACAAGCTAGATTAGAAGAAGGCATTAATTTTTGTTGTAGTAAACCATTAATCAACGTTGACTTACCTGAACTCATAGTCGCAAAAACTTTAACACTCACTTCGTTATTCTTTTCATCACCTGATTTTCTACTACAGAAACGAGTCAGTCTGTCATTGGCAGTTTCATAAAGGGCATTTAATTTTTCATATTCTGCTTTCTTTTTCTCAAGCTCTTCTTCTAAGTCCATCACTTTAAATAAAGCCTCGGTACTTTTATCACATAGTTCATTAGTTTGTTCGACCAACTCATCTCCCCGTGCATCTAATTCGTCTAGGAATAAAGGATCGGCACGATGTGTCACTTCTCTTATATATTGATAAACTATTAGATCAGGTTCATATATATCGTCTAATCTTTCTTCAAGATCAATATAGATTTCATTAAATTCTGATTCACTATAGTATAGTTCAGTTTCATCAAGAATTTCTTCGAGTGTTTTACCACCTACAAAAAAATACTCCACAATAAATTCAAAATATATTTTTTGTTCATCAAAATCTTTTTCTATAATATCCATCAGAGATACAGAAGGCACATTTCCTACGATGCCTAATCTTTCTTTTAGGGCATTATAGTAATCATTTTGCAACTTATGTTTACTCATTCCTTTATCGCGAATTGCATCCAAATAACCAATCAGAAACTTTCTGTCTTCACTATTTAACTTTTTTATGTTATAAATCATTTTTATCTCCAAATCTTATTTCTCTATATAAGAGCTGTGCTATCCGCTACTGTTTTCCTATCTATCAAATCCAAAATTGCTACTTCAATCGAAGGAATACCCGAATGTATCAAAGCTTGCTTATTTTTATCGTTAGTTTCTTCGGCTTTGATTAATTCAGCTTTGATTTTTTCTTTTTTAGCTTTTGGTAATGGGGCGTACTCTTCCAAGTGTAAAGATCTATTTCTGTTTAGTTTTCGTACTAGACCTATTGCATCATATGTCTCATCATATATTGCATCATATTTTGTATCATCTAAAACATCTAAAAAATCGAAGAAATCAACATTTTTAGCTTCTAAAACTGATAATAATGTTTTGATTCCTAATGCAGTAGACGCAGAAGCCGGATAAATATTAGGATTTTCAATACCCTTATCTTTTAAATATTCTCGTACTGCATCTAAAGCATCTTGGATACTTTCTTCACGGGGATGAAAACTATCCATCTTATTTGCCACAAAAATAAACCTATCGTATGAACGCTTGCCCGCATTCTTCATTGCCTTAGCTATCTTGTCTAACAAGACATTATCATCAATGATCCCAAATTGAGTAGAATTGATAACATATAGAACTATAGATTCCGGCGAATTCTCAATAGCTTTAAATATTGTTTTTAGATGATCACTGTTCCTAGGGCTATTAGTTCCTGGTGTATCAACTAAAATCAAGTTAGCATCTTTTGAGTTTATAAACGGAATGTCTCCATCTATATGAATTTCCTGAACATTATCATCCATATCTAGCCTCGACATGATGTTGTAATCTAATCTATCTAATTTTTCTAATACATTATCATCTTTATCAAATGCTGTAGCTCTGTACCTTTTTTTATCATTATCTTTGATTCGAATGATTGATGCTGTACTTGCGTAATCATATGCTGGTATTAATTTTTCACCCAGCATCGCGTTGATCAAAGTTGATTTACCTGAACTCATCGTTGATATGCAATACACATTTATAGGTTTAAACATTTCTTCTTGCTTTCTTATTTGTTCAACCAATAATTCTTTTTTTGCAATTAACTGTTTGCGATGCTTTTCAACATGATCAATTTGTTGATTTAAATTTGAAACAATATTTTCTAGTTCCTTTATTTTACTTTTCAATATCATTCACCCTCTCTACACTAGATACTACGCACTCCTAAAGAAATTTCCCATCTTCTAACTATTTTGAAAGTATCGCTCATACGATCTTTTTTTCGAAAACTGATCTCACCCTCATCAATTTTCAAAATATTTAGCTCTTTTTTACTGTACTTAGGCGAAGTTCTGACTATTTCAGCTATTTTGGCATAAAATGCATCTAGCTTGTCAAATGGAATAATTCCTTCCTCAGCTAACTCGTTTGATTGTTTATATTCGTCACCATTGACATATCCAAAGAAAGTGACTTCATAACTTGTCTCTGTCACTAATGCAAGCAGGTCAATATTACGAATACCATATTTTTCTAGCTTTTTGGCTGCATTTTGAATCTCTTTTTCCATTATCTACACCTCTGGCTTAAATGTAATTGGTGTTTTAAATCCTGTTGTTTCATTTCTTACTGTAACAGTAATTTCGGAGGGTTTTCCATCCGCATCATATTTTTTGATGACCGAAGTGATGGTAGGTTTTTCCCCATATTCTTCCATACTGTCGATACGATTTTCTAAACTCTCATAATCTTCTTTATTGATCGAATCTTTAACTTCATCTAGCCCTTCGATCGACCCTTCATCATTGTAAAAAATACCTTCTACAGCTTTTTTACCATCAACTTCTTTTTCAACTTTTATCTCACTCGGACGATCGCTGCCTTCCGGATATACAATCTCTCCTTTTAAGTTAACATCATGTCCTTCTTTTAGATCATTTGCACATCCATTTTCAAATTGCTTGTAGTCTCCTCGATTGATAACATTTCGCATAGGCACTAGATTTTCTAATCCACTTGCCCCGCCAAAGATCCTAGCGATCAAATGACCACCATCATCATTTTCAAGTCGATCTTTACCTCCGACTTCCTTTTGAGCATCAAGATCTCGCTCAGAATTTGGTGTAGACTCTAATGTAGCTTCAAATGAAGTGATTCTACTATTCTCGTCTGTTTCATAAATTCCACTTCCAGCAACGTACTGATTATTTGGAAGTAGTTTTCCTTCTTCTTTATACAACTGACCGGTATCATCTGTTTCATATTCTTTTCCATCGATCTCATATAATGAATTTTCATCATATGAGATCGTTTGCTTAGTTTCTTGATCTTCTTTTAATATTGCAGAAACTTGTTTTGCGATTGGAACATCCAAAGAGGCGAGATCGTCAGTTTTTTCCATCTTTTCAGCATCATATAAAATTTCAGGTGAAAAGCTTTGACCGAATTCTTTGAATTCAATAGGTCTAACCATAGATTACTTCTCCCTTCTTTTTCAATGCAGTGACCCAAGCATTATAAATGTTGCTTTCATTAAAGATATCTAGACTACTTTTTTTCATAAGCAATTGTGCAGTTGCTAAAATATAATCAGCCTGTAACTGTGGGATTTGTTTGTGGATCACTTCAATGATCATCTTATCTAATTCATCTACACTTCGAGCTTTTTTCAAAGTAGCAGATTCTTTTTCAACATCTAAAAGATCCCAGATCATATTTGCTTGATCATGGATGTCAGCATTTTTCTTATAGTCTTTTAAAACTTTTTGAATAGTTATCTTATTTCGCGGTAAGATCTTAGAGTTTGCTATACTCTTGGTCAGTTTTTTTATATTGATCTTTTCTGGAGTATTGACTCGATCTTTAAGGATCAATTTTAAGACCTGCTCTTTTAATTTTCCTGTTTCAGTGTCAACTCGTTGAACATGAGTGTAACTATAACGAGATTCTTTTCCTTTAAATTTATTAACTTTACACAAGACAGGCTCGACCCAGTCATTTTGATAAACTACTGATACTCCTTTAGGTAGCCGTGCGATCTCAGCAATTTGTCCATCATTTAATCCAGCAGACTTACCCACTAGATTTCGATCAAGCTCATCAGGTAGACGTAAAATAACTTTTGTATTGGTATTTTTGATGGCTGAAATATCTACTGAGCTTGGTGACTGGTCTACGATCACAAACCCTTCACCATATGTCCGCATTTCAGCGATCGAATTGGAGATCATTTCAACGGATTTTCCACCTAGATTAGGATTCTCTGGGTTTTGTTCTGTTGTAGTTCGTTTTAAAATATTATGCGCTTCTTCTAACACTGTAATGTGTTTCAAGTTTATGTTCATTTCTTGAGTAGAAACCATTCGATATTCATTTAAACGCATGATCAAAATCCCCATGATCAAGGATTTTGTTTCCGAGGATCCAATTCTACTTAGATCAATGATCGTATTTTCGTCAAAAAGTTTCTGTTCGCTTACTTCATTAGCCGAAAAAAGTGTTTCATTCAACCCATTAGTTAAAGATCTGACTCGAGTGATCAAGGATCCTCGATAATTACTTTTTACCTCTTCAGAATATGCTGAATCATTGACCACATTTTCTAGTTCTTGAAGTAAGTCATTAAAATCTGGGAAGTACTGTGCGTCATATTCATTCTTGGATGTTGATAGATCCCAACCACATTTTTCATATGCTCGTAAAACAGCATCTTTTAACACTGCTGGCATTGCAGCATACATCGGCCAACAAACATTAAAGATCTCGATCAGTCGATCAACATGTTCAAGTACATGAACTCCTTTTGGAAATTTAAATGGATTAATACTCAACGGCTCAGCATAAGCGCTATTGCTTCCATAAACATTAACATCCTTCCAATTTCCAAAGATATTCTTATATTCACCTTTAGCAGGTTCGATAATCAAAAACTTTTTCCCTTGATTACGTACTTGCCGAATAAGTTCATAGATAGTGTTACTTTTTCCTGATCCAGTTGAACCTGTCACAAACGTGTGCATAGCTAAACTGTCACTATTTAAAAATACACTATTATTATATTCTTGCCCCATGTTGAAAATTTTTCCCAAATTGATATCTTGTTTGTTATCGACCCCATCATATCTGACGACTTCTTTTGCAAAATCTGCATGCTCAATAACAGGAAGACCCGCAACCGACTTGCGTGGTAACCCCATATGAATGGCTAGCTCTTCGCCACTCACCATAACGCAAGGTGTGACTTCGATCCTATGATTATTTTGATAATTAAATACTGGATGCAAGAAATTTTTAATGTATTGAGTGATCGCTCTAGTCTTACTTGGTGTTCTATTTCCCCAAATATTGATTGCAGACGACTCAACTCCACTTTCCCTACCACCGACGATCGCTTTGTATGTGGAAGCAGCGATTTCTGAAGTTACTTGATCATCTGACATAAAATAAGCTGCACATTCGTACATACCTAAACTTTCAAATTCATTGATCCGTTCTAATTGTCGATCGATCCGTTCCAATATATTTTCAAGTTTTTTATCATGCATTACTAAAGTAAGTGCATTAGTATTTCCTTGACTGGAATTGCTCCCCGTTGTTCTAGTATCAGTTATTCCACTAGTTTTAGATATACTACTTCCTTGACTTGTGCTACTACTTTCTGTATAAGCTTTGCTATGGCCGTGGGTAGTTGTTTCCGTTTTTGCGACAACTAATTTAGTTGCTTCAAGGAGTGGTACCCCTACAAAAGTACTTAATCCTCCAGTAAAGGGAGCTAAAGCAGCACTTAAGACCCCAGCCGTGATCCCCAAACCTTTTGCAACTTTAGTAGCCGTACTATCTTTAGTTTCTCCAAATGATTCTGAAGTGCTGTTGCTAGTACTTTGACTATTAGTTCTTGTAATCGACTCAGAATCAGTTTGACTTTTGCTTTTTGAATGACTAGCCGACTCCATTACACCACTAGTCATGCTTTGACTATAATTGATTTGCATTGAGGCCATTGGGGATAATTGTGAATATATATTTTCATATTCAGATCGCACTGCTCTAACTTGTTCTGCTGTTGCTGAACTTGCAAGAATAACTCCTGTGTATTTTTGCCCATTCATCGATAAAACTAGTTTTTCTAGTCCTTGAACAAAAGATCCATTCTCGGTCAGCGTTTCTTCTCGCTTATCAGCTACGCATGAAACAGTTGCGATACTATTAGTTGGAAAACTATTCACTAGATCACGTGTCTCTTCATTACTATAGTATCTAGTCTTTGCTCCCGGAAATTGTCCAATCAAAGCATTCATCAATGTATCTCTGACGGAACTAGCTGTTTTTTCAGGATCATTGATCCGTACTCCCATATAAAAATCTGTCTTGACCCCATCACTATCTAAAATAACAAAAATAGAACTACTAGTAGCTGCTAATGTATTAAAAATACTTGTAAACTTATAAGGAGCAAATTCCTCTTTTTCATAGACCATTTCCGTTACTTTAAATAAACGAACATTTTCGTCTAAATTATTTTTCAAATTGCGCTTATTTAATCGGACTACTTCTAAATTTTCTAATGTTGTAACATAATTTTTAGATACTATATCATCGACCACTTGAAGTGCATTTGAATAATTTTGCAAGATCTGTTGACTTTTATGTGTAGGTAAAGTACTTAAACTGTCAGCTAGTTCGTTCTTCATTTTATCTCTCCTTGTCAGAAATAATTACTCCGGCTCCGATCGCTCCTATGCCTAATCCACCAGCAGTGGTCAAGAGATTAGCTGTCCCAATACCAGCAACTGCGATTACTCCGCCTGTCACTGCTAGGGCTACTCCAACTTTCTTCTTAGTTGACCACTCAGCAGGATCACTTGCATATTTTCTCGAAGAACCGCTTGAATATGAGCTTTTCACAACTTGCTTTGGCTGTGGTTTATAATATAATTTTTGAACGATTTTTTTCAAAAGCGCTAATCGTTTTTTAGAAAAGTTTCCGATCAATACGACCATTTGCTCATCTAAATAGTCTTCAGTCCAATCTAAAGGATCATTTTTCAATACTTCACCATCGTGAATATCATATAGATCACTCATATTTTCTTCTGCATAACGAATCATTTCATCGTAATCTTTTAATGAAGGATCAATGATCATAATATCTTTGATCATGATCTTTGTTCCCAGCTTATCTCCCTTTTGGACAGCATCTTTAAATTCTTTTGTTAATGCCATTTTCCTTACCTCCTATTTCTGCTTTCTGCGTTTCAGTACTTCAACCCACTCACTTTGACATTCTTCTGCGATCTCGATAAGTTTTTTACTTTCCTTGATAACCTCGCTATACTTATATTTTGAAGTATCTCGTTTACTTCTAGAAATTTTCTTTTCTAAATTCTTAAGACTCTGATCAAGTTCATCTTTCAATATCTCGATTCTTGCCAGACCCTGAGTCCTTTTTACTCCTCGTTTTTTAGGATATGGATATATTTTTCCAAGTATATCTTTGATTTTTTCTACTCGTTCTCGACTAAAATTTTCGATCAATAATACCATTTCCATATCTAACTCGTCTTCAAGCGAATCATCTTCACTATAGTCACTCAAAGTAGGTTTAAATTCTTCCCATAAAGGAGTCGTCAACCTTGTTTCTGCATATTTAGCCATCTCATCAAATTCTTTGAATGTTAAATCTATTATCAACATATCTTTTAACATTATTTTGACAGCTAATACATCGTTTGATTCAACGCTTTGCTTAAACTCTTTTGTAAAGTTTTCTGGCATATTTTTTCTCCTAGATATCTAAAATCGCGTCCATTTCTTTTTGGATATCTTCAAGCCACTCTTGTTTAGCCACAAGCTCTTTTAAATTATCAAAATTATCTTTATTTTTCTTATCGTCGGCTTGATATTTCTTTATCTCATTCATCTTATCTTTCAAGACATTATCTAACTCGACGAATTTTTCTTTGAATCTTGTCTTCACTTCCTCAACTTGTTCTTTAGTTAATTTGACAGCTATATCCCCATTTTCAAATAAAGATTTTTGACTTTCATTTAAGAACAATTGACTCATCTTCGTAGCATCGACATACTCTTGTTCTTCAGTAACATCTTCATAATGCCCTGATTCTTCGAGCCATGTCCATGGTTTAAACCAACGCTTATTGTAGTTTTTCACATACACAGTATCAACAACAACTTCTTCTGTAGCTTTAGAACTATCAACTAGATTATTCGTATCTATAGAGATTTCCCCCAACATCAGTTCTTTCAAATCTAATTTAGGACCAGCTGTTGAGACATCCGCACTCAAACTTGCAAGCCGTTTAACATATCCTGCTAATAGTTCTTCTGCTTTTTGTGTAACAATTTTATCTCTCAGTACTTCTAATTCAGCGCGGACTTTACTTTGAATCTGTTTTAACTGCACATTGATTTTTTTAGCTTCGTATCGAGCTTCAGACGGAGTTAAATGTTTATTTTTCACCCTAGATATCACTTCTCTGATCAAAGCTTGAGCATCCTTCGTAATTTTATTCTTCCCAGTCTCAAGTTCTTTATCAGCATTAAGTAGATCAATTTCAGCTTTATATTTCTTAGCCTCTTTTCCATCTGAGATTTTTTCTTCAACGACTTTAATTTTCTCTGCTATTTTTTGTCCCTCATATTCATTTTCCGCCATTTGTTTTTTCAACTCTGCTAAAGAACGTTCACTAACAACTAAGTTTTTTAGTTTTTCACCTAAAGTTTTTACTTTTGTTGTTTTTGCATATTTTTCAATATAAAGACTAATTGCTTCTTCAATTGATGGAATTCCTGAATGAATCAAAGCCTGCTTCTTTTTATCATCATTTTTTTCAGCTTGGCTTAATTCATCTTGGATTTTTTCTTTTCTAGTTTTTGGCAATGGCGCATATTTTTCAAAATGCAAGGGTTTATTTCTATTTAATTTTCTTACTAATCCATTTACCTCATTTAGCGCATCATACGTTGCATCATCTAAATCCTCATCATCAATATTATCGATTCCTGGAATTGATAATACTGTTCTGATTCCTAATGCAGTAGCTGCAGAAGCTGGATAAATATTAGGATTTTTAATTCCTTTATCTTCTAGGTATTCTTTTGTTGCTTGTAAAGCATCTGGGATACTTTCTTCAGAAGGCTTATATACATCCATCTTATTTACTACAAAAATAAATCTATCGTGTGCACGCTTACCCGCATCCTTCATTTTCTCAGCTACCTTATTCAATAAGAGACTATCATCATTGATTCCCAGTTGAGTAGAATTTATAACATATAGCACTAACGTCTTAGGGGAATCCTCTAAGGATTTAAAAGTTGTTGTTTGATGATCACTATTTCTAGAATTATTAGGTCCTGGAGTATCAACTAAAATCAAGTTAGTATCTTTTGAGCTTACAAATGGAATGTCGCCATCTATATGAATTTCCTGAACATTATTATCCGCATTTAGTCTTGACATGATGTTATAATCTAATCTATCTAATCTTTCTAAGACATTGTTATCTTTGTCACACGCTGTTGCTTTATAGCCTTTTTTATCGTTATCTTTGATTCGAGTGATCGTTGCTGTACATGCTTGGTTATATGCTGGCATTAATTTTTCACCTAACATTGCATTGATCAAAGTAGATTTACCTGAACTCATAGTAGCGACAACATTAACTTCAAAATCGTCACTTTGTGCTTGGTTGAATGCATTAATAATCTCTGGAGTTTTCAGTTCGTCAACTGGACCATTTTGAATTTTTTCAAAAATCTTTTTAATTGCTTCTTCCTTATCCTCGATACTTTCCTTAACTGGTAAATGTTTTGTAGTTATATTTGTTGCATTATCTTTATTAAAATCCTTAACTACTTCTTCCAAATCTTCATAATCTAATTTTGTTCCATAAAATTTAATTTCAATGTCAGCCGTGTTGCATTCGTCGTATAAATACTCGGGTAATTTATCGATCCATTCTTGTAAGCGCATTTCGGAAACATTTAACTTACTCGTATCCTTGACTGGTTTATCATCAATTTTGATCTCTGTTTGTAACCGATATGGATTATATTTAATATAAACTTCTTTTGTCATGCTTTTTCATCCTCTACCTTATTTTCTTATATTATCCGCCTTAAGATAGACATATACTGTCACTATAGAATATGTACTTTTTAGACTAATATTAATTTAATTTTGCTATAGTAAATACGGCATTTCTACTTAATCGTAAGAAAAATTTGACTTTATACACACTATATATAACCACCTATAAAACAACATTTATCTTGAAATATAAATAAAAAATGTCCATATAATGACTAAAAATATTTTTAATAGCAGTAAACTCTAGGAATAGTTATCTATATCTATAAATACCTATTTAAAATAAACTAAATAGGCTGAGAATCTCTTCTAGCTTTTAACTAGTGATTTTCTCAGCCTATCTCTATATTTTATACTGATTGAAACATCCCTGAAGCAACTTGTACTGTTTCAATGATCTCATCTTCATTGATATCACGTTTTTTCAATTTATCTGTGATCATCTTACGGTAACGATCGCGAATATGTTTACGGGCATTACCAGAAGCAAACATTTCTTTGTAAAGGTTAGTTGTGTGTTTATCGACAAAGACTTCATTTACGATCTCATCGAATTCATCTTGCTTTAGCGGACAAAAGATAACGAGATCGATAAATTCTTCTTTAGCGATCCGGATCATTCTAATACTATCATCTTCACTAAATTTATCAGCGATCGCTTTTGCCGCCATCGTTCCTACCATACCACCAATGATCGTCCCGATCCCAGGCACTGCTGATCCGATCACAGCCCCTGTTGCAGCTCCAGCAGCTGTTACTGCAGTATTTTTTACTAATTGTTGCATCGAGATCCTTCCGCGTAAACAGTCAATGACATCTGGTCCGATCGAGATCGCAGCTGTCACCCCGATTGCAGTCCCCTTAGCAATTCCCTCGGAGGTAGCTCCTTTAAAAATAGACTTGGCTAAATTAGAACCACCAAACTGGGAAGAAACAGTATAGATCGATGCTCCGACTAAAACAGGTTTTACCGCTCCTAAAACTGCTCCCTTCAAAGCTTCTTCCGCTTCTTGTCCATGCCAACGTGCATTAACATAGTACCAAACTTGACTGACCATAACAGTTGGCATCGTATTAGCAACACCCGTTAGAAAGTCTCCTCCGACCGAATAAACTAATTTTTGCCCAAATGAAACTGATTTTACTTTTCCATCCACAACGATCGTACTTCCACGGTCAAAGATCGATTTCGTTGCGATTTGGGAGTGTTCATAGGACAAGGCCCCACGCTTAACATATCTAGCAGCATTTTGGGGATTCGTCTCATTTGGCACCTCACCATTTTCAATTCTTCGTGCCATTGATTTAACTGCTTTATTATATTGATCACGCGGAACTTCGATCTTCATCATTGAACCATCTGGATTTACGTACTTAGCTGTTCCATTTTCAAAACATGCCCCTACACTTTTACTAGCTGTGGCATAGTATTTCGTTTGGATATTGACTCCATTAACGACCCGATCTGCTCCATACTTAGCATGCGAATTACCATCCATCGATGTTTTCTTGAACTTTAGCTTATCCATCGTGTCACCCATCAATTCACCTGCATGCCCATGACCCATCGCACCAGAGAAGCGATCGTTAGCTTGATGTTTTCTAAATATGTTAGTATTCAACATATCGTTTGCCACGTTAACGTTAGTCATATTATCGACAAGTTTACGATTTACAGCATCAATATTTTTAGCTTGTTCTTTTTCAAAAACTTGCTCCACATCTTCAGTCGAAGCTAATTTTTGCACTTCTTGTTGTTGGCGTTTTGCAACCTCATAGTTTGTATCGATCTCTTGTTTAAGTTCATCAATATCTGCAAATTGTGCCTGTGCTAAATTATGTAAAATAGTCGTACAGTTTTTAGTCCAGCCATTATCAATAGCCGCTCGAATAATTTTATATAGGAAAATTACAGTCTTTTCATCATCACTTGTAATAGATTTATCTTCGGCATTATAGTAACTAATATTAACTGTCGTATTTGTTCGACTGACATCAAAAATATTAGCAAACGGGATCTCAACTTCTTTGACTAAATATTTTTCTTTAGCTTTATCCGAAGCTTTGATCTGTTTCTTATAAATGATCCCAGTCGTTAGAACTAAATAACCATATTCGCGAAATGCCATTTCATTATCAGCTGGATGAGCATTATAAAAAATAGGAAAAATTGCATCCTGCCCATCTGAATTCAATTTAGAACCACTGGCAAAAGCTTGCACACGATTATAAGGAAGATCGTCAGCCAAAGCTTCATAAGTCATCGGCTTTTCTTCACCTTCCAAAGGTGTGTTTGCTGCTTTTTCCAAGTCTTCAGCTAATTTATACGGACTGATAAAAGGATACTTCTTTTTCTCCCACTCCTTTTTCGTGCTATTTTCACTGTAGTAGCCAAGAACGACCAGGATCGCAATGACCACGATCGCCGATAAAACAAAACCTTTAAAATGATTAAGCAGTAGGTAAGGCATAATAGCAAAGAAGACAGCTACTACACATGAAGCTCCAGTCCCCAAACCTAATTTTTTAGAAGCTAGATAATATCCCAATCCAGCTAAGATCAATAATAAACCCAAGATATATACCTCCAAATAATAGCTATTCTCTTATTTTAGCGAGCATATTTAGGAGTATCAATATAAATGTTAAGTTTTTATAAAGAAAAATCGATTAAACTTTCTAATATCTTTACTAGATACTATACGTGTAAATATTAATATTTTTACATAAAATAAAAGTATCCTGCCTAATTTGAAACAGAATACTTTACTGTGAGTTCTATTCTTAGTTAATTCCGATAAAAGCTAGCCAATTTAGACTTTCGCTTTGTCGTCTTTGTTTTACCAAATTTATATTCTTTCGCTCTATCTTCCTTAACTTTTTCTCTATGACCACCGTTATTGTCGTCATATTCGATATCAAAAAACAATTCAAAGATTTTCCAAAACGTACTTTTTTCTTCTATTACTATTTCCTACCTTTCAGTATTTCAAATTAGTCCTCTAGACCATTTTTGAGCGCATAGTTGATGACATCCATTAACTCAGCTTCATCAACAGAATCACCATCTTCAAATCTATCGATCAGCGTATTTCCAATAAGTTCAGTCACTGCTACGGCAACACCACCATTTAGTGCTGCTCCGGCAATCGTTCCTATGCCAGGAATAAGCTTCACTAAACTCCCAGCTAAACTTTTTCCCAAAGTTGTAGCTGTTGTCGCCTTAACGATCCCTTCAACGACGCCCTTAGAGATCCGCTCACCATAACTGTTATAGATCGAAATGATCATCGTCGTTTGGATCGGTACTAGTGCAAGCGCATCTGAAAATGGGATCGGCGAGAGTGCCACAGCCCCTGCTGCAACAGAGGCAGTGTGAACAGCACCCCTAGCTTCTTCTTCCATCACTATCACCTACCTTTCGCTTCTTATTATCTAACTCAAGGTAGACACATATTGTCATAAAAAGAAAAACCTTTGGCTTTTTTCACCAAAGGTCTACTTATCTTCGTCTGTTATCTCGTTGATCATTCTTCGAACGCTTCGCTCACTGTAACCAGTCAACTTAGCTAACTCACGGACGTTCAAACGATCCATATTTTCCGCGATCTTTTTTTGAGCATACTCTTTTGAATGCAATTTCGAGGGAAAATAGATCGTGCTTCCGCGCAAGTTATCGTAGACCAGGTTGACTACCCGCTCACCGAACATATCGTAAAATAACTGATAAATTCCATTGTATTTATTCATCGTAATATTTCCTTCATCATAGTTTGTCGGTAAGCCTCGTTTTTCCTTGATCACATCTTGAACAAAGCGCAAGCTGTATCCTAACTCTAACGCAAGGATCCGGGGCTCTGTGTGCTCCTTATTTTTTAAAATGTAATACTCGCAATATTTTTTTGAATATAATCGCATCGAAAAATCATATTTAGTGCTTTTGACCATTTCAAACAGCTTACTTGTCCGTTGCTCCCCGATCAAAGCTGCCATCTCTTGGTATGTTTTCTTATAATCCGAAATCATGCTACTCCCCACAAAATTAATCTTATTTTAAGTTTATACCCTTTTTTGCTGACATTTCGACTGGCATTTTCATAAAATTATACCTATCTATTTTTAAAGAATACCTATCAAATCCAGTCTTAAAGTTGGGCATTTTCTATAAAAATGGCAATGACGATCAGAAAAAATTCCTCTTAAAATGCATTGCCTATTTATTTAAGTCTGCTACTTTTTGTTTTCCCCGTGCCTTACGTAAATTATCCGAGACCCACTTTTGTGAATAGCCATATCTACGCGCTAATTCGCGCGAATTGTGACCATCATATAGCTCTGTGATCTTATTAGCCGCCAGCTTTCGATCATAAAGATGGCTTGGGATCACTAGTTGCGATCCTTTATAATGTTCATGGACTTTTAACATTGATTCCAAGCCGATCAGATTTTGTAGCTCTTTATAAAATGAATGTAGTGCTTCAATATCGATCTCTTCTCGTTTCATCTTAAAAACTCCCTAACGTTAATATATTAAAATTATATAAAACGTAGCTTACAGTTGATATAGCGCTCTTCAATGCATTTATACATGTAGTTTTACACGCAAAAATAGTTACTCTTTGCATAAAAAAGCACCTGATAAAAATATCAGGTACTTTTGCTTAATATTGAGTTGCTTGACGTTGTGCTAAGATCGATTGCGCCACTTCATATTCGATCTGTTCAACATCTTCTCTGAGCCAACCTGAGATCAAAAAGACATCAACTAACGCCCAGATCCCAGTGACGATCATGCCGATCCCCAAAGTTAAGATCGTGATCAAAGCCATCGCGATCCCACTACCTGTTTTTCCAAAGTAAAAACGGTGTCCGCCGACAAAGCCAAAAAATACCCATAAGATGTAGGCCGTTGCGGCTGATTTTCGGCGTTTTTCAACTTCGGAGTTGACTAAAAGCCGTTCTTCATTGGTCAATTGTCCCATTAAATATTGACTATTATACATCTAAAACATTCACTTCCTATTCATCTTCTGTTGTATCATCAGTATCATAAAAATCTTGTTCAGCGTTACTTTGATCATCTTGGTTCTGATCATCAGTATCTTCACTGCTATCGGTCGAAGTGTCAGTCTGTGTAGCGGCTGAACTAGTTGTTCCTTGGATCGTTTTGAGATTATAGCGAGTGACCGTTCCATTATTATTCCAAACGACTTGATCACCCTCAACTTTTATTTCGCTACTAGATCCACCTTGATCTGAGCTGATAAATAATCTATTACCAGAACTTTCTTCAACGTTGTACGTATTTTCTATATGAGTTGGTGTTGTAGCGCTATCTCGTATTATATTCGCAGTTTGGACACTTGTTACCCCATTAACGATCAAAAGTCGATCAGGGTTATTTACATCCTTCCAAACAGACATTTGCCCGTTGATAAATACTGGATCAGGCAAGGTACTACTGCTTTCTGTCGTAGTTTCAGAACTTAGTGTTACTACGGCTTTAGCTGAAGCTTTTTCACGACTTGAGCTAGAAGCTTCACTCTGCTTACTTGAAGAAGAGCTTTTCTTTTTCTGGCTCGCTGAATCTTTTTTAGTGCTTGCAAGTTGCTTAACTGGTTCTTCTTTGTGGCCAAAGGTCTTATAACCTAGAAACCCTGCACCACCTAACATCAATATCCCTAAAAGGATAAATCCGATCACCTTACCGGTATTTTTCTTAGGTCGTTTTAAAAAAGAATATCCACAGTTTTCGCAAAACTTAGCGTTTGGTAAATTATTTTTTCCACAATTTGGACATTGCATTTGTTTACCCTCTAATCTGCTTCATAGAAATTATCTGAGCTCGATCCTTCGGCACTAGTCTCGCTAGCAGAAGAATCAGAAGTGTAATATTGCTTAAAGTGATAGACGATCGTTTGACCTTGTTGGTGTAAAGTCAAAGTCTCACCAGAAACCTCAACTTTTCCGACCTCAGCTGTATTATTCATGATCGTAAAACTCGTTCCATCACTATTAGCAGAACGGATCGTAAATGTCCCGTCATTATGCATCGTTGTTCCTGAAGGTGTTTGCGTATTATGCGACATCATGACTGTATCAGTTCCTTGGATCACAATGATCTGTTCATCTCCCGATCCAGCAGGATTGGTCGTCCAAGCTGTTGTTTGCCCCGCAGCTAAAAGTGGAGATGGTACTTTAGAATCCGACTCTTCTGTAGTCGACTCGCTCTCGGTCTCTGTACTCGAATCTTCTTCGCTTTCTGAAGAACCTGTTTCTTCACTCGAGCTACTTTCCGCCTGGACCTTTTTTTGATCTTCTTTTGTATACGTTGAAGTCTTAAGCTTATGCTCGCTTTTGACTGGTCGTTTCGCTAAATAATTATGCCCGACGATGACCGCTCCTACAGCTACTAAACTTAAAAGCAATCCGATAAAAACACCTAAGATATATTTACCTGCATTGCTTTTCTTAGGCGGAAGCGGTTGGATCAAGTTCTGTTGTACTGCTGTCAGATCTTGTCCACAATTTTCGCAAAATTTGGCATTCGGTAAATTATTTTTTCCACATTTTGGACATTGCATCCAACTCACTTCCTTTCTCTAATATAGCTACCCCAATTATCGTCTTGACCGGCTACATATAGTGTGACTCGATCGATGTTATCGAGCTTATCTTTATTTAAAGCTACAACGATATGTTCAGATTCATCTTTGTTTGAAAACATTACTAACTTTCCAGGCTCGAGAATGATCCTTTTATCGACCTTAAAAGAATAATTCTCGCCATCATCCTCATACTTGACTTCGCTTGGCGTGATCGTGATGTATTTAGGAAACTTATTTAGTCCCACACCGTCATCGATCTTCCATTTTCCTGTAATATCCGTTAATTGAAGCTTGTCATATTTCACATATTTTGGATCATTGTTGATCACACCAAAATGATACGCTACACCTGTTCCAAGTGCTGTAAATATCAAAAAACTAAGAATAATAACTAAAGGCAACTTCGAACTTTTAACTTGCGGCAAGCGCATCCCACATTGCTTACAAAACTTATCTTTCGGTAGATTTTGATAGCCACATGTTGGACAGATCATCTCTATCACCTCTATTTTCTAATGTAGTAACCCCAACCTGTATCTTCATCAACATAAACTGCTAAAACGACACGATCTTTATTATCGATCTTTCGTTTTTCAAGTCGTAACTCTACGATATTTGCATTAAAGATATTATCACTGTCAGATATGATCAATGTATCGCCATCTGTAACTGAACTGTATCGTGGTACAAAGCTATCCCCAGAAGCAAACGAAATCTTGTCTTCACTGATCTTGATCTGTTCAGTCATCGAGTTACTCTTACTTTCAGCAACTAAGTCCCATGTTCCTTCAATATCAGCCAATTCGAGTTTATCAACTGACTTATACTCAGGATCATTGTTTGACCCGATAAGATATAGACCACCAAATAACAAAAATACGACGGCGACACAGATCCCAATGATCGCTGGAACTGGTAAGCCCTGTTTTTTAGGTGGCATTTGATAAGGATGTAAATTAAAACCACATTGACTACAAAAAGCGACATTAGATGGATTTTGATTTCCACAATTTGGGCAAATTTGCATCATGGGTTCCTCCTTTAATTTTGAGGAGTATTTTGGTCGTTATTATTTGGTTGGACCGGTTGTTGATTTTGCACTGGTTGTTGTGGCATTTGGTTTGGTGCTTGATTCATATTAGGCATTTGATTCATATTTTGTTGTTGATATTGTTGGTATTGTCCAGGTTGTTGCATTTGATTTTGTTGATACATTTGCGGATTGTATTGTGGATAGTCCAAAAGCATCAAATATAAATTATAAAACGGCACTAATACTAGCCATGGATTATTCGTAATATAACGGATTCTTCTGACCATACCTGACAAGAAACTAATCCCATATAATAGGTCAAATACCCAAGCAATGATCACTATGATATAAGTTAAAATTGCAAGAAACTCGCTTAAACTACTTACTGCAACTAATGCCATGATCTGTTTTAATATTTCTAAGATCGTTGTAACGATCCCGCCTCCTAATACACCCCACCAAAAAACTGCTTTACGAGTTTCTGGTGTTTTAAAATCAAAAGTATTAGCCGCCATATATTTAACGCTATCCAAGAACCCCAATTTAGGTTGAGTCCCACCTTGACCCGGAACGGTATTCCGATACTTTTTAAAGTCATTGACATGTTTTTGGAATTGCCCTTGTTGTCCTGCTTGTTGATACCCATTTTGTTGGTAACCTTGTTGTGGATCTGGTTGTACTGGTGGTGTTTGTTGTTGGGCTTGCGGTTGCACTGGAGGCGTTTGTGGTTGTGCCGGTTGAGCTTGTGTTGCTTGTTGTTGCATTTGTGGTGCCTGTTGTTGCGTTGCCCCTGCTTGTGGTTGTTGATTTTGTTCTACCGGTTGACTAGCACCACAATGTGGGCAAAATTTTGCCCCTGCTTCGAGCTGTTGACCACAGCTCACACAAAATTTATTTTCCATAACTAAACTCTCCTTAATAATGTAATATATGTAGCGGTATCATTTACCGCATAAACTTATTATAGAAAAGCATGTATGCAGTTTATATCGCACTGTTACACGTAATTTTACCTGCAGTTTTACTGGCAAATTTCATTGAAAAAGACCCACTCCAAATGAAGTAGGTCTCTTTTATCATTCTACATAATTATCGAGCATCGCTTTTATCTCAGCTTGCATCTCGTTTTTGAAATCAGCTGGCGAAACGATCTTGACGCGTTGTCCTTGGCTCAAAAGCCACATCTTAGCCCCTTGGTCGATCGTTTCGACTTCAAGCAAAGCTTTCTTGCCATCATTTTCAATGACTTTTGACATTGGAAAGCGATCTAAAGCGGCTTCTAAGATCCCCGTAAATTCAAAGCGGATCTTCTTTTGATCTCCCGGTGTCATATATTGGATCTTTTTGCGTAACTTACCGTCTTCATAGCGATCTTTATGCTCAATTTTGATTTTTTCGTCTGAAGGATACCACTCTTTGATCCGGTCAAGGCGGTAAAATAGGTCATTATCATACTTAGGATTATACGAAACGACGTAAAAATAATAATCTGAAAAGATGATGGCTTTGGGTACGATCGTCCGCGTGACTTTTTCGCCCCGCTGTTTGGTATAGGTGATATCGACAGCTTGGCTGCGGACGATATACAACGAAAAGTCCCACAAAGGTTTCAATAATTCCGTCGCACTTGTCAAAGGCAAATAATTACTCTGTTCATTTTTGATGATCCAATTCAATTCCCGCTGTTCTCCAGGCTCTAAGCGCGCAAGCAAGAGTTCGATCAACTGCTCAGTCTCGTCCTTATTGAACGCTCGACTCGCTAACAAGATCTTGACGAGGGCTAAAACGTGCGCCTTGCCAAAAGTTTGCGTCTTACCGACTAACTGATAGGCCTTGGTGCTTCGACGGTACTCAAGTTCTAGCTCTAAGTTTTCTTCTGCGATAAAATTACGGATATTTGAAATATCACGCTGGATCGATCTTTCATCGACGTCAAATCTTTCAACTAAATCTTTTTTCGTCACCGGGGCCCCTGTCAGCAAAGTTTGATAGATCGTCAGTTGACGCGTTGCACTTCCAGACATAAAAATTTCTCCCTTTCATTTTTTAAATGACAATATACGTCTATCTAAAACTAGATAATATAAAATGTCAAATGCAAAAAAGCGCGCATTTTGCGTGAAAAAGTGAGGAACATATTATGAAACAGATCGAACCTGAATTATTGAATGAATTTTACCAAGAACTGGCCGACTTGATCGGGCTAGAAAATGCCTACAAGCTCTACGATACTTACCGAGGGCTCTCATATACTTTCCCGATGCGCTTATATGACCCTAAAAAAGTCGCTCAAAAGATCGCAAGCGAATACGATGGCAAAAATGCAAGTGAACTAGCACGCAAATACGGGTATTCTTTGCGCTGGGTCTTAGAAGCTCTGCGTAAAGCACGCCAAGCAAAATAAGCTGGAACTTTCAAAGTCCCAGCTTATTTTTTTACTGTAAAAGTTCGTTATAAAGTTCAAGCCCGAGTTTATTCATCGCTGCTTGTTCAGCCCCATTTTCACCGTTTTGCGTCATGACAACTGCAACAAATGCATCTTTACCGTTAGAAATGATCGCCGCATCATTCAAGATCCCGTAGTTTTGCATGATCCCCGTCTTATTGTAGACGATCGCTTGACTTGGGAGATCTTTGACTAATTTATCGTGATCTTGGTTTTTCGCTAAAATATCTAAGATCTCTTGGCTGTCCTTTTTACTGATAAATTGCTTATTGTAGACTTTCTTCAAGAAAACGCCGACATCACTAGCAGAAGTGATATTATCTTTACCAGCTTTGAGCGAATCGGTATCCATCAATTTTCGTTGGAGCTTTGTATCGGTCGCACCCATCTTTTGGATCTGTGCGTTGACTTTATCGAGTCCCCCTAACGCATCGATCATAATGTTAGCTGCCGTATTATCACTTTCATCGATCATATAAGCTAATAATTCGCGGTAAGTAAACGTCTTACCCGCTGGCATGTTTTGGATCACACCTGTTCCTCCGACTTTATCAGCATCTGATAAAGTGTACGTATCATTCAGATCGATCGTGCCGATCTTTTCTTGGGCGTAAGCTGCCCCTAAAATAAAGAGCTTGATGACTGACGCAGCACTTTGCGTTTGATTATTTAAAAGATAGTCTTTGTCTTCCGAAACAGGTGCGATGTAGACTGTCTTATCCCCAGACACACTATCCATAGCATTGGCTACGATCTGTTGGACTTTTGCTTCATCAAACTTGCTGACAGGCTCTTTTTTTGAACTGCTGCTAGCTTCAGAACTTGAAGAACTGGCCGAGCTCACTTTACTTGTCGAGCTTGTTTGACTCGTCTTTTTAGTTGCTGTAGTTTCTTGTTTTGGTGCTTGCATAAATTTCGCATAGGCTAAGTAGCCACCACCACCTAAAATAAAAATAAGAAAAATGATCAAGAAAATGATCCCAGCTGGGTTAGAACGCTTTGGTGCCGGTGGCATTGGCACACCATTTGCACGTTGTTGTGTGCGTGAAAGCGGTGGTTGTTGTGGTGGTATTGGTGCGCTTTTTTCAACTTTAGGCGTTGGCGCTTCCTTTTTATCAAGCGCTTGCCCGCAATTTTCACAAAAAGCGTTGGTGGCTTTATTTTTAGCGCCACAATTTGGACAAATTTTTGCTGGCGTTTTTGCTTTTGGTTCTTCTAACGGTTGGCCACAAGTTTGGCAAAACTTGGAGCCGGCCGGATTATCGGCCTGACAATTTGGACATTTCACACAGATTACTTCCCTTCTTTTATTAGATCATTTGCCTATTTTACCAAAAACGACTGGCTTTTTATATGTAATTTCAGCTTGCAATTTTCTTATGATTTTGCATTGACAAAAAATTTTTCTCCTGTTATCATCAACGTATCTTAACATGAACGGAGGCGTCGCCCTTGAAATTCTAAATTCTGCACAAAACAAGTTCAACAACTCTGGAAACAAACAGAGTCGGTTACACTTGGGCAGAATTTAGGGTTTTAGGCTGATGCGATCTGACTCAGTCTGCCCTTGTGCAGACTTTTTTTGTTTCCACCATGACTGGGGGAATAAAAATGACTAAAACGATCTCGATCAAAGATCTGACTTTTGCTTATCCAGGCCAACCAGAGCTCTTTTCAAACGCGAGCTTCGAGCTGGCGACGACTTGGCGTTTAGGCCTTTTAGGGCGCAACGGCCGGGGCAAAACGACACTTTTCAAAATTTTACAAAACAAACTGCCTTTCAAAGGACAGATCAACGTACCACTTGAAGTCGCTTATTTTCCACAACCACTTCAAAACAAACAAGAACTGGCTTTGTTTTGCCTACAAGCCACTACCGATTTTGAAGAATGGGAACTGCGCCGCGAGATGCAACTTTTTGGACTTAAAGAAGAACTTTTGTGGCAGCCATTTGACACTTTGAGCGGCGGCGAACAGACTAAACTGATGCTTTGTGCGCTCTTTTGTCAAAAAGACGCGTTCTTTTTATTAGATGAACCGACAAATCACTTAGATCTAGCTGGGCGAAACGAACTTATCGCTTATTTACACAAAAAAAAGCAAGGCTTTATCATCACAAGTCACGACCGGATCTTTTTAGATCAAGTGATCGATCATACGCTTGTGATCGAGAAAAATCAGCTCTTCTTGGCTAAAGGTGACCTAACGACTTATCAACTGCAAAAAGAGCGGCGCGATACTTTTGATAAACGCCAAAATGAAAAAACGCGCCACGAACTAGCACGTTTGAAAAAAGCAGCTTTGACTAAAGAAAACTGGGCGAAACAAGCCGAGCGCCAAAAGCAAAATAACGCTCATGCCGACAAAGGCTTTATCGGACACCGCGCTGCCAAAGTCATGAAACGCGCCGATCATCTCAACCAACGACTTCAAGCTGAGATCAAGACAAAAGAACAACAGCTCAAAAACATCGAAACAAGTGCAACTTTGAGCCTCAACTACCAAAGATCGCATAAAAAGACATTGATCACCGCTAAAGATTTGACGTTAGCTTATCCTGCAAAAGAGCTTTTCTCCAAGCTAAACTTTACTGTTTCCACCGGCCAGATCGTTGTCCTCAAAGGCGCAAACGGGCGCGGTAAATCAAGCCTTTTCCAAGCTCTTTTAGGTCAAACTGAGCTGATCCAGCAAGGTTCTTTGACTTTAGCTACTAAACGCTTCAGCTTACTCAAACAAGATCTCAGTGAAAATACTGGCACGCTAGCTGCTTTTGCCCAAAAGCATGCCCTTGACTACACGCTATTTTTGACATTACTCAAAAAATTAGGTATTCCGCGCCAAACATTTGCGACTAAGATCGAACAGATGAGCCAAGGACAACAAAAAAAGGTCGCCTTAGCCTGTGTGCTAGCGACGCCAGCTGAGCTTTATCTCTTAGATGAACCACTCAACTACTTAGATACATTCAACCAAGACCAACTCCTCGAACTCTTTTCCACCGTTCATCCGACGATGCTTGTGATCGAACATGACCAAAATTTCATCACCAAGCTCGCCGATCAAATCATCGAACTTTGAGTCTAAACTGATCACGCTAAGCGTGGTCAGTTTTTTTGCGTCATTCAACTTATTTGCACTAGCCAGAAAGATACCTATAAAAATAAAATTTTAAAACTGTTACTTTAGTCATAAAACCTATTTTATTTACTCATCCCAAAACAACATTAAAAAAACATAATAAAAAATCAATAATTATGATAATTTATCGCCAAGTTTTTTTGCCATTGATTTTATCTATCGATCTAAAATACGCCTTAAACCTTTATTCTATATAGCAAAACAGCCTTGTTAAAATAATAAATATATATTAAAAAACATTGAATTATATATAAAAATACCGTAAAATTTATTATAAGGAACATTAGTAATTGCAATATTTTAGGCCTAATATTATTTCGAGCTACGTTTATTTTCTCGGGCAAATTTGCTCAGAGATCATTTTGACGTTCAAGATTTTTGTTCCACTATAAAACCGCTTTCTTTAAAAAGGAGGGAACTTTTCATGGTAGGAATCATCCTTGCGAGTCACGGAAGCTTTGCTGACGGGATCCATCAATCAGCAGAAATGATCTTTGGTCCTCAAACTGATTTTAAAAGCTGTATTTTAAAGCCAGACGAAGGACCAGCTGATGTAAAACGCAAAATGCAAGAAGCTGTGGCTAGTCTCACAGACCAAGAAGAAGTTTTATTTTTAGTTGACCTTTGGGGTGGGACTCCATTCAATCAAGCGACCAGTCTCGTAAATGAACACGAAAATTGGGCGATCGTTGCTGGTATGAACCTTCCGATGGTCATCGAAGCTTTGACACAACGTTTTTCAGTCACAGCGGCAAAAGAGATCGCAACTGCAGTCGTTCCAACTGGGAATGATGGGATCAAGACATATCCTGAAGAGATCATGCCATCTCAAACTAAAGCCCCTGAGGCAAAAAACACTCCTTCGGCTAAGGAGACGATCCCTGAAGGTACGGTCTTAGGTGATGGTCATATCGAATACGTTTTAGCGCGTGTCGATACCCGCCTGTTGCACGGTCAAGTGGCTACCGGCTGGACGCATACGACCCATCCGAACCGGATCATCGTCGTCTCAGATACTGTCCCACATGACAAATTACGCACGAGCATGATCAAACAAGCAGCTCCAAACGGCGTCAACGTTTCTGTCGCACCGATCAAAAATATGGTCAAAGCTAATAACGATCCGCGCTTTGGTGATACACGAGCTTTAGTCTTATTTGAATCAGTCGAAGATGCCTTGACTGCGATCAAAGCAGGCGTTGATATCAAAGAGATCAACTTAGGTTCATCAGCGTATAAAGAAGGCAAAGTCAACGTGACTAAAGCTTTATCTTTTGATCAGACTGATGTCGATGCGATCAAAGAACTTCAAAGTCTAGGTGTTAAATTCGATGTCCGTGGTGTTCCAAGTGACGCCCCAGCTAACATCGACGATCTCTTACGCGTAGCTGAAAAGAAATTAGCTGAGAAAAAATAATCAGGGGGGAAAATAAATGAGTACGATCCAAATCGTTTTAGTCGTAATCGTTGCTTTTATTGTTGGTTGTAGTTCAGTTAACGACCAGATCCAAACTTACCAACCGATCGTTGCTTGTTCTTTGATCGGTCTTGTAACTGGTCAACTCGAACTAGGCGTCATGTTAGGTGGGAGTTTACAATTGATCACCATGGGATGGGCCAATGTCGGCGCAGCCATGGCACCTGACGCCGCTTTAGCCGGAGTCGCATCTGCTATTATTTTGATCGAAGGTAACCAAGGGGCTCAAGGTATCGGCCCAGCGATCGCTCTAGCTGTTCCGCTAGCTGTAGCTGGTCTTGGTCTAACGATGTTAGTCCGGACCGCCACTGTTTTTATCGCGCATATCATGGATAGTCGTGCCGAAGAAGCCGACATCAACGGGATCCAAGCTTGGCACTTTATCGGGATGGCTTTACAAGGCTTACGGGTCGCGATCCCGGCTTTGCTTTTGATGTTGATCCCGGTAAATGTCGTTCGTCAAGGGCTTGAAGCAATGCCTGAATGGTTGACAGCTGGGATGACGATCGGTGGGGGCATGGTCGTTGCCGTTGGGTATGCCATGGTCATCAACATGATGTCTAGTCGCGAAGTTTGGCCATTTTTCTTCCTCGGTTTTGCTTTAGCGGCGATCGAACAGTTGACTTTGATCTCTTTAGGGATCATCGGTGTCTGCTTAGCTGTTTTATTCTTAGCGCTTGAAGGCAAAGGCAATGGTGGTAACTCAAATGGTTCTTCCAACGCAGCTGACGGCTCAGGCGACCCACTCGGTGATATTTTAGAAGAACTCTAAAATTTAAAAATAGCGAAAGGAATGAATTATAACTATGGCTGACAACAAAAAAATTAGTTTATCTAAAGCAGATCGTTTAAAAATGTTTGGGCGTTCCTACTTTCTTTTGAGTTCTTTTAACTACGAACGAATGCAAAACGGCGGGGTCGCTTATACTTTGATCCCTGCGATCAAAAAACTCTACACTAGAAAAGAAGACCGCGCGGCCGCTTTAAAGCGCCACTTAGAATTTTTCAACACCCATCCTTTTATGGCTAATCCGATCTTTGGGGTGACGATGGCGTTAGAAGAAGAAAAAGCTAACAGTGCTGATGTCGATGACGCTGCGATCTCAGGGGTCAAAGTTGGGATGATGGGACCATTAGCTGGGGCCGGTGATCCGCTCTTTTGGTTCACTTTACGCCCGATCTTACTTTCCTTAGGGGCTTCGTTAGCCGTCTCAGGTAACATTCTTGGACCGCTCTTATTCTTTATCTTATGGAACATCATGGCTGCTGCCGTTAAATGGTACACCCAAGAATTTGGCTACCGCGCTGGGGTCTCGATCACTGATGATCTGTCTGGGGGGCTTTTACAAAAAGTTACGCGTGGCGCCTCGATGATGGGGATGTTTGTGATCGGTGCTTTGATCCAAAGATGGGTCTCGATCACTTTTACGCCTGTCGTTTCCCAAGTCAAACAACAAAAAGGTACTTATATCGACTGGGATAAACTTCCTGCTGGGGTCAAAGGGCTTAGAGAAGCGTTCACCCAATACGCTGAAGGGCGTTCTGTCTCGGCGACAAAGGTCACGACTTTACAAGATAACTTGAACCAATTAGTACCTGGTCTGGCTGCTTTAGGGCTAACATTTTTATGTATGTATCTCTTAAAGAAAAAAGTTTCACCGATCATCATCATCTTAGGGATCTTTATCGCTGCGATCCTCTTCCACGTGATCGGACTACTTTAATAAAGAGGTAAAGTTATGGTCAAATCGCTAAATACCATCAGAGAGTTGACTGACAAAGGCACTTGGTATCAAAGCGGACCATTTTATGGCAACGTGATGGTCGGAGACTGTGCCTTTGAATTTTACAGTGAGACTAACTTACAAAATTATATCCAGATCCCTTGGGAGGAGATCACGTATGTTGTCGTCGATTACTATTTTAACGGTAAATACATCCCTCGCTTTGAGATCCGCACTAAACAAAATGGTAAGTTTAGATTTTCTACGCGTAACAGTCGCGCCACGCTCAAGGCGATGCAAGCGCACCTTCCCCGTGAAAGTTTTCGCAAAGCTCCAAGCATCGGTCTTCTACTGCGGCGTCGTCTCAAATCTCTCTTTGCCAAACATTGATAAAAAGGCTAACTGCTCTTTTTGGCAGTTAGCCTTTTTAGTGTGTTGCTAACGTTAGCGGTAATATAAAGCCGTTCCGAGCATCGATTGCAGCAACAAGCGCTTGAGATCGCAACTTTTATCCACTAGACTGCCGATATAAGTCGCTAAGACGACCCGAGGTACAAAGAGAAAAAAAGAATAAATCCCGATGTAGTTATCCAAAACAAACCATTTCGTGATCAACGTCAACAAGGTAATATTTGACATCCCCGCCCCAAAACTGATCAAAAACTGCGAACTCAAGATCACACTCTGATTTACTTTCTGCAAATTATCTCATCCCCTTTTAGCGTAAGTTGCTTTAAATTACAACTTGAAATATCTAGCTAAAAGTTTTAATCAAAAAAGCACCACCTCTTTTTGAGTATGGTGCTCACCAATTTACATTCCAGCTAATTCTTTTAGTGCTTCAGTAGTGACTTTAGAAACATTGATATTATTTTCTTTGGCCCAGTTATTGATATTTTCTGGGATCGTAATATTTCTTCGAACAGTTTTACCGTGATCGTTGAGCCACCTGCGCATATTGACTGTGACCCACATAATGCTATCATTTTCTTCTATCTGCCAATCACGTGGATCCTGAACTTTTGGATACTCTGTATCAGAGATCATCGTTGCGATCGCATCTTCAGCGTGCTTGATCGCTTCGGGCAATGTCTTACCGTCGGTCACCATTCCTTGAATATTAGGGGATGATACACCATAATAATGTCCTGCTTCATCATTACATTCAGTTACTATCACTGGGTAAACCAAAATATTATCTTTCATAATAACTGCTCTTGATATGCCAAAAATAAGTCAGCTATATAGCCACTTATTTTCAAATGTTATTTTATGCCAGTTTGTTTATAGATCATTCGTTCCGTGTACGGTGTTAATTCCTTACTATGCATTGGAACTTCTGTCATTCTCCCATCGGGGTGAACAAATTTTCTATGACCTCCATTTTTAGGAACTTCAACAAAACCGGCTTTTTTTAATTTGCGAATCATTTTTGTAGCTTTTATTGGCATATCTATCCTCCTCACTACTATAATACACATCATTATACACACCGTAAAGTCGAATGCTCAAAATTGTAAAAAATAAAGAGATCACCCTTAAATTTCAAAAATTGAAATCTAAGGATGACCTCTTGTTTAGATCATTAATTTTTCACTTTTTCAACTTTAGGCTCTGTCACGGGATCTTTGATCGTTAAAGTGATCTTACCTTTCTTAGCTCCAACTGTCACAGTAGAACCTGTAACGATCTTGCCTTCTAGTAAAGCTTCACTCAAGCGGTCTTCGATCTCGTTTTGTAAAGCCCGTCTGATCGGCCGCGCACCGTATTCCGGATCAAAGCCAGCTTTAGCAACAACATCGATCGCTGCTGGGGTGATCTTTAATTTTACGTTCTTCTCAGCCACGCGCTTAACGATATCTTTGGCCATCAACTTGACGATCTGATGTAATTCGTCTTTTTCAAGCGAGTGGAAGATCACAACTTCATCGATCCGGTTCAAAAATTCTGGTTTGAAGCTCTTCTTCAACGATTCGCGGATCTTAGCTGACATAGCTGCATAATCATCGATCACATTGCCAGCGCCAAAACCAACTGATTTTTCATCGCGTAAAGCTGTCGCCCCTAAGTTTGAAGTCATGATGATGATCGTATTTCTAAAGTTGACTTTCCGCCCTTTAGAATCTGTCAAATAACCATCATCTAACACTTGTAACAAGATGTTGAAAACATCTGGGTGAGCTTTTTCGACTTCGTCTAGTAATACGACAGAGTAAGGCTTATTTCTGACTTTTTCAGAAAGTTGCCCGCCTTCATCATAACCGACGTAACCTGGAGGAGCACCGACTAACCGACTCGTTGAGTATTTTTCCATATACTCACTCATGTCGACCCGGATCATCGCGTCTTCTGAACCAAACATCGCTTCGGCTAAAGCTTTAGCCAGCTCAGTCTTACCGACCCCGGTTGGTCCTAAGAACATAAAGGAGCCGATCGGACGAGTCGGGTCACTTAAGCCGCTCCGCGAGCGCCGGATCGCTTTTGAGATCGAGCTGATCGCTTCTTCTTGCCCAACGACCCGTTGGTGCAAGATCTTTTCTAAGCCGACTAAACGTTGACTTTCAGTCTTCGTCAATTGTGTGACTGGAACTCCTGTCCATTCAGACACAACAGCAGCGACATCTTCTTCAGTGACTGTTGCTTCGTATTCTTTCTTGGCTTCTTTTTCAGCATGTTGCGCATTCAATTTTTCGATCTTTTCGCGCAACTTTAAGACTTTCTTGCGTAAAAGAGCTGCTTCATCGAAGTTTTCTGCCACGATCTCAGCTTCATACTCAGTTTCGAGGTCTTTTAGCTTAGCCCGCGAGCGTGAAAGTTGGTTGCTCTTTTCTGCATTGACGATCCTTAACCGCGCGGCCGCTTCATCCATCAGATCGATCGCCTTATCTGGTAAGAAACGTTTCGTGATATAGCGCGTACTCAATTTGACGGCGGCATCGAGCGCTTCATCACTGATCTTGACTTTATGGTGTTCTTCATAACGAGGACGGACCCCTTGTAAGATCTCAAACGTTTGAGCTTGATCAGGTTCATCGACCATGATCGTCGCAAAGCGGCGTTCTAAAGCAGGATCAGATTCAACATACTTTTGGTATTCATCTAAAGTCGTTGCTCCGATCACTTGAACTTCGCCTCGAGCTAACGCTGGTTTTAAAATATTAGAAGCGTCGATCGCGCCTTCAGCGCCACCAGCCCCGATCAACGTGTGCATCTCATCGATAAATAAGATCACATTGCCATCGTGGTAGACTTCTTCTAAGATCTTCTTCAAACGATCCTCAAATTCACCGCGATATTTTGTGCCAGCTACAAGTGAGCCCATATCAAGCATCATCAAGCGTTTTGACTGTAAGTTCTCAGGGACATCGCCTGAAACGATCGCTTGCGCTAGGCCTTCAGCTACCGCAGTCTTCCCGACCCCTGGTTCACCTAACAAGACAGGATTGTTTTTAGTGCGTCGACTCAAAACTTGGATGACTCGTTTGACTTCGTTTTCACGTCCGATGACAGGATCGATCGCTTTTTCCTTGGCGATCGCCGTCATATCCCGTGCTAAGCCATCAAGCGTCTCAGTTTTGGAACGGTGTTTTTCTTCATTAGCACGTTTTGCCATTCTTTGACGTTGGCGATCAGTCACACCAAGTTGGCGTAATAATAACTGACGCAACGTCCGAATATCACTATTTAAACTGTAAATGATCCGGGAAGACAAGAGCGTCTCATCGCTCAATAAAGCTAATAAGATGTGCTCTGTCCCGATCTTGGAGGAACCCATCATCATTGCTTGGCGCAAAGCTTCGTTTAGCACCGCTTTTGTCTTCGGCGAATATGGGAGATAACTATCAGGGGCTTGACGTCTTAAAGTTCCGTACCCAGCCAAGCGTTCGATCTCTTCGCGAATATCAACGGCGCTGATCAACGCTTGTTTCAATACTTCACCTGCAACACCATTTTCTTCCAGAGCTAATGCTAATAACAAATGCTCCGTTCCGATCGCTTGGTGTTTGAAATAATTTGCTTGTTCTTGTGCAAGTAACAGTACGCGATTCGCACTTGGTGTATAAGATGTTGAATCCATCAGATCCCCCTCTTTCTATTTAATGGTCGGCACAGCGTAAACGATTTAAAATACTGCGCAAGATCTTTGCGCGGATCGCATCCTCTAAGGCTATGTCAGATAATGCGAGCGTACTTTTTTCGATCGCTGACGCAACTAAATGTGCCTCTTTATGCGTCAATAACTCATTTTCATAAAGCGTTTGAATGATTTGAAATGCCTTTGTTTCATTAATACTTTCGCCAACATATTCGATCAGCTCATCTAAGAGGTTCGGATCACTGATCAAGTTGACTTTGGCGATCCGAATATAACCTCCACCACCGCGTTTACTTTCGACTAGATAGCCATTTTGTAAGGTAAAACGCGTCTTGATCACATAATTGATCTGTGATGGTACACAATCAAATTGATCAGCCACTTCCGAGCGTTTGATCTCGATCTTCGATGAGTCTGCTAATATGCTCTTCAAATATCTTTCGATGATATCGGAAATATTACGATTTTGCATAAAACCTATCCTTGATCTGTTTGACTAACTTTGACTATTATTATAAACTTTCTCGCCCTTTGTTGGCAATGAATTAGCGCAAATTTCTCAAACAAGCACAAAAAGAGTCATGCCTTACCATGACCCTACTTTATGCTAGTTGATCGGGAAAACAGGATTTGAACTTGCGACCTCTACGTCCCGAACGTAGCGCTCTACCAAACTGAGCTATTTCCCGGAAACAACTATCATTATATTACTTTTTAGGAGAAGATAAAAGTCTTTTGTTGAAAAGAACTAATTATTTTGAGCGACTTTGTTAGCCCGCGCGATCAGATCAGCAAAAATGTTTTGCGAATCAGTATAATGTTTATACATATTTTCTGGATGCCATTGTAGCCCTAAGATCTGATCACTTGCACTTGATTCGATCGCTTCAACAACACCATCGTCTGCTCGAGCAACGACTTTTAAGCCTGGCGCGATATCTTTTAAGGCTTGGTGATGGCGTGAATTGATATATGGACGCTTACCGACTAATTGGTACAAGCGACTATCTTCGCTGACGTTTGCATGATGCGACGGTAAGTTTCCAGGAGCATCTTGTGAATGCTTGACATAGATCGTCTTATTTTCAGAAAGATCTTGGTAGACAGTTCCGCCTAAAGCAACGTTGATCAACTGCATCCCCCGACAGATCCCTAAGATCGCTTTCCCCTTTTCATATGCGCGTTTCAAAAGCGCGATCTCAAAAATATCTCGTTTGCGATAGGTCATGCCTAACTTCAAATGTGGTTCTTCACCAAAGAAAGTTGGGTCAACGTCAAAGCCCCCGGCAAAAACGATCCCATCAAAAAGATCGATGTAATCATCAACAAATTTTGGCGCAACACTCGGTAAAATGACTGGTGCGCCTCCTGATTTAACGATCGCTTCGATCGCTGGTCGCGGTGCAAAAGGTGCGTTTCTTTCATTGATGATATTAGTAGCTTCGATCAGTGTATCTGCTGGGATCGCGATTCTTGGATGCATAAGTTTTCCCCCTTGTATTAAAAATAATGTTTTAATGAAAATATCATATCTTTAACATTTAGTAAAGACTTCCTTACCATCTTTCTAAACTAAGATGGCCCCGCCCTACCGGACGTACCTTGACAAAGGGGAGACGCGCCAATTTAGCTTCTACAGAACCTAGATCACGTAACGTACACGCTCCGTAGAGTCGTAACTCTTTTAAAGCTTGAAATATTTCATAACTGGTCAAACATTCACTCGTTTTTAAAGCATCTTCGATCTGATATAACTCACTCAATTTAAACATGACCATCCCTCCATTTTAGAATACGCTTACATTTTTATTATAACAAAAACGACCTACTAGTTCTGGTCGTTTCGTCTCTATTCTAAATATTCAGGACCTTTTGTCTGTAACTGTTCAAAAGCCTGTTCGAGTTGCCACTGAAAGAACATACGCTTAGCTGTTTGTGTCGTCAGCAAGACTAACAAACTCGTGACTAATAAAACTAACACGATCGCACCTTTCATCCGGTAAAAAGCTGCGCCTACACTATTTTGCTTTTCAGTCAAATATGTATTCTCACCTTTTTTAGCTGGTTGACATAGTAAGACTAATAAGATCGGTAACGTAAGGGGAAAGAAACCTAATAAGACCCATCCACTAGCGATCCCAGCATCGTGGAGCCGTCTAACTTGAGCTGATAAACTGACAAAAAAAGTCACTACGAGCATCAATGTAAATAAATAACTCGTCAGCTCCGACAATAAATGTAACACACGAAAACTTTGCGTCAAATATAAATGCCATTTGACTTGATCTAAGCTACGAACTAACAGATAAACTAAACTATCAAGCAAAAAGAGCCCTAAAGTGCCATACCAATAATCTGCCCGCCGTAAACTTTTACCATAGCGGAAAATATCTTTAAAGATCAATTTGGTCGCTACAAATAGCTTATTAGATGGCTGAGCGATCATGGCTTTGGCTTCTTTTTGCTGACATTTAGGGCATAATTTTTGATCTGTTAGACCTTTAGCCCCACATCTTTGACAAACCATCTCCACCACCCACTTCTCTATTTGCTAAACATATTTTAAGTTTAACACAAATTTAACCATCTTTAAAAAATTTGAAACTATATTTACCTAGGAATTGGTATGTTCAACTCTTTGACGTAATTTTTTCTCATGTCGCATAATATATAACAATAATACAAAAGCACTACCAGTGGCTACATACAAGATCGTATTACTTGCGACCCAACCATAGTGGGCAACTAAGATCCCGATCAAAGCGGTTGCTAGCGTCTCACCAAAAATATACTGGAAAAAGCCCATAAAACCAGTTGATGACCCAACTGCAAATTTAGGAACGACTTCATTGACCATTAACCCGACTAATGTCAACGGTGCATAGATCAATGTTCCCATAACAAGCAGATCGACTACGATCAATGTTTTATTAGTACTAAAAAAGTAGGTCGTCAAACATAGAAAAAGGCCTAAAACACAACCTAAACAAACCAAGGCCCGGCGATCTTTTAATAGATCAGATAAGGCTCCTAATAAGATCACACCCGGTACAGCTGCTAACTCAAAGATCCCCACGAGCCATTTAGCAAATACTTCAGAAAAGCCCTTAGACTGCACTAGAAAACTTGGGATCCAACTCATGACACCATAACGAACTAAATAAAGTGACATTGAGGTCAATGTGATCGCCCATACGAGCGGATTTTTCAAAATATACTTACTAAATACCGCACGCAAAGGCAGTTCTGTCAGGTCGCTTGCTGAAACTTCACCATCATCTAAAACGACTTCATCTCCTGTATATTCAGCAACACTTGGCAAGCCCACAGCAGCAGGACGTTCTGATCCTGCCCACAAGATAAACGCTGCGATCACTAATGCGACCACTGAGGCCGTATAAAAAACAGCGGCGATCGAACCAGTGAAAAGAAAGGTTGCAAGTTGAACGACTGCAACACAGGCAAAGGCCCCAGCATTATGCGCCGATGACCAGATCGAAAAGACCGTTCCGCGCCATTTTTTGCCCCACCACAGCTGGATCGTCCGTTGACAAGCAGCGGCCCCCATCCCTTGAGCGATCGACATGATTAACATCAAGACCATCATCAAATAGAGGTTTCTCGTTGACCCCAGCCAAAAATTCAAAAGAGCTGAAACGATCAGACCAGTCGCTAGATAGCGGATCGTATTACTTTTATCACTTAAAGCCCCCATAAAAAGCTTCGAGATCCCGTAACCGATTCCAAAACAAGATAAAATAAGTCCGATCTGTGCCGTCGAAAAACCATACTGCCGCATGATCTCATTTTGTTCAGTCGTAAAGATCAAGCGAATGATATAGTAACCGATATATCCGATACAAAGTGCTAAGATCACCCCAGTCTGGTGCCAAAGATAGCTTGACTTGACTTTTTCAGGTGGCACTTTCTTGTCAGCATCTGGTGCTGGACGTAAAAAGAAAAGCATGTTAAGACCCCCTCATTCTTATTCTCACCCCTGATTTTAGCACAATTTTTTGTATATTAAAAATAACTTGTATTATGGTTAAAATCTTTTAATTATATCTGACTTTTTAAATATAATAAAAAAGCTTTTCTACTCTTAAAATAGAAAAAAAGGATTTGTTTAACTGTTACTAAAAATATATTCAAATATGATATAACACCTATAGAAAAAATAAAGTGTGCGATAGGCTATTTGTGGTAGCGCACACAGCCACACGAACTAGCTGAGATCTTACCTGACTTTGATCAATATCTCGTTTATCAAAAGTTCTTGCCACGATCGTGTTCGGATCAAAAAAAGCGGTTATCTAGGTCAAAGCCTAAATAACCGCTTTTCTTGTTTTAAGATCGAGAAAATTGATTTTCACGTAAACACTTCTACTAAACTCACTATAAGCTTTCTTTTCTGTTGAAAAGTAGTGGCTACTCCCCTTTACCTAAGATCTGATTGAGCTCTTGACTATACAGATCGGCTTTGCCACCATAAACGGCTTGAATGCCACCCCCAACTTCTAAGACAGCTACAGCTCCTAGATCTTTTAGTGTTTTTTGATCTACTTTAGCTTTATCTTTGACTGCGACCCGCAAACGCGTTGCACAAGCTGCAACAGTTTCAATATTTTCTGGACCTCCAAGAGCATTTAAGATCGTCAAGGCTTCTTCATGAAGAGATCCACCTTGCTTAACTTCTGTGGTTGCCGAAGTTTCTTCTACTAAGAGACCTGGGATCGGTACTTTGAAGCGTTTGATACAAAAAGTGAAAACGACATAATAAACTACAGCCCAGACAAGTCCAAACAAAATTACTTTGAACCAATTGGTTTTATCATTTCCTTGCAAGATCCCAAATAAGAGGAAATCGATAAAACCACCGGAAAATGAATTTCCGATCCGGATATTCAAAATATCAGCAAAGTAAAATGAAAGTCCGTCTAAAAAGGCATGCACAACGTAAAGCCACGGTGCTACAAACAAGAAAGTATATTCGATCGGTTCTGTGATCCCCGTTAGAAATGAAGTCAATCCGCCACTCAAATATAAACCACCATCTTTTTGCCGGTTTTTCTTAGGTAAACAACGATACATCGCATAAGCAGCTGCAGGAAGCCCAAACATCATCGTTGCAAAACGTCCGGCAAAAAAGCGCGTCCCATATGTGAACAAGCCCGTATGTGAAGGATCAGCTAGTTGAGCAAAGAAAATGTTTTGCGCTCCAGAAACGACATGTCCAGCTACCGTTTCTGTTCCGCCTAAAGAAGTGTACCAAAAGAGCGGATAGATCGTGTGGTGTAAACCAACTGCCCCAGTCAACCGCAATAAGAAACCATAGAGAAATGTTCCAAAAGCTCCCATATGTGCGATATTTTCACCTGCAACTCGTAGCCCGCTTTGGATCGGCGGCCAAATTAGATAAAAGCATGTTCCTAGGGCGATCGCCGCTAAGGCTGAGATGATCGGGATAAACCGAGACCCACCAAAAAAGCCTAAAAATTGTGGTAGTTGGATCTTACGATAATGATTATGCAAATAAGCGACTGTACAACCGATCACAAGCGCTCCAACGACCCCAGTATCGATCGTGGCCCCTTTAGGTGAGAATAATTCCAACAAACCACTGATCGTGGCTGTATATACTAGATACGCTACACCACCAGCTAGACCTGCTGTTCCTTTATCAGCCTTGGCTAACCCAACAGCGATCCCGATCGTAAAGATCAAAGCTAGATTAGCAAAGACTGCGTTGCCTGCAAAGCTCATCACTTTTAAGATCGTCTGTAGCCATGCTTGGTCTAAGAAAGGATATGCTTTGACGGCACTTTCATTGCTCAAAGCGCCCCCTAGACCTAACAAAAGCCCGGCAACTGGCAAGATCGAGATCGGTAACATGAATGCTTGACCTAAGCGTGAAAATTTTTTAAACATTTTTATCTACCCCTTTAATATTTGCACAAACCTTTCAGTGATCTCTTTTGGCCGCGTGATCGCCCCACCCACAACGATCCCAGCCACACCTAATTTTTGGATCGCTTTTGCCTGCTCTGGTGTATGGATCTTACCTTCAGCGATCACATCTAGATCAGCCTTGACTAATGCAGTGATAAGTTCAATATCAGGTCCATCACAAGCCACACTTTCTTTTGTATAACCAGCTAAAGTCGTTCCCACAAAATCGACCCCAGCTTCAGCAGCATTTACCCCTTCCTCAAAATTTGAAATATCGGCCATCAACAGCTGCTTCGGATATTTGGCTTTGACTTGGGCAATAAATTCGTTGATCGTCAACTTATCATGCCTTGGACGAAGCGTGCAATCTAACGCGATCACATCTACCCCCACTTGGACTAATTCATCGACTTCTTGCATCGTCGCTGTGATATAGGGTTCTTCTGGCGGATAATCGCGCTTGATGATCCCGATCAATGGTAGATCAACACAAGCTTTGATCTGAGCGATATCGCGTACTGAATTAGCTCTGATCCCGACTGCCCCCCCTTCTTTAGCTGCCAACGCAAGTAGTGGCATGACGCCTCCTTCCTTTGTATAGAGCGGTTCACCAGGTAGAGCTTGGCAGGAAACGATCAAGCCACCTTTGACTTTGTGGATAAACTCATCTTTTTTCATCAAACCTTACCTCCAATTTAATAAATATCGGAGATTATCTCCACTTAAAATATAGCACGTCCTCCAAGTAATGTAAACGTTTTTAATTTTTTTTGAGAAAAATTAGTGTATATTGGTAGTAGGGGGGGTTTGAATGACACTCACAGATAAGATCCAAGCACAATATTTCACACTGACAACTTCTGAAAAAAAAGTTGCCGACTATTTTTTACTTGTCGGGCCAAATATCATTTTTGAAACGATGAACGAAGTCAAACAAAAAACACATGTCGGTGATGCAACGATCATCCGCCTCTGCCAAAAGCTGGGTTTTAGCGGTTTTTCCGATTTAAAGATCGAAGTCGCTAAAGATGACTATCAAACGACACGACCACTTGAGTCTACTAGACCTTACGCTAAACTAGAAGCGACTTTGACAAAAACGATCACTGACACTTTAGCGTTAGTCGATCAAAGAAAACTCAAACAAAGCGTGGCCTTGCTCTCTAACGCACGGCATATCTATTTGTTTGGCGTTGGCGGTAGTGCTCTGACAAGTAAAGAACTTGAAAATATGCTCTTACGGGTCGGGATCAAAGCTCAAGCTGTGACTGATCCGCACTACCAAGCACAGACTGCTGCGATCTTAAACGAAAATGATCTAGTTATCGCACTTTCTTTGACAGGACGAACAAACGATACATTGACAGCCTTAAAACTTGCCAAACAAAATCACGCCAAGAGTATCGCGATCACGACTTATTTACACTCGCCGATCGCACAAACTGCTGACGTTGTTTTACAAACTGCTGTTGATGATTTCTTGAATGGTGGTTCAGTGATCGGCAAAGTCTCACAACTCTTAGTCGGAGAGGTCTTAGTCGCTGAATATGAAGAACAAAATCATACAACGACTGTTAAAATGCGCGAAAAAGTCGTCCGCGCGATCTTAGATAAACGTGAAGAATAAAAAAAGACGATCCAGCAAAGTTTAAAAACTTTAATGGATCGCTTTTTAATTTACGCAAAAAAGCCGACACTTTCTCTTAGATATTGGAAAAGTGACCATATAAAATCAGGGCTGACTATTTTTGCTCTTCTTATACAAGATCGCAGAATTTTCAGTTTATCTGCTAATATTTAAGTACCTATTAGTCGTCGTTAAATATCCCATCTTTTCCAGCATCCTGTGCAACTTTGATAACTGTCTTTCCTCGTGAATGTCCGTGGGCTACTTTCTTTAACGCTAGATCGATCTCTTCTAGCGCATACACTTCATCAACAGCGGGCTTGAGCTGTTGTTTTTCAAAGATCACTGCAGCTTTGCTTAGATTTTGGCCGTTAGAGCGCACAAAAACAAAGTCGTAGTTGACACCTAAATTTTTAGCTAAACGATCTAACTTTCGGCCAGCCAAAGTAAAAAGTAGTTTTTTTGGCTTAGAAAAGCCCATTCTTTGAGCAAAGGCACCATTTGGCAGCCCTTTTAGCGAAACTAAATGACCGCCTTTTTTCAAGATCTTTAACTGTTTTTCAGTCTCTTTTCCGCCTAGCGTGTCTAAAACATAGTCGACTTGAGTCAACTCTTTGGCATAATCTTCTGTTTTATAATCTAAAAAACGATCGATTCCCAATTTTAAAACGCGGTCTTTATTAGCTAAACTACCACTGGTGATGACTTTTAGTCCATACGCTTTCGCTAAAGGGATCGCCATCGCACCTAAACTACCAGTCCCCCCTGAGATAAACAGCGTTTTATTTGCTTTGACATCCATCAAAGCAAAAGCTTCCATGACTGTCAAAGCCGTCAAAGGGATCGCAGCCGCCTGTTCATCACTCAAATAAGCAGGAACTTTAGCTAAAGCATCGCTTCTAACGGCAACATATTCAGCAAAAGCCCCGATGCGCTCAAGCGGTAAACGCCCAAAGACGCGGTCCCCGACTGCAAACTCAGTAACTTCAGCACCACAGAAAACGACCGTTCCGACAACTTCATTTCCAGCGACTAGAGGTAATTTATAAGGTGTGATCAGCTTGACCTCACCTTTTGTGATCATATTATCTAACGGGTTGACACCTGCTGTCCGCACTTTGAGTAGGACTTCGTTTGTGCTGACCTTAGGACGTGGGATCTCAGATAAAGTTAATGCAAGGTCATTTTTAGTGTATTTAGTAACTTGAGCAGCTTTCATTTTTTCTTCCTTTCAGTAAAGTTGTATCATATTTAGATACAAGTGTTTGAATAAAAAAACCGGCTCAGTTTATAAGTCAGTTTTTTCATGGGCAACTTGATATAGACTTTCGATCACATCGGCTAAACTTTTTTGAGCTAGATCAGCTTCTAATTGATATTCTACCGTTTCAAAGATCGGCGTGACTGCTTTTTCGATATTTCTTCCGACCGGGCATTTTGTATTTGGATTTTTGTGTAAGGCAAATAACGTGATATGCTCTGTCTCTTGCGTCGCTAGATAGAGCTCCAGCAAACTGATCTCAGCTGGATCTTTAGTCAAAACATAACCAGAGCGTCCTTGCTGTGAAGTGATCAACCCTTTATTTTTCAAAAGTCGGAGAACTTTTCTAATATAACTAGCATTAGTCCTGACGCTTTGCGCCAACTCACTTGACGAAAGTTCAGCGCCACTCTCGCTTAACATCGTCAAAACATGTAAAGCGACTGAAAATTTCGTATCCATTCAATAAACCATTTCCTTTTTATCGATAATTGCATTGCGCAAAATATGTATCTGATATAAGGACAAATATACTTAAGACTGCTCGAAAAAACAAGTTTTTTCTAAAATAAATACCCCAAAAAATAGTTTGATATTCAAATTAATCATCAAAGATAAGAATATATTAAATCAAGTCTAGACAAGTTGTAAGCGATATCAATAATCGTAAGAACTTCAAAGTATTTCTATTTTTTTAGTAAACTTTTGTTGTCCTAACATAAGTTTCTTATGGGTATACACTTTCTGGTATGGATGAAAAATTCCATACCAGTTTTTTTGCGCAAAAAAAAGGACATTTAATGCCCTCTCATTATACAATGAATTCACCACAAACCACGTAAAGGAGAGAATTTAAATGTCCCATAACGATTGTATACTAAAACTTCTAAATATTAAAGACCCTAATCTCAAAGTTATTGATGTTATCGATAATTTAAATAATGGCACAGAGAAATTAGTTTTGATCAAAGCTGTACTATCTTATCCTATCAGCCGTTGTCGAAATTGTGGCTTTGCCACTGTTAATAAAAATGGTTTCGCTAAAGCTCACGTACGTTTACCAAGTTTAAACGGTATACGTTATGAAATGATCCTTCATAAACAACGCTATCAATGTAAAAATTGTCGCACAACTTTCGGTGCGACCTCTGAATTGACTAAGCCTAATCAAACTCTTTCTCGTAAACTAAAAAATCAGATCATGTTATTAGCTAGGGAAGGTTTGAACGGTGAACTTATCGCTCGCATCTGTCATTGCTCTGCTAGTAGTGTTCGAAGAACTATTGTCGAACGGATCAAACCTCAATATCGAGTACCTGTTTTGCCCAAGAATCTTTGTTTTGATGAATTTCGTTCGATTAAAAATACAACTTCTTTTATCTGTTGTGATGCACAAACTCATAGGTTAGTTGCTAAACTCCCAGATAGACTATCTTCTACCATTATCAATTATTTTGAAAATCGTTACTCAAAGTTTGAACGTGATCAAGTGGAATCGGTCGTCATTGATTTAAACGCTCAATACCAGCGTTTCATTCGACGACTTTTCCCGAATGCCAAGATTATTATTGATCGATTTCATATCGTTCAGCTAGCCGGACGTGCTTTAGACAGTTGTCGAATCGCTCTCACTAGGTCGCTCAATAAGCATAGTCGAGAATATAAGATCCTCAAATCACAGTGGCGTTTATTCCATAAAAAATCTGATGAGATCGACCCTAAAAATGTTGTCTATCTTAGGGGAATCAATGAATATATGACTCAACAGAATGCGATCGACTTGATCATCAATAAATTTTCTAAATTCAAAATAGTTTATCAGACTTACCAAGATATTACCTTAGCTTTGAAGAATAAAGACATTACTACTTTGAATGAGGTTCTTGATAGTTATGAGCGCACCAATACAGAGATGGATACGACCATTCGTACTTTCCGTAAAAATCGCAGCTATCTAATAAATAGCGTAACTTCAATATATTCCAATGGTCCTTTGGAGGGTATCAATCGAAAGATCAAACTCTTAAAACGAAGTTGTTACGGTTTTGCTAATCAACAATTTTTCTTTTTACGAATTGATTGTATATTTGCGTAAAAAAACACTCCCCACAATTCTATTGTAGGAAGTGTTTGTAGGAATATCCATATCAGTTGACGGATACCCTTTCTTATGAACTTTCATTTAGAATAATTTATATAAAATTTGATTTAATTAAAGAAAGGATGACAAAAAATGAAACTCCGTCAACTTCACTTTCAAAAGAAACGCCAGCCAGATAGCATTTTAGAATTCTTTGATAGTTCATATTCGCGGATCTACGCTGAGCTTTTGAATATCGAATTGAAAGCTCAACTTAAATTTATCAAAGATAATTATTTAAAAGAAGCGACTAAAAATAGCTTTCCGATCCTTGATCTTTGTTGTGGCGAAGGGAGACATTTGACCGCGTTGAACGCTAAATATCATGTTGACGGGATCGATATCAATCGTCGTTACGTTGAAAAAGCAAGTGCTAATTTGGATAAAAATGCTGAAGGGAAAGTTTATGTAGCTGATGCTAAAACATTCATCAGCCCCTACAAATATGCTTTGATCTATAGCATGGAAAGTTCTCTAGGTTATTTACCAGATAAAGAGACCATGCAGATCTTTAAAAATATCAAAGAGAATCTTCTAAGCAATAATGGGACTCTTGTTTTACATTTGAATAATAAAGATTTCTTATTACAAAATCTTGTTCCGCGAATGTGGTTTGGTGACCAAAATACTGGTTATTTGTTAGAAGAAAGATCACTAAATGCCTTAGACGGAACACTGCGCTTGGATCAGATCAGGATCATCAACGGGATCGAAAAACACTATGCGATCGATCTACGTTTATATTCACTTCAAGAGATCAAATATCTGCTCGAACAAGCAGGACTGACACTGACAAATGTCTATGGAGATTATGACCGTTCAGCATACACGAGTACTTCTCCTTACATGATCGTTGAAGCTAAAAACATTTAAGCTTTGAGATAAAGCCATGTCAGAGAGCAGCTATCAAAAACTGCCAGCTCATTAGCTTTAGGTCCAATATTTAATTGAGTTGATGTTGGAATGGGTTTAAGAATAGCGGATCAATAGCTTTAAAAAGTGATGGGTTTAGTATTTTGAGTTCAAAAAGTAAGACTTTCGTCTCTAGATAATGCTCGAGTCAAACGAAAGATTGCGACTAAATAGGCCTCGTAGTGTAAAAGATCAGTTGAAATAGCCAAGGCAAGAGAAACCATAGAAAAGCACTTAAACTTGAGCTTGGCCAATAGAGCGATCCTTTACGCGAGAATTTGAAGTGCCTCTACAAGCGCCTCAAACAGCCGGTGATCCTGTTGACCCAAAAACTAAATTGCAATGTGATCAGCACAAAGTAGCTCATATCCACCTAACAGCCCAAAAATCATCACTAATTCAGTGATCGCCCATCGTCAGCGCGTGCTCACAGCTCTAATAGTCAAGAAAATACCGGTTTACTTTTAGCAAAAACGCAGGACAATTCCTTAAACGACCAAAAGTTAGACGATGTAGATACTGGCTAAAGGTCGTGGATAAACTTAAGACAAGCAAAGTTAGATCTCTTGCTCATTACTTATTATGATGCGTTTGCGCATCACCAATCAATGGCAAGCTTAGTCACCCCCAAGACTAGGCTTGTCTTTTTTTAGCTGATAACTTTTTTGATCTCGTTCATCACGAGTTGATCTTCTAGGACCTCGGCAACATGGTAGATCTTTTGTAACTCCTTTTTTCCGCGCGCTTGATCTTCACCTTGATAGATCAAACGAGCTTGATAATACTTTTCAAATAATTTGAAACCAAGCATCGTAATATCACCTGTAAACTCTTTTAAATGTTCCAATAATTCACTAGCCGTCAAAAGATCACCTTGGTTGAATACTTCTTCCAAACAATTGACTAAAACTGTCGCAAAGATCTTATCGCTATCTTTATAGTAAGCATAACGTTTTTGTACTTTGAGGGCTTCATTTAGCAACCCTAGCATCAGATCATACGGCAGAGTATAACAATTACTAGCAAAAAGATGGATATCTTCTAGTGTCCACGACGATAGGCGCGTAAAATAACTGACCACGACTCCCAAATCGTGCTCATCTAAAGGTCTCTTTTGTCCATAAGCGTTCAAGAGACGATAGCTTGCGAGCCAGACTTGCGTCACTGTCTCAGAACGTTCAATGCTCTTTAGTTGTTGCTCAAACTTTTCTAACTCCTGCGCGTTCCACGAACGCCGCATCAAATAGAGATAATAATCTTTTTCAGCTGGACGATAGCCATTTTCGATCCAGTGAAATTCTTCTGTCGTCACCATCAAATTAGCTAAGACCTCGCTAAATTTATCAGCAGCTAACATCCGCTCACCTTTTTCAAAGGCGATCGCATTTGTTTTTGAACAGATCCCAGTATAGACCGCCTTAAGTGATAAATTCTTAGCTTCGCGGATCTGTTTTACGGTCTCACCATACATAACGATTACCCCCTTGTAAAAATGCACGACACTTGAGATCGAACTACTTTTTTTGCAAAGGCCAAGGTCCGTTTAGCTAGGTTCATATTTTGATTTTTTTGACGGCAGAAGCTTTTTTCTTATTTTAGCGGATCTTTTGATACAAATAACTAAATATGCTCTAAAATGAGACGTTTTTCCAAATATGTCTGATGTGCCCAATAAAAAAGACAGGCGCTCTACCTGTCTTTTAGACTACATCGTCAAACGTTCATCTAAGATCTGTTTTTCAGAAAAGCCTACTGCTTTCAATGTCTGTTCAACTTGCAAAACGACTGGCGCGGAACCAACGACCACGACAAGTCCAGTTTTAAGTTCTTCTGCTGTTAACTTTTGGCGCAATTCATCTGGAGTAAAACGGTGCTGTTTCACATCTAATTTGACTTTAGTCTTTTGCAAACGAGCAAGCATCTCTTGGTAATATCCAGTCAGCATTTGCCCGTTCGTTGACCAGATCAAATGAATAGGTTTTTGTTCAGCATATTCAAGAGCTAAACTAAAAAGAGGCGCAACTCCTGTTCCTAACCCGTATAAGATCACCGGACCTTTAGCGCTTTTGACATAGCGATCAAAGAGGCCAAATGGCCCTTCCAAACTGACTTTTGTACCTCGTTTGATCTGGCCGATCTTTTGGGTGAAATCACCCGTTTTGTGGATCATAAAGATCACTTCATCAGCTTTTTCACTGGGTGCAGATGCAACGGAAAAAGGGTGACTCTCTGTAAAGTTCTTTTCTTTAAAAGTTATGAAATAAAAATCTGCTTCTTTTGTCGTATTTGACATCGAAAAGTAGATGATCAACGTCTTCTTGTCATTTTCTTTTGCTTGGACTATCGCTTTATTTGCATCTAAAAATAAACTCCCAAATAAAACAGCTAACAAACCGAGTAAAAAGCGATATTTTCCCATAGTTTTTCCCCCTGACTCAAATTTTACTTTGAGTATAAACTATGAAGTCCACTCAAGGGCACCTAAAATTTTTTAGCGCCAGATCTTCTGACTGCCGAAACGCTTCGATGTGGTCTGGTTTAAAATAGATCCTCTCAGCATTGGCATACATGACTGCGTGTAGTTCGCTTGGTGTAAAGAGCTGACTAGCTTCAAGCCAAGTCGCTAACTGTTCATAACGATTAAATGTCGCCGACCACGGCGAATCAGTCCCCCATACTAAGCGCTTGGCACCTAAAAATTCTTTAGCACATAAAACATCTTGTTGTGAACGTGGGTAAGGAAAGGCGTTACTTCTTTCCCCTTCGATATCTTGTACAGCTGAAAGATCCACTGCGATATTTTGATAGGGGGCAAATTGTTGGAGCACATTTCGCAGTTGCGCAGGCCGATCAGCATTGGGAAATGAGAGATGGCAAACCACAAAATCTAGCTGCGGATAGCGTCTAGCCAATTCAGCAAGTGCTTCTGGTTGATAACTGCTCTGCTCGGCTGCACCATAATCGACAACAATGACAAAACCTGGATACGCTGCTAAATAATGCATGATCCAACCCACTCTAGACTCAGTAGTTAGTGAAAACGGTCGATGATAACCGTGAAGCCCGCCACCTTCACTGATCTCAAGCTTAAGTGCCCGAAAACCTAAAACTTCAACATAACGTTTGACGATCTTTTGAGCTTCTTTGGCAAAAGGATCGATCGCAAAAGCCGCACTGAATTTTTCTGGATAACGTTTGACGACTTGATAAGAATAATAGTTTTGATAGCCGTTCAACGAACCTTGCAATAAAACAGCACGTTCGATCTCATGTTGCTCCATGATCTTTAAAAAATTTTCCGCTAAAACTTGATCAGTCCCCCAACCTTTTGGGATCAGCTGGATCACTTCACCATCATCAAAGATCGCTTTCCCATCTCCTAAAGGCGTTAAGCGACCTTTACCATTTAGTCCAGCTAAAGCACGGATCAAATGTACATGTCCATCGATCTTTTTCATTTTTCCACTCCTTTCTAACTACTGTTATTTTAGCCAGTCATTTTATAACTGACAAGTTACAAAAAGGTCACGCCTCTTAGCGTGACCTGTCTTTAGATCTTTTGTTCGATCTTTGTGATCTTAACTTGTAAAACTTTACGTACCCAAGGAAATTTTTGTTTGAATTCCGCATAGATCGGACCACTCGCTAAAAATGAACCTTGCCCTGTCACATAAAAACCAGCCCCAGGACCTACAGTACCTTCGACTTCTTTAGAACCAAATGTCAATAACAGCGTTTGATCTGTCTGAAAATCATTTTCGATCGAGCGCATCCCCGCAGCTGGAGCATATAGCAGTTCATTTTCTGGATCGACTTTAAGATAAGACATCCAGGTGCTGACCACATTGACTGGTCGTGCCTTAAGTGTGATCATGGTCACCGGTCCTTCATGTTGCAAAACTTCTAAAAATTTTTTATCCATCAGCCTACCTCTTTACTTTCTTTTTGTAACTCGTCAACCACCACTGACTAAAGTCAATGGCTTGTGAGCCGAAAATCCTCGTGGATTTCAGACCACAATTTGCGTAGATAGGGACAACTTGCTTGACCAACCAAGGTTGCAATCAAGTAGCGGTCGTCTAATTACCAACGCCTTTTATGTCCCCAGGTTGCCATAGGGACAGATAAGCTAGGATAATTTAGCAATTCCCTTATCCAGAATATTTTTAGCTGCATTCCAATCACGAATATGATGAATACCACAGTTCGGACACGTCCATTTTCGATCAGCTAACGTTAGTTTGTTCGTGCCATTAGTACCCATCACAAAGCCACAATTGTGACATGTTTGGGTAGTATTTCTTGGGCTGATTGTGATAAATTGTCGACCATATAGATCTGCTTTATAAGCCAACATGCCAAGAAATGTTCGCCAACCAACGTCCGAAATACTAAGTGCTAAAGCATGATTTTTAAGCATATTCTTGCTACGCAACTCTTCGGCTACTACTAAATCGTGGTTTTTGATTAATGCAGTAGAGATTTGTTGGAGAAAATTATGTCTTTGGTTCATTACTTTGGCGTGGAGTTTGGCAACTAGCAAGCGTTGCTTTTGGTAATTTTTACTATCGCGTAAAGAACGATGTTCTTTTTTTGCACGTTGTTGCCGTCTAGATAAAATGCGCTGTTCTTTGGCTAATTTACCTTTAATAGTGCGATAATATCGTGGATTAGGAACTATGTTACCTTCACTGTCGGTTAAGAAGTTATCAGTATTAAGATCAACTCCAACATGCCCATGAGTAGCTTTGGCCACTTTAACAAAAGATTCATCTGAAGCTAACTGCATTGATAAGAAGAAGCGATCCGCTGAATCTTTAGTCAACGTCACAGTACCAATTCTAGTCTCGCATATTCTTTTCAAAAGCCGTGCTTGCGAACCGGCAACACGTAACAGTCCGATTTTAGGGACTTTGACATGGCTATTATCTAGAAAACAGACTGTACCGTTAGTTAGCAACGCAGTCTTTTGCCCTGGGTATTGACAATTGGTTTGATAACGCCAGCGATAATTCTTTCGATGAAACTTAGGAACACCAGCGGTGTGAACCTTCCGAAAAGCATTCCAAGCTTTCCGATAGTTCTGAATGGCATTAGCTTTCGTCAAACTATCAATTCGTTTATCTTCTAAGAATTGATAGTGATTAGACATTTGCTTAGCGTTTTGGCGCATAGTTAGTTGCTTAATACGATCCCGAACTATGTCAATCGGTAGCTTAACTCTGCGAAGCTGCATCAGTTCCTTATTGATCGCAACCATTTCGTTATAGATAAAGCGACTAGCGTCACTGTTGATTTTAATCAACTGCTTTTGTTGGTCACTAGGATAGCAGCGCATTTTTAGGCCATAATGATATTTCATTTTTGCCATTGACTTCATTGGATTTCACCTCCCTTATTGATATAATAACATTATATCATGATGTCAATATATTAACAAAGGAGACCATATTATGACTAAAGAAAAAATCAAAGAGGCCATTTATACTCGTCGTTATATCTATAATTTCCATTACCATTTGATCTGGGTTACTAAATATCGTCATAAAACTTTTACTACTGATGAGTTATCAAACGAAATGAAGGATATCCTATGGCAAGTAGCCGAGGATAACGAAATCTTAATCGAGAAAATGGAAGTTATACCTGACCATGTTCATGTCTTAATTAGCTTTCCGCCTAGCAAGGCACCGACTAGCGCCATCAAAGCGCTCAAAGGCAGAAGTGCCTTTATTTTCTTACGTCGACACCCGGAAATTCGGCAGTCCCGATACTGGGGTGGTCATTTATGGTCGCCTAGTTACTACATGAGCACATTAGGTAATATGGGTAAAGAAGTAGTTGAGAAATATATAAACGATCAAAAATACAATGAGATGAAAAAAGCTCCTTACGAAGCTTGATAGGGCCTATCCATCCCATGACTAAAGTCACGGAATTTCCGGCTGAATCTCATTAAAATATAACACGGTCATTTTAAGAGCAAAAATTATCTGCTCACCTTCTTCAACAAGAAAAAAAGTGATGTCTTTGAGTGCCTTGAAGCTCAAAAACATCACTTTCTATATCACAGTCCCATTTTAAAATTGATCAAGCAGTAATTGGCGAATATCTTCTAAAAATGGTTGCCGTGGGTTCGCTGGAGTACATTGATCGTTATAGATCAGATCGACCATATCATCTAACGCTCCTTCAAACGCTTCTTTAGTCACGCCATTAGCCGAAAGTTTTGGTTCTACATCTAACGCTTTGAAAAGCTCGGTGATCTTTTGACATAAAGCTTCGACTAATTCAGCATCATCTTTGCCTTTAAGTCCTAAAGCGCGTGCAATATCAGCATAGTCTTTTTGAGCGCGGTAAACTTCATAACGTGGGTAAGGTGTTCGTTTTACTTTACCTGAAGTCCCATTGAAGCGGATCACTGGTTGCATTGCGATCGAGATACATAAACCATGTGGTAACCCAAACTCACCCCCAACTTTATGGGCGATCGAGTGGTTGATCCCTAAGAACGCATTAGCAAAGGCCATCCCGCCTAAAGTTGCTGCATAGTGCATATTTTCTCGTGCTTTTTCACCCGCTAATGTTGGATTCTTTGGATCATAGTTATATGATTCAACTAAGTTTTCAAAGACTAACTTGATCGCTTCTAACGACCATGGACGTGTAAAGTCAGAGGCCATAACAGAAACGTACGATTCTAACGCATGCGAGAGCGTATCAAGCCCTGAAAGAGCTACAGTGCGTTTTGGCACAGTCATGACAAATTCTGGATCAACGATCGCGATCTGTGGTGTCAATTCGTAATCAGCTAACGGATATTTAACATGTGTTTTATCGTCAGTGATCACGGCAAATGGTGTTACTTCAGAACCAGTCCCAGAGGTCGTTGGGATCGCGATCAGTTTTGTCTCGACCGCGTGGTGGAATTTGACGATCCGCTTGCGGATATCGACAAATTTTTGTTGCAAGAGCGTGAAGAGTTCACTGACGTTTTCATAACTATCCATAAACCCAGGTCCTTGCTCAAGCGAATATTCATAAATATAACGAGCGATCTTCGCCGCATCAAGCGCCGAACCGCCCCCAAGTGCGATCACAGTATCTGGTTTGAATTCAGCCATTTGGCGCGCGATCTCGATCGTTTGGCCTAACGTTGGATCAGGTCGAACTGTACCATAAAGCGATGTTTTAACTGGTGTTTCTCGAATCAACAATTGTTCTAAAACTTTATCAACAAAACCAAATTGAACCATCCCTGGGTCAGCAACGATAAAGGCACGCTTGATCTCTTCAGTATCATCTTGCAAATATGAGATCGCGTTATTTTCATAATAGATCTTTTCTGGCAAACGGACCCATTGTGGACGGTTACGACGTTTAGCCACGGTCTTGATGTTCAAAAGATCATTTGTAGATAAATTATGTGACAATGAATTCTTCCCCCATGATCCTGTTCCAAGTGTCAAACTTGGTCGAAGTGCGTCTGTGTAAATATCACCGATCCCACCGATCGAGTCTGGTTGGTTAACTAAGAGACGTGCAGATTTTGTCTGGTCGCCAAACTCTGTGACAAACGGATCGCCTTGCGAACCGATCTGGATCGCAGCATTGTGTCCTGCTCCTTGATAATCGAGCAAAGCTCCAACGATCTTGATCCCATCTTTTCGATCTTTAGCCTTATAAACTGACAAAAGGGGTGAAAGTTTCTCAGATGAAAGCTTTTCGCCGATATTTTTAGGATCAAGTTCAAAGAGCATCACATCTTTATCTTCTGGTAAATAGACACCTGCTTGTTCTGCGATCCATTGGGCTGAACGTCCAGCTACAGGTCCGTTGACACCATGGTTGTCATTAAAGACAAAGTCTGCGATCTTTTCATAGTCTTCTTTTGGTACTAAGTAAGCACCTTTTTCTTGCATCAATTCTAACCATTTATCGTAGACTGGTGCTTCAACGACAGCAGAGTTTTCTGTTGCACAGATCATACCATTATCAAAGCGTTTTGATAATAAAAGATCTTCAACTGCGCGTTCCAAATGTGCAGTGTGATCGACAAAAACAGCCCCGTTACCAGCTCCAACACCCATCGAAGGGTTACCAGAACGTAAAGCAGCGTTGACCATTCCTGGACCGCCAGTTGCCAAGATCGAAGCAATCTTTTTATTTTGGATCAAAGCTGTCGTATTTTCTAATGATGGCGTTTCGACCCACTGGATGATATCTTTAGGAGCGCCAGCAGCGACGGCAGCATCATAAATGATCTTAGCTGCATGAGCTGAACATTTTTGAGCTTGAGGATGGAAGGCAAAAACGATCGCATTGCGCGTTTTTAAAGCCATGAGGGCCTTGAACATCGTAGTCGAAGTTGGATTCGTTGTCGGAACGATCCCTGCTAAGACCCCTAAAGGAGCAGCGATCTTGACTTGACCTTTGATCTTATCTTCTGAAATGACCCCAACAGTTTTTTCGTGTTTGATCAAATTGTAAATATTTTCAGTTGCAAAGCGGTTTTTAGTATCTTTATCTTCAACAACGCCTCGACCAGTCTCAGCAACGGCTTCATGCGCTAGCTCCAAAGCTGCTTCTGAGCCAGCTAAAGCGGCTTCAAAAACGATCTTATCAACTTGTTCTTGGGTAAAAGTCGCATACTTTGCTTCAGCTTTGAGCGCTTTTTCAACTAGTTCTTCGGTATAAGCTTGAGCTTTCTTTTGCTTAGCTTCTTTTTCTTCAGGTGTCAAAACGCGCTTTTTTTGTTTTTCATCTTTACTCATTTAATGTTCCCTCCAATTACTGACGTATCGATAAGTCATCACAACCATCATGTGAATAACTTCACTAATTATATTAGCGCTTTTTGAGAACGATTTCAATTATTTTTACTCTTTTTTTTTAAATATTTTTATCTACTTCTCAGCGCTTACATTTAGTAATAATGTTCATTTTACACTGTTACCTATTTTTTAAATAGTCCTTAGAACTCATCTACCTAAAATTTTACTTTTAGCTAATAAAAGTAAAATTTGTGCAACAAAAAACAAACTTTTTAAGAAAAAATACGAATAAGCTAAACTTAACTCATTCGTATCATTTATCCTATTATTGTCCAGTTACAAAAGCTGGAAGGCCTTTATAAGCTCGATAGATCGCTTGTTCGACTTGGATCCCAGTTAGATTTTTAGCTACAGCAAAGCCTTCAAATTGATCTTTGATCTTCGCTAAAGCATAACTTGTATTATGTTTATTTTGATTTTGGACCATGACAATATAGTCAGCCCCACTCAATCTTCTAGCAAAATAGCGTTCGGGATCGCGACGGTGATAAAATGCATCGACCATGATCATCTCGCCTCCATGAGCTTTGATGATCTCTTCGTATTTATCACGATATAATTCACGCCCCACGACGATCCCGACTGTCTTACCGGCAAGATCAAATTCGATCGCTGGTTTAAAGGTGGCTTTAGGTGTACTCTCTTTTTTAGGTGTAACATTTGGGTGTTCGTGCTTTTCTGGGTAGACCCAAGCGATCGAGATATCATCATTCAAACGGATCCCACGCGGTCGTGCGTACCAGCGTAAGCGAACTAAACTGCCTTCTTTGACATTAAATGCTTGGAGCGGGACTTTATATGTAAAGATCCGCCCATCAACAACTAATTCATGACCATTTACATCATGTTCAACGACTAATTTACCTTCATCATTCATCTCAACGACCCCTTGATCAAAAGTGATCGTATTGGGGACATACAGTTCATCTGGGCGGCGGATCAGTTTAACGATCCGCGGAGTATCTGAATGAGCATTATTGACAATGATCGCATCTCCATTCCGCGGATTGTACTGATTCCGAATAAATTCATTAAACTTCAATTCTTTATTATTTTTGTTATAGGCTTTAAATCCCATTCTACGAGTCGAGACTTTATAGACCATCACCATTTCAAAAAGTTTCTCAAAGATCTGAGGTTCTTTCTTGATCCATGCTTCTAGAGCTTTGCTATCCCCTTTAGCCGTCAACATCGTTTGGAGCGTTTGGAGCGTCCGATCGATCTTTAGCGTTGGTCTTTTAGTCACTTCGATCTGCAACTCTGGCTCTTCTTTTGCTACTGTCGTTTCTTGTACCAAGTCACTTTTTTGTTCTGGCACAGTTTTTACGTCTACTTTATTTGTTTTGAGCTGCGCAGTTTGCTCCGACTGATCATCTTTTTGCTCTTCTTCACTTTCACTTACGGTCTGCTGTTGCTCGTTTCCGTTTTTTTCAGCGATCTTTAAAATAACTCGGATCGCTTCAGCTGCGATCTTTAGTTCATTATGAGTGTTACCAGTTACATTGAGCAATTGCTTGATATCTTCACGGTAATCATACATTGCTAGCCCCCCTTTCTTATTTATACTCTTATTGTAAACTACCTATCTCAAAAGTCATATAAGTTTTTTTGAATAACTAAAAAAGAGGCCTTTTAATAGCCTCTTTTTTAGCTTTATTTTAGTTTTGCACTTGTTTCAGCTATAACTGAGTACGGCGTGCCTTCTAAAGTATCGTTCAAGTGATCGATCGTCTCATCGCCAATATACTCAGCTGTGCCTTTTTTTAGGTCAACTTTGACATCTTCAACGAGTTTGCTTAAGCTTTCTTTCACTTTAGCAGCACAACAGGCACCTTTCATCCCTAAAACGTGAACTGTATGTTTTTCCTTCATCGCTTCTTGGCCCTACATAGTATGAGTAAAGAAAGATAATAGAGCTTCCTTTCTTATGAAATTTTGGGTCCGTCTCACACCGTTAACTTTCCTGCGGGCCATCTCACTTGTAGTTTAGCACAACGCTTCTTAAGTGTTAAATAAAAAACTCACCAGCCATAATAAGCTGTTACTAAAAGAGCCAAAGTCGGGTTAGATAAGATCCCTAAGAGAACAAAACAGCCTAGGCGAAATAAATTTTTGCCCCAATTTGGCAGACGCTCTAAAAATTTTAATGTGCACAAGCGGTACAATAACAATAAGAAGAGGGGCAAAACACTCAAAACGCCACCAAGATTGACAACTAAAGTAAATAGCGTGTAGGCACTACTCTCAGCCGAACCTACTGCCAAAAGCCAAAGGGCAGAACCCGTGTACACGATAAGATAGATAACTTGGAAGATAAGCGCCAATTGAAAACTCTCACGTTCAAACCGCGTCTTTTTTCCTAAAAGAGCCATCACAAAAACGTACACCGGTGCGATCAAAAAAACGTACCACCGGGCCGCCAAAAACTCCAAAATAATTCCCAAACTCATCTTCCTTTCTCTAAAATATATTTTGTCACAGCAACGCCAACACCATCATGCTTGTTATCAGTCGTCACTGCTTGAGCTAAAGCTTTGATCTGCTCATTTGCGTTCCCCATCGCGACCCCAAAGCCAGCTAACTCAAACATCGTCAGATCGTTATTTTCATCCCCTAAGACCATGATCTCAGCTGCTGTGATCCCTAAGCGTTCACCTAGTTCAATTACTGCAGCACCTTTATGGGCCTTTTTATTCATCATCTCATAAAACCATGGCGCACTAAGAACAGTGTAATATTTAGCTAATACGGCCTGATCAAGAGTGGCTAATTTAGCTTGGATAATTTCAGGCTCATCGACCCACATGTATTTAGAGGCTAGACCGAGCGTTTCGATCTCTTGTGAGGTTCGATAATACAGTGGCATTTTAGTGTAAAATGCATCTAAAACTGTATATGGACTGATGTCTTTAAACGTCGTATACACACTTGAATCTGGCAAAACGATCTGTCCGCGCACACCTAATTCGTGGCTCAAAGCATCTAAAGCACCATACTCTTTTGGTGTCAGACCATGCTCAAATAGCGTCTGACCACTTTTTGTCGTCTGCGCTTTAGCCCCATTAAAGGTGATCGCATAGTCGTCTTCTGTCACAAGTCCTAACTCATCCAAATAATCTTTGACACCTGAAAGCGGGCGTCCTGTACATAAAACCACATAAACGCCTTGTGCCCGTGCTTTTTTTAAGGCGACTTTTGTCAGTGGTCCGATCTTTTTTTGATCATCGACAAGTGTGCCGTCGATGTCGATCGCGATCATTTTGATCTTCAAATGAGATCCCCCCATATCATGTTGTTTCAATTAATTATACCACCTCACCTAAAAGAGTTAAAAAGATAGCTAAAAAGATCCTTAAAAACTCTGTTGAGTCTTTAAGGATCTTTCCTACCTTTTGTTTAATCACGGCACCGCATGATCGTCAAGTGTAACATGAAATCGTTATAACGTTCATCATCAAGATCACGTCCAACGGCAGTCACGGTGCGTACTGCCAATTCTTCATTTTGATCGTATAAGTCTGTACTGTCGACTCTAAGATCAAGTTCGACTTTTTCATTGATCTCGATATGAAGTTCAGTTTCATCATAGTCACATTGGTAAAAACCACGGATCGGTGGCAAAGTTTCTTTACTTTGACGTTCACCTTCAAACGAGACTTTTTGTGTTTTACTATCACGTAAAGACATTTTAACGTTAAATTCTGCCATTGTTGACATCTCTGCAAAAACATAGTAGCCACGTGGAATACTCAATTTTACAGTTTTGTCATCTTCCATCAATGCGATCTTATTCATAATGAACCCCCTCAAACAAATATACTATTATACTTAAAACTATTTATCTGATTAACATTTTATCTTCAAGCATCAAAACGGGTCAATCAAAAGAAACTAGCGCACTACTCATTTTCAAAAAATATAACTTTGATTATAAAAACCTTAAGTTAATGATTATAAAATAATGGAACGATTAGCCAAAATCAAGCGTATCATGTAGAATATATCTATAATACTTTCGAGAAAGGCGGCTATCGCTATGGTAACGATCAAGCAAATCGCACAAGAAGCGGGTTTCTCTCAGGCGACTGTCTCACGCCTTTTAAATGATGACCCAACGCTTTCAGTCACCCCCGCTACTAAAAATAAGATCTTAACGGTCGCAAATCGGTTAGGTTATGGTAAACGTCAAAATAAATTTTTATTGACACGCAACATCGCCTTACTTGCTAGTTTTACAGCCGAAGAAGAGCTCCAAGATATTTATTTCAACACTTTAAAAGAAACCTTACTCGCTAAAGGTGAAGAAGCAAATTTCAAATTTGAATTTTTTACTGCGATCGATGAATTATTATCACAAAGTCAAAATTATGAAGGCTTCATTGGGATCGGAGCAGATGGATTCGCTGAGCCAAAGCTGCTCGAATTGGCCCAAGTTTTGCCTTTGGGAGTTTTTTTAGATATCAATCCCTTGCCCCATAAGTTCGATTCTGTTCAACCTGATCTTTCACAAACGATCTTAGATGCTTTAGATCAACTGATCTTAGCTGGAAAAAAATCGATCGGTTTTATCGGTGGTCTTGGTCATATCATGGGTACACATAATTATCAACAAGATCCCCGCTCGTTTGCGTTTGAAAATTGGGCTAAACGCCTAGGTGTCTTTGATGAGCGTTATTACTTCGTTTCTGGACCTTTTACGACTTCTAACGGCTATGAGCTTGGAAAACAGATCTTAGCTAATGACCTTCCTTTGCCAGAGGCCTTTATCGTCGCTTCTGATGCGCTTGCGATCGGTGTTTTGCAAGCTTTCAACGAAGCAGGACATGTGATCCCTAAAGATACCGCTTTGATCAGTATCAACAACATTGAGATCGCTCAGTATGTTTCACCTCCATTAACAACATATGCGATCGACCAAGCAGAACTTTGTCAAACGGCGATCAATCTTTTGGCCGACGCTTTAGAAAGACCTGAACGCCCTAAGATCCATGCTTTTATCAGTAATAAGCTCATCGTTCGGAAAAGTTTTATTCCTAAAAATTAAGTATTTTAATAGCACTCCGCCTTATTGGTCGGAGTGTTTTTTTATTTTTAGTAAAAAATAGCGATCTCTTTTTTAAAAAATATTTACTAATTCTATTTACTTTATTTAGTAAAAGTTGTAAACTTTTGATGTAATCGATTACATCAAAAACTAACTACTACGCAAACTTTAGGGGAAGCAAAACAGGCATCCGCCTTAATATTTATAGGAAAGCTAGAATGTGAGGTAAGTATTAAGACACGATCGCGCTCAGAAAACATAGCTGACCGTTTGTTAGCAAACTTTAGCCTTTGCTAAAGTAAAATTTCGGGGCAGATCATACCTTAAAGCTATCATGCTAAGTCAACACTCACCTTCAAATAGCTCTGAGAAGACCTAGCCTGACACTAGTAAATAAAACCAAGAAAGGAAATATATAATTCTTTTCTCAAATGTAGCCAATACGTTTGTTCACATTTTATATAACAGAACTTTTATGGACAAGAGATCGTCACGCTCATTTATCTCTAAGTTTTCGTTTGCAATGGGGAATTTAGGACATGCAGCTTTTTACGGCGCCTTGAGCAATTACTTTATCGTTTTTGTAACTGCAGGACTTTTTAGCGAATTAGATCCAAAGATCGCAGCAAAGTTGATCGGCTTGATCACTAGTTTGATCGTCCTTATTCGGATCGTTGAGATCTTTATTGATCCCCTTTTAGGCAATATCGTTGATAACACTAAAACTAAATGGGGCAAATTCAAACCTTGGATCATCATCGGTAATGTTGTCAGTGCTGTGATTATGATCATTCTTTTCACGGGGATCTTTAATTTAGCCAATGTCAATTGGATCGCCTTTGCTATTTTATTTGTGATCTTATTTGTTGTTCTAGATGTTTTTTATTCATTTTCAGATGTTTCTTATTGGGGCATGGTCCCAGCTTTGAGTGATGGTAGTAAAGAACGCGGGCTTTATACTGCGCTTGGTTCGTTTACCGGTTCGGTCGGTTGGAACGGGCTAACGATCATCGTTGTTCCGATCGTAACTTATTTTACTTATCTGGCAACAGGTAAGCATACCCAAGGGGCTCCGGGATGGCTCGCCTTTGCTGTGATCATCTCACTATTGGCCGTTTTATGTGCTTTCATCGTCGCTTGGGGAACTGAAGAAAAAGACGATCTGATCCGGACAGCCGCTAAGCCTAAAACAACGATCAAAGATGTTTTTATCGGGCTAGCGCAAAATGACCAGATCTTATGGGCTAGTTTAGCTTATTTCATGTATTCTTTAGCTAATGTCATCACTAACGGGGTCTTATATTACTTTTTCAAATTTGTTTTAGGACGCCCCGAAAGTTTTCAAGTAGCTGGCTGGATCGCGATCGGGATCGGACTTTTGACTTCGCCACTTTATCCACTTTTAAATCGCTTTATTCCACGCAAATACCTCTTTTCATTTGGTCAATGTTGTATGATCGTGTCGTATTTGATCTTTATCTTTGGCCGTCAAAGCATGGGCTTGTTGATCATTGGGCTTGTTTTATATAACATCACTTTTGCTCAACTTGTAACAGTCTTGACTTTGACAGATGCGATCGAATATGGACAGTTAAAGACTGGAGAACGCAACGAAGCCGTCGTTTTAGCAGTCCGCCCGATGATCGATAAATTATGTGGCGCTTTTGCTAACGGGATCGTCGGTTATATCGCGATCGCGGCTGGGATGACTGGTTCAGCTACCGCGGCTGACATGACGACTAAAAACATTCGGACCTTTGAAGGCTTTGCTTTCTATGTTCCTTTAGTTTTAGCAGTCTTAGCTTTAGTCATCTTCTTGACAAAAGTCAAATTGACCGAAGAAAAACACGAAGAGATCGTTGAAGAATTAAAAGATAAATTAGCGCTTGGCGATGAAAAACTCGATCTAAAAGTGACTGAAGAAAAAACACGAACGACAAACGTCTTAGCTCCGATCTCTGGCCAGATCGAGGCTTTGCCAAGCAAGGCAGCTCCTGATTTTAATGCTTTAGGTTTTGTTATCCTGCCGACCACCCAAAAAGTTTATGCACCTTTTTCAGGAACGATCCGTTTCACATTTTCAACTAAACATGTTTTAGGGATCGTAGCTCATAACGGACTAGAAGCGATCATTCACGTGGGGATCGATACGGTAAAATTAAGAGGAAAAGGTTTTGTAACACACTACAATGATGGACAGACGGTCAAAGCTGGGGACTTGTTACTTGAGTTTGATCTTGACCTGATCAAACAAGCCGGTCTAAACCCAAATGTCATCGTCTTCTTCACTCAACCAAAAGCGATCGCACAATTTGAACTGACGACTGATCACGAAGTAAGTCATGGAGAATTAGTTGCAACCGTCACTTTAGACCAAAGATAAATAGAGCTTGGAGTCTTTTAAACAAAGACTCCAAGCTCTATTTAAATACTATTTTTAATTGCTACCAGGGCGTTTTTTCTTTTCAACTTTTTGCCCCATTTCCATTTCATCATTATATCCCCAAAACCAAGTCACTAAGAAACTGATCACTAAGGCTGCTCCACTGGAGAGCAAGAAAGCATAAAAGCTATTTAATTGTGTTGGCGCTGCTGGATCAAAGAATGATGGAAAACCGATCAAAGAACCAGTAAAGCCAAACATCGTCCCGTGCATCAAGCCTGTGATCAAGCCCCCAACAGCTGAACCGATCAAACCTGAGATAAAGACTTTACGATAGCGCAAGTTGATCCCATAGATCGCTGGTTCTGTCACCCCGCAAAAGGCCGAGATCGCAGCGGCGATCCCAAGCGAGCGCATATCATTTTTCTTTGTTTTGATAGCAACCGCTAAAACAGCTGCCCCTTGGGCGACCATCGTCACCGAAATGATCGCGTTCAACGCACTTTGCCCGCTAGCTGAGATCTGTTGAGCCACTAACGGCACAACGCCCCAATGAAGTCCAAAGATCACGAGCAACTGGTAAAAACCACCGATCACAAGGCCACCGACCCAACCAGAAGCATGTACTAACCAGTTGATAAAGTCGGCGATCCCATTAGCAGCCCCTTGAATGATTGGTCCTGTGATCACTAAAGTAACGAGCGAAACGAGCAAGACAGTCAAAAGCGGGTTAAAGATCATTTGTAAATAATTTGGCAACGTCTTTTTCAAGAAGTCTCCTAATTTTTTAGCCATCCAAGCCGCTAAGATCATCGGGAAGATCGAATAAGTATAATTCAAAAATTGGAATTGGAAACCACCGATGCTAAACATTTCTTTAAAGTTTTGACCCCAAGCGACTAATTGTGGATAAGTCAAGACGCCCCCGATCACAGCCGTAACGATCGGATCACCACCTAAGCGTTTAGCTGCAGCAAAACCAACTAAGATCGGCAAGAAATAAAAGGCTGAATCAGCGATCGCGCTGACAGTGATATAAGCCGTATCTTTGACGTTTAGCAAGCCTCCTAATTGAGGCAACGTCAACAACGCTAAAAGCCCTTTGATGATCCCAGCTGCTGCGATCACACCAACGACTGGACTCATCGAACCTGTGATCACACCGATCAAATTGCTAAAGGCACGACTGACTGGATTTTTAGACGTATCAGCTGGTGTCGTTTCAACTTCTTGTTCTGCTAGTCCCGGCAACTGTTTCATGACAGCCTCAAAAACATTTGTCACTTCATTGCCGATCACGACTTGGTATTGTCCTGAAGCATGCATGATATCGATCACACCATCAGTTTCGCGCAAAATATCATCGTGTGCTTTGCTTTCGTCTTTTAAATAAAAACGGAGACGCGTGATACAGTGGATCAAATTATTGATATTTTCTTTGCCTCCGACATTTTCGATGATAACTGTCGCTAACGCATCATAATCACGTTTGCCTGCCTTTTTCTTAGCCCCTTTGACATAGGCAGTGGCTACGACTTGTCCTGCTTTGACTTGTCCTTCTTCGAGATCGAGCCCTTCTAACTTATCAGCTGAATTGGTGATCAAGACCATGATCGTTGTCTTCAAACCAGCTAGACGAATATTTTCTAGCGCCATATTGGCGAGTGGTTCACCGGCTGTGAGTTGTTGTCCGACTTTGATCTTTAACTCAAAAGGCTCTCCGTGTAAACCAACGGTATCGATCCCCATATGGATCAAAACTTCTAAACCTTCTTTAGTCACGATCCCGATCGCATGTTTTGATTCAGCGATCATTGTGACTTCACCACTAACTGGTGCAACGATCTCCTCACTGACTGGTTCAAGGCCAAAACCTTGTCCCATCATCCCAGTTGAAAAGACTTCATCTTGCACTTTGTTCAAAGCGATCACTTCACCATCTGCGACCGCTTGTAATTTCACTTTCGTACCTGCCATGATGTCCCCTCCATTTTTAAAGCGTTTTCTTTCTTACGTCATCATCATACATGTTGTCTATACAAGTTGTCAATATATTTTTTTATCTTTATTTATCAATAACAAAACACCCTTTTACATGTATATACAAGTATGTTAGAATGAAAGTGAAAACCGATACAAAGGAGTGAGCTGTTTGGCAGCTAAATATGAGATCATCGCTAACGATCTGGCAGAAAAGATCAAACATGAGCAATTTTTGCCTGGCGATTTTTTACCAAGTGAAAATCAGCTGAGTGAACTTTATGGTACAGCCCGCGAAACGATCCGCAAAGCTTTAGACAGTTTGACTGAATTAGGCTTGATCCAAAAGATCAAAGGTAAAGGTTCAGTCGTTTTAGATATTCAAAAATATACGTTCCCACTTTCAGGGATCACAAGTTTCCAAGAATTAGATCAAGCTTTAGGTATGAAAGCGACGACACAAGTCTTACAGCAAAAAAAAGTGCCAGCACCAACACTTTTTGCCCAAACAAAGATCGAACCCACAGAAGCATTCTTCATCGAACGTTTGCGGCTCATCGCTGGTCGCCCAGCTGTTTTGGATCAAGACTACTTACTTGATCCCCCGATCACTAAATTGCCCGCTGATGTAGCTAAACATTCGCTTTATGCTTATTTGGAAAAACAACTCAAACTTGAGATCGGCTACGCCACAAAAGAGATCACTGTCGAACAAGTTCCTGGACCGATCCAAGAAAAATTAGGTCTCAATAAAGGCGAACGAGCTGTTGTAGTCCGAAGCCTCACTTATTTGAGTGATACGACACTATTCCAACTGACGACGTCGTATCATCATCCCGATAAATTTAGATTTATTGATTTTGCAAGACGAAAAAAACTTTAAGGGCTATAGGAAGAAACAGGTAGCCTAGCTCGCTAAAAATCCTTTAGAAAGGAGTTCTATAAACTTCCAAAGCTACCTTTTATAGAACAAAAACTATGACGACAGACCTTGGAAAAAAAGTTATTTATCAGATCTACCCTAAATCGTTTTATGATTCAGATCATGATGGGATCGGCGATCTTCGCGGGATCATCGAAAAGATCCCTTATCTAGCTAAGCTAAACATCGATATGATCTGGTTCAATCCGTTCTTTGTCTCACCTCAAAATGATAACGGCTACGATATCGCTGATTATCGCCAGATCGATCCGCGCTTTGGAACAATGGCTGATTTTGAAGAACTCGTTGCTAAATTAAAAGAAGTCAAGATCGATGTCATGTTAGATATGGTCTTGAACCACTGTTCAACAGAACATGAATGGTTTCAAAAAGCTTTAGCTGGTGAGGAAAAATACCAAAAATATTTCTATCTGCGCCCTAAAAAAGCTGATGGCTCTCTACCGACTAACTGGTCATCTAAATTTGGGGGACCCGCGTGGTCGCGTTTTGGTGAAACAGACTTATACTATCTCCACCTTTATGATCAAACTCAAGCTGATCTAGATTGGCACAACCCTGAAGTTCGAAAAGAAGCGGCTGCGATCGTCAATTTTTGGAAAGCTAAAGGAGTCAAAGGTTTCCGCTTCGATGTGATCAACGTGATCGGCAAGGCTAACGAACTTGTTGATTCAACTGATCCTGTCCAAGAAAAAAGGCTCTACACTGATACTCCGATCGTCCATCAATATTTAAAAGAATTGAACCAAGCTTCTTTTGGTCAAGATGAGACGATCATCACAGTCGGTGAGATGTCTTCGACTAATTTTGCTTCTTCGATCAAGTATTCAGATCCAGCCGAACACGAACTCTCGATGGTCTTTACCTTCCACCATTTAAAAGTCGATTATGCTGATGGAGAAAAGTGGAGTAACGTACCTTTTGATCTGATGGCCCTGAAAAAATGCCTAACTGATTGGCAAGTCGAAATGGATCAAGGTGGCGGTTGGAATGCACTCTTTTGGAACAATCACGATCAACCTTTTGCCTTGAATCGTTTTGGAGATACCAAAAAGTATCGCGTGCGTTCAGCGCAAATGCTAGCGGCAACTTTACATCTGCTTCGTGGGACACCTTATATCTATATGGGCGAAGAGATCGGGATGGTCGATCCAACTTATACAAAGATCAAAGACTATGTTGATGTCGAAGCTTTGAATGCTTATCAAGCTTTACAAGAAAAAGGATACTCGGCTAGTGCAGCCTTTGCGATCGTCAAAACAAAAGCGCGCGATAATTCACGCACTCCGATGCATTGGGATGCAAGTTCTCAAGCTGGTTTTTCAACAACGACACCTTGGTTACGCCCAACTGGTCAAGAACAGATCAACGTCAAAGCTGAACTTGAACACGGAACGATCTTTAATTTCTATCAAAAATTGATCCAACTTCGCAAAAATGAACGCCTGATCTCTGACGGACACTTTAAAGCTCGGTTTGCCAAGCATCAACAAGTTTTTGCCTATGAACGTTATTTAGACGATGACTCACAAAAACTTCTCGTCTTCAATAACTTCTCTGCTCGCTTCGCCGAACTTGAATTACCGGCTACTGATCGTTTTGCCGGCAAAACTTTAGTGACAAACATGGGACAAACTTACGAAAAGTTGCCCCAAACACTAAAATTAGCTCCATACGAAACATTAGCTTTCAAGTTTGATCGACCTAAACTCTGAGCCTTACTCATAATTAAGAACCAAAACAGCCTGATCGCGTTATTTTTCTCGGATCAGGCTGTTTTGGTTGAAATTTATATCATATATACAAACACAAAATTCTCGGATCACATTTTTCGCTAGTGCATGTGTTTCCATAGAGATCTTGATCGTATATTTACTGAAAAAATAGCTAATTCAAAGAAGTAGCAAATAAGTGAGCTTTTAAAGCAAAAAAAAGACTGATTGTTATTTTTAGTTATCTAACATGACCAGCTATCCTAGCCATATAAAGATCCCCTAGAATGCCCACAGAATTTTTATTCTTTCTGTCTTCACTCTAGAGGAGGCTTCAGTCATTTAATAGTTGAAAAATCCATTTCTTCGCGTAAAGCAGTGTAGATCGGCCGACCACCTAAAAGCTCATTTACAACATAAGCAACAAATGTCACAAAAACTAACGGAAAAACTTGAGCTAACGAGCCAGTCATCTCTGTTAAAAGAACGATCGCCGTAAAGGGAGCTTTTTCGATCGCGCCAAAATAAGCTGCCATCGAAACTAAAACGATGCTCAAATATTGCTTAGGTTCGATCAAACCATAATGGGTTAGCGTCAGCCCAAAAATACAGCCTAAAAGCGCCCCTAAAACTAAGATCGGCATAAAGATCTCTCCTGGAACACTTGCACCGTAAGAGACCATCAAAAAGACAAAGCGGATCACAAAAAAGAGACCTAATAAACCTAACAACTTAGTCCAAAGTTGTCCATTTTGACTTAACGAGATCACATAGCTGATGAAATCGTGGCTTCCGCCTAAGATCTTTGGTTCAAATAACCCTAAAGGGATCGTCAAAAGTAACGGGATCACGCTATGATAGCGTTTAGGCAAAAATTTTACCTTACTATATAAAAAATCAAGGTCTAATAAAACGTACTGGTAAACATAAGCTAACAGCCCTAAGCAAGTCCCTAACACTAATAAGACGCTAAGGTCGATCATTTTGGTCGTGGGCGCGATCTTTAAAAATAAACTTGGCGTCGAACCTAAAAAGACTAACGTCATCAGATCCGCCGTCAAAGCTGCTGAAAGAGCCGTCAACCAAACTTTTGGTTTAAAACTCGTCGTGATCTCTTCGAGTAAAAATAAAACGCCGGCTAACGGAGCACTAAAAGCCGCAGCTAAACCTGCTGCCACTCCCGCTGAGAGTAACAGTTTCTGTTCATCTGGTTCGCTTTTGAATGTCGTTTTAGCAAGCCCTAAGCCAATACAGCCCCCCATCTGGATACACGGTCCTTCACGCCCTAAAAATAATCCGGGACAGATCACTAATAAGCCTCCGATAAATTTCTTCCATAGGATCGACCACCATTTTAACTGGTGTTGCCCTAATAAGACCGCTTCGATCTGAGGAACACCTGAACCGACTAAGTCAAGTGTATCTTTTTGCAAGAGCTTGCCTAAGATCAAGCTCAAACAAAGTAAAAATAGTATGTATGGTAAAAGATAGAGCTTATGCTCATTTAAATATGGATACCAGACAAATAATATTTGAAGCGTATGGTCGATGATCCACCGAAAAAGACTTACGACACAGCCAGTTATTAATCCCACAACTGCTCCTTGCAAGATCAATTTAAGATACCGCGGAGCAAAAGGTCGATCCAAAACATCACGTGCACGTTTCAAAAACTCACTTCCTTTAGGATAAATTTATATTACTAATAATAATACCACGAGCAGTAGTTTTGAACTCGATAAACGAAACTGTCATTTAGTTACTAATTATTTCTCATTTTAAGGAAAGTTGCTTTTTCTTGATCTTACAAGCTCTCTCAACTATCTATCGAACAATGTAGTGCCTTTCATCATGAGAAAAGAGAACAATATTTTTTTATTCTATAATGTTTGTAGAGCTTCGCCAGTAAATATGCGATAATGCTAAATGTTACTGCTGTTAGCAGAAGTACAACTAGAGAGGAACTATTTCCCTATGAAATACGAGCGCTATCTTAGCATACTCGGCTACCTCTTGACCTTTCTCGCATTGAGCTTTGTCCTGACTTGTGCCTATTGTTCTTATATAAGATCAAATGAACAAAAAGGTACCGAAGTCCTTCATAACGATGCGTTTGATGATCCTGAGTTCGAACTCAGTGATGAAAGTAGTCTTTTGAGCCATCCACATATTATCGGCTCTGACTGATAAATATAGCGTAAAAAAATGCGTCTGAAGCTTCTAGCCTCAGACGCATTTTCCTCTTTATTTATGACTCTCGATATAGTTGAATGCCTCTTGTCCAGCGATTCCACCATCACCAACAGCCGTTGTGATCTGGCGCAATTGTTTTTGACGAACATCGCCGATCGCATAAATACCAGAAACCTTTGTTTCCATTTTATCATTTGTTACGATCCAACCATGTTCATCTGTGATCCCAAGATCTTGGAACGGTTCTGTCATTGGCGTTGAACCTACGTAGATAAAGACACCTGAGGCATCGATCACACTAGTTTCACCAGTTTTTTTGTTTAAAACTTTGACCCCTGTCACTTTTTGACCGTCACCTAAGATCTCTTCTACGACTGTATCCCATGTAAAGTCGATCTTATCGTTTTTAAAAGCACGTTCTTGTAAGATCTTTTGAGCTCTTAGTTGATCTCTGCGATGAACAACTTTGACTTTAGAAGTCAAATTAGCCAAGTACATCCCTTCTTCAACGGCAGAATCCCCACCACCGATCACGACGACTTCACGGCCTTTATAAAACGCACCATCGCAGACCGCGCAATAGGAAACACCACGCCCACTATATTCTTCTTCACCAGGGACTCCTAATTTTCGACTGACCGAACCAGTTGCAATAATAACTACTGGTGCACTAAGGTCGCCACTATCGGTTTTGACTAATTTAGTTCCATCTTCTTTGACCTTGATACCTTCGACTGTCCCATAAACGAATTCAGCGCCAAACTGTGTTGCACCTTGAAACATCTTTTCAGATAGCTCTGGTCCCATGATCGAAGCAAAACCAGGATAATTTTCGATCTCAGCGGTATTATTCATATTTCCGCCATAAACACCACGGTCAAGTAACGCGACCTTTAAGTTTGCCCGTGAAGCATAAAGCGCAGCTGTCATCCCTCCAGGTCCAGCACCGATCACGATTACATCATATTCTTTTGCCATCTAATAGTTCCCCCTACTCTGCTAAATATTTTGCTAAAACTGCTTTTAATTGCTCTTTCGTGTGGACGCCAACGAGTTGCTCAACAACTTGACCATCCTTTTTTACAAGTAACGTTGGGATCGACATGATCCCAAAGCGTTGAGGCGTTAGCGGATTTTCTTCAACATCTAATTTTCCGATGAGCACCTCATCACCTAGTTCTTGAGCAAGTTGTTCAATGATCGGTCCTTGGATCCGACATGGGCCACACCACTCAGCCCAAAAATCGCTCAACGAGACACCAGTAGCAGTCATTTCTTCAAAATTATCATCTGTAAAGATCTCTACCATCGAACTTTATCCTTTCTTAATATGATCAAATTTGATCCTTTCTGATATTCTTACTATAGCACGCATTGTATTCCAGTTCCATCATTTTGCTTACTTTTTTTCAGTAAATATAAAACTTTCTTTTTTCATTTATTTTTACAAATTTTAACCTTAATTAATAGCGCTAAAAACTTTATTTAATTATCTAAGTGCTCTTCCACTAAAAAATTCAAAAATATCGCCCAAAACTATTTCATTATCTTCTAAATATAGTATAATATCCCTAAAATTCAACTCTAATCAAAAGGTTAGATCATACATAAGGGAGAGATGTTTATGTTTAGTAAGATCGGACAATTGATCTTTGATAATGAAGCCGTTGCTAAAACGTCAGATTTTACCATGGGACTTGAGATCGAAATGCACCGCGTCGACGATGCAGGCAATCTCAGCCAAGAACCGTATCCGGCCGGGATCGGCGATCAAAAAACAAATCCGTGGATCACAACTGACTTTTTAGAAGTCATGTCTGAAGTCGTTACTCCGCCAGCACCATACGCATTAGATGCTATGCACTGTTTATACAGTGTCAACAATATTTTACGTTCGGCCTTAGCACCTGGGGAATTACTTTGGCCGTTATCCATGCCACCTAAATTACCACAAGATACGAGCCAGATCCGTTTGGCACAGATCGGAACTGAAAAAGAAGCTTATTTAAAAGAGTGGGTCAAACGCCATGGATTTTCTGAAGGCACACCATGTGGGGCCCACATTAATTTGAGTATCGATCAGCACATCATCCAACTTGTTTTGGAGAACTTTCCTGAGCGTTTTGCATCAGAACTCGAAGTCAGAAATTATCTTTATGCGATCTTAGCTCAAGGTTTTATGCGCTATCGCTGGTTGATAACTTATCTTTTTGGAGCTAGCCCGATCGCTGAGAAAAACTATTTTGCTAAAGATTTTACTCTACCACATCCAGTTAGAAGTATTCGGCAAAGTTCATTTGGCTTTGGAAATAAATTCAGTGGCGACTACTCTAGCGTTGAAGCCTATGTAGCTCGGATCAAGCAAGGGGTTAAAGAAAAGATCTTGATCAAAGAGTACGAATTTCATGGTTCAGTCCGTTTCAAAGGCAAAGATCTCCTCAAAAACGGCGCTGAATATATCGAATTACGGATGCTTGATCTTGATCCAAGTAGTTCAGTTGGAATCCGAACAGATACGTTGCGTTTTATCCGTTTATTGGCAAGTTATTTGATCATGAGTCCAGCTTTAAAAGAAAGCGAGATCCAACGCGTCTTAGCTACAGCTGACCAAATGAACGAAGAAGTTGCTAGTGAAGAACCACGTAGCCTTTGCAAATACCGGAATAAGGCACGTGCATTGATCAAGAGTCTTGAGCACTATGCTAATCGGATCCAGTTAGGCCCTGAATACCAAGAGATCTTAGACGACTTAGAAGATCGGATCGAAAATCCTTTAACAACTCCAAGTGCGCGTCTTCTAAATTACGTTGAAAATGATTCACTTGAAGCTTATGCTTTAAAACGTGCGCGGCGCTATCAAGATGCTGCACAAGAATCGATCATTCGTTTTGAAGGCTTTGAAGATCGACAATATACCGCAGATGAGCTCAAAAAAGCTCTCTTTCGGGGAAATTGGGATCCAAATCTACACAGATGTTAAACCTGGCTTGCTAGTATCGCATTTAGTGCGATACTAGTTTTTTTATGTGCGCTAGCGCGATAATCATTAACAGATATTTTTAAATAACAAAAAAGCCCACATAACCATGTGAGCTTTACTTAGTCGGGAAAACAGGATTCGAACCTGCGACCCCCTGGTCCCAAACCAGGTGCTCTACCAAGCTGAGCTATTTCCCGATAAAAAATGCACCCAGCAGGAGTCGAACCTGCAACCTTCTGATTCGTAGTCAGACACTCTATCCAGTTGCGCTATGGGTGCATAATAATAAAATATTCAATTAAATGCCGAGGACCGGAATCGAACCGGTACGGTGATCACTCACCGCAGGATTTTAAGTCCTGTGCGTCTGCCAGTTCCGCCACCCCGGCAAGATCTTAACGATCTAAGCGGAAGACGGGATTCGAACCCGCGACCCCCACCATGGCAAGGTGGTGTTCTACCACTGAACTACTTCCGCATTTAAATGCCGACTAGAGGATTCGAACCTCCGACCTCCTGATTACAAATCAGATGCTCTGCCAGCTGAGCTAAGTCGGCGAAAATGGTGCGGGTGAAGGGACTTGAACCCCCACGTCAAAAGACACTAGAACCTAAATCTAGCGCGTCTGCCAATTCCGCCACACCCGCAGAATGGAGTTTAATGAGTCGTGACAGGCTCGAACTGTCGACCCTCTGATTAAAAGTCAGATGCTCTACCGACTGAGCTAACGACTCATGATGGAGGATACAGGGCTCGAACCTGTGACCCTCTGCTTGTAAGGCAGACGCTCTCCCAACTGAGCTAATCCTCCATAATGATAGCGTGGCAACTTCCTACCCTCGCAAGGGGCGATCCCCTAACTACTCTCGGCGTGACAAAGCTTAACTTCTGTGTTCGGAATGGGAACAGGTGTAGCCTTTGTGCTATCGCCACCACACTTATTTTTGAGAACCTTGTTCTCTCAAAACTAGACAATATCTTCTCTTCTCGAAAACTGCGTTTTTGACTTGGTTAAGTCCTCGACCGATTAGTAATGGTCCGCTCCATGCGTCACCGCACTTCCACTTCCATCCTATCTACCTGATCATCTCTCAGGGGTCTTACTTCCATAAAGGAATGGGAAATCTTATCTCGAGGTGAGTTTCGCACTTAGATGCTTTCAGCGTTTATCTCATCCATACATAGCTA
>NZ_CP123639.1:772500-870000 GCF_029889745.1 Ligilactobacillus faecis
CCGGCGCTTCTTGAAGGTTATTACTATCCGAGTCATACAGCGACAGATTTTTACCATCATTATGAAGAAGATCTCAAGCTGATGGCAGAGATGGGCTTTCGCTGTTACCGCTTATCGCTCAACTGGGCACGGATCTTTCCTAATGGTGATGACAAAGAACCAAATGAAGCAGGCTTAGCCTTTTATGATAAGATCTTTGAGCTCTGTCAGACGTATGGGATGGAACCGTTAGTGACTTTATCGCACTATGAGTTACCACTAGCTTTGATCCAAAAATACGGTGGGTGGAAAGACCGCAAGTTGATCGCGATCTTTGAACGTTATGCGCAGACAGTTTTTACCCGTTATCAAGGAAAAGTCAAATATTGGTTGACCTTTAACGAGATCAATGCGATCGATATGGCGCCTTACATTGCGGCTGGGCTTCTTGATTCAAACTTGAATGATCGTGCTAACGCTGCCCACAATCAATTTGTGGCTAGTGCATTAGCAGTCAAAGCAGCGCACGCGCTTGATGAACAGATGCAAGTCGGGCAAATGTTAGCTTACCAACCAGCTTATCCATATACATGTGATCCAGCCGACCAGATCAAAGTTATGGAATATAACCAGCAGATGCTTTTTTATACTGATGTGCAGACTGGTGGGCGCTATCCTGATTTTAAATTAAAAGAATACGAGCGCAAAAATATCACTTTAGATGATCGGCCCGAAGACTATGAGCTTTTGCGCAAATATCCAGCGGATTTCTTGAGTTTTTCTTGTTACGGTTCGAGTGTTTTGACGACGCATGAAGAAGCGGCACGTGAAAGTGGGAACTTAGGGATCAATGGGATCAAAAATCCATATTTAGAAACGAACGCTTGGGGCTGGGCGACTGATCCAGATTGTTTACGCTTAGCTCTAAACGTTTTGTGGGATCGTTACCATAAACCGCTGTGGGTCGTTGAAAACGGCTTAGGTTGGGCCGATGAACTCACGGCTGATGGCAAGATCCACGATGATTACCGGATCAAATATTTACAAGCAAATATCAACTCGATGAAAGAGGCTGTCGAACTCGATGGGGTCGATCTCTTAGGTTATACGATGTGGGGCTGTATCGACCTTGTCTCAAACGGGACCGGTGAGATGAAGAAGCGCTATGGCTTTGTCTATGTTGATCGAGACGATCACGGGCACGGAAGTTTAGCGCGGATCCCGAAAGACTCATTTTATTGGTATCAAAAAGTCATCCAAACTAATGGCGCCGATCTTTCGAATTAGTAAAACAGCGAGCTTAGAAATACTTCTAAACTCGCTGTTTTTTTACATTATCTCGGGAAATTTAAATTACTTTTTTCAAATTTGATCCAAAAATTTTGCTATAATCAAAATAAAAAATGAGAGCGAGGAAGAGGTAGATGAAATATGAACTGATGCTCTTTGATAAAAACTGGCAGTTTTCTTTATCAGAGTATCTGGCACAAATGGCGCACCAACATGAAGCGATCATGGCTCGCTCTTTTGAACGACAAGAACAGCTAAAAACTAAGCAACCTAAAGAAAGCGCACAACACACGACTTTTGAACCACAAGCACTAGTCCTTTCGCAAAAGACCAAAGCTTATTACCAACGGCAAAATCTCAAAGTCGATTACCAATTAGCTTTTCACCGGATCAGAAAACAGTTGGGGCTAAGTCAACGTGCTTTTGCTAAATGCTTAGGGATAAAACTTAAGCAAGTACAAGCGATCGAAGCTGGTAAGGTTTTACCAACGCTTGATGAATTGCTCAAGTTAGCGACAGTGAGCGGTCAAACTTTGCGCATCAGCTTTGAATGAGCTAAAACATTTGTTTGACAATTTGAACGTTTAACATTATATTAGAGATAATCATTCTTATCTTAATTGATAAAGTAGTCAAAGTGCTTTATCCACCAAAAAACTTGCCGTCAGGTGAGTTTATTTTTGCGTGGAGTAGGCGCTTTTTTTATGTTCAAAAAAGAAAGTAGGGAAATATAAGCATGGCTAATATGGCAGTAACTGAATTTGACACGATCGCTGCGATCGCCACCCCTCCTGGCGAAGGTGCGATCTCGATCGTGCGGTTGAGTGGTGATGAAGCAGTTACGATCGCAAATAAGGTGTTCAAAGGTAAAGACTTGACGCAAGTAGCAAGTCACACGATCAACTATGGGCATTTGATCGACCCTAAAAAAGATGAAGTGATCGATGAAGTCATGGTCTCAGTCTTACGTGCGCCGAAAACATTTACCCGTGAAGATACTGTTGAGATCAACTGTCACGGTGGGATCGTGCCAACTAATAAGATCTTACAAGTGCTTTTGACGAATGGAGCGCGGTTAGCCGAACCAGGTGAATATACGAAACGTGCTTTCTTACATGGGCGGATCGATTTGACGCAAGCCGAGTCAGTGATGGATCTGATCCGGGCTAAAACAGATCGTTCGCGCAAAGTTGCTTTAGGGCAACTAGATGGTAACCTTTCCCAAATGATCACGGCGTTACGCCAAGAGATCTTAGATGCACTGGCACAAGTCGAAGTCAATATCGACTATCCCGAGTATGATGACGTTGAAGAGATGACGTCTAAAGTTTTACGTGAAAAAGCTTTTGAAGTCAAAGCAAAGATCCAAAACTTGTTAGTGACCGCTGAACAAGGTAAGATTTTACGCGAAGGGCTTGCCACAGCTTTAGTTGGTCGCCCCAATGTCGGTAAGTCCAGCTTATTGAATTATTTATTACACGAAGAAAAAGCGATCGTAACTGATATTGCAGGGACGACGCGCGATGTGATCGAAGAATATGTTAACGTACGTGGTGTCCCACTGAAATTGGTCGATACGGCTGGGATCCGCGAGACAGATGACCTGGTCGAAAAGATCGGCGTCAAACGTTCACGAGAAGCAATCGCAAAAGCCGACCTAGTTTTACTTGTTTTGAATAATAGTGAAGAGTTGACTGCGGCTGACTATGAGCTACTTGAAGCAACTAAAGATAAAAAGCGGATCATCATTTTAAATAAGACAGATCTTCCGGCTCGCCTTGATCAAGCAAAATTAGCCAAAGTCGCTAAAACTGAAGAGATCTTAGCGACATCAGTCTTACAAAATGATGGCTTAGCAAAACTTGAAGAACGGATCGCTGAACTTTTCTACGGCGGGATCGAAAACTCGCAAACAAGTGTTTTAGTGACCAATGCCCGCCACATTTCACTGTTAGAACAAGCCGAAGCGAGTTTAGATGCAGTTTTAGCCGGGCTTGACGCAAGCTTACCTGTTGATCTCGTGCAGATCGATATGACGACGGCTTGGGAGCTTTTAGGTGAGATCACTGGTGATAGTTATCAAGATGAGTTGTTAGATCAACTCTTTAGTCAATTTTGTTTAGGAAAATAATAAGAGGAACAGATTATGCAATTTGGAGAACGCTATAAGGCAAAAGATTATGATGTGATCGTTGTTGGAGCTGGCCATGCGGGGTGTGAAGCGGCATTAGCTTCAGCACGGATGGGAAATGAAACGCTTTTGATCACGATCAATTTAGAAATGGTCGCTTTTATGCCATGTAACCCTTCGATCGGGGGACCGGCTAAAGGGATCGTCGTCCGTGAAGTCGACGCTCTTGGTGGACAAATGGGGAAAAATATCGATAAGACTTACGTTCAAATGCGGATGCTAAATACGGGTAAAGGCCCGGCAGTCCGAGCTTTACGGGCACAAGCTGATAAAAGTCGCTATTCGATCGAGATGAAGCATACGTTAGAAGATCAAGAACATTTAACGTTACGCCAAGGGATCGTTGATGATCTGATCGTTGAAGATGGGGCGGTCAAAGGGGTCGTGACCAACACTGGTGCATGCTACGGTGCTAAGGCAGTCGTTTTGACGACGGGGACTTCAGCTCGCGGTAAGATCATCATCGGCGAATTGATGTATTCTTCAGGACCAAATAATACCCAAGCCGCAGTTGAGCTCTCAAAAAATCTTGAACGTCTAGGCTTTGAGCTCAAACGCTTTAAAACAGGAACACCTCCACGGGTCGATGGCAATACGATCGAATACGATAAAACTGAGATCCAACCTGGTGATACTAAGCCTCATCTTTTCAGTTATGAAAGTAACGATAAAGATTATTTAGACGTCAAACAACAACTTTCTTGCTGGTTGACGTATACCAGTGAGATGACACATAAGATCATCCGCGCTAACCTCGATCGAGCTCCGATGTTTTCTGGGGTGATCGAAGGGGTCGGACCGCGTTATTGTCCATCGATCGAAGATAAGATCGTACGTTTTTCAGATAAACCACGGCATCAACTCTTTATCGAACCTGAAGGACGCGATACATCCGAATACTATATTCAAGGGCTTTCAACTTCCTTACCAGAAGACGTTCAACAACAGATGGTCCACTCGATCCCAGGTTTAGAAAAAGCGCAAATGATGCGCCCAGGCTATGCGATCGAATATGACATCGTTTCCCCATATCAACTGCGACCAACGCTTGAGACGAAGTTGATCAAAGGTCTCTACACGGCTGGACAAACAAACGGGACTTCTGGATATGAAGAGGCTGCTGGTCAAGGGCTGATCGCCGGGATCAACGCTGGGCGACATGCGTTAGGCAAAGAAGAGCTCGTCTTGAAACGAAGCGATGCTTATATCGGTGTGATGATCGATGACCTCGTAACAAAAGGGACGAACGAACCTTACCGTTTATTGACAAGTCGCGCTGAATATCGGTTGATCTTACGACATGATAACGCTGATCTCCGCTTGACTGAGATCGGGCATGACCTTGGTTTGATCTCTGACGAACGCTTTAACGCATTTGAAGAAAAAAAGGCCGAGATCGAAGCCGAAAAGAAACGTTTGTCAACGATCCGCATTAAGCCAAGCGCTGCCGTTGACGCTTACCTTGAAGCGCATGGTGATCGACCTTTAAAAGATGGGGTCTTAGCGAGTGAATTTTTACGGCGACCATACGTGACTTATGCCGATCTTTTACAATTCATCGCTGCTCCAGATACACCGCTTGAACGCCACGTGATCGAACAGATCGAGATCCAATACAAATATGAAGGTTACATCAAAAAGGCGTATGAAAAAGTCGAAAAATTAAAACGTATGGAAGAAAAGAAGATCCCCGCCCAGATCGACTATGAAGCGATCGAAGGTCTAGCGACTGAAGCACGCCAAAAACTGACAAAGATCCGTCCTGAAACATTAGCCCAAGCTGGCCGGATCAGTGGTGTCAACCCAGCTGACTTATCGATCTTGGCAGTTTATATCGAACAAGGTAAGATCGCTAAACTTGACTAAAAAACACTGCTCTTGTTTGAGCGATCTAAAAAATCTGCTAAGATGGACATAGTGTAAAAAAGATAGGGGTTTTAATATATGCAAACTTGGCTATTTTTATTATTGATCTTAGCAGTTTCATTTTTTGGCAAAAATAATTCCTTGATCATCGCGACGCTTGTCGTAATGGTGCTCAAAGCTTTCCCTTTTTTAGCGGAAAAATGGTTTCCAGTGATCCAAGCAAAGGGGATCAACTGGGGCGTTACGATCATCTCAGTGGCGATCTTGATCCCGATCGCAACGGGTGAGATCACCTTTAGAGATCTGATCGATGCTTTTAAGATGCCGGCTGGCTGGATCGCAGTCGGTTGTGGGATCTTAGTAGCGATCTTATCGCGTTATGGGGTCGAGCAATTGGCAGCAACACCACAAGTAACAGTCGCGCTTGTTTTTGGAACGATCTTAGGGGTCGTCTTCTTACGTGGCGTTGCTGCTGGTCCAGTGATCGCCAGCGGGATGACCTTTGTGATCATCAGTTTATTAGGTCTTAGTTTTAAGTAAAAAAGAGCCTCACATTTTAGCGTGAGGCTCTTTTTATATGTGGTTTTCCTGGGTTATTCTTCGACCATTTCCGGTAAGGAATTGCGACGTACGAAGTGGACTAATAAACCAACGACTAAGCCGACTAAAGCTGGAACGATCCAAGACATTCCGATGCTAGCAAGGGGTAGGTGGGCGCGGAGGTTACCAACTGCCAAGCCAAAGGTGCTGTGGCTGACCACTTTTGGAAAGGCAACGATCATATCGAAGAAAGCTGGCACGACGGTGCAGACAACAACTGCTAAGTAAACGACCCCATCACGTTTGAAGAGTGGTGAAAAGACTGAAAGCAAGATCAAGACCATGGAAAGTGGGTACAAGAACATCAACATCGGTGTTGACCAAGCGATGATCGTCTCTAAACCAAAGTTAGCAGTCAAGAAAGAAGCAAAACAACTGAGGAACAACCAAACATGGTAGCTAACTTTTGGAAAATGGTTGTGGAAATCTTGGGCAAAAGCAGCTACGAGCCCTACAGCAGTCGTTAAGCAAGTAACGGTCAAAAGCGTGGCTAAGACAGCTTGTCCGACTGAACCAGCGTAAGCTGTAACGATCTGTGAAAAGGCTGTCCCACCTTCAGCTGACAGTTTGAACTGACCAAGTGACATTGCACCTAAAACGATCAAGAGCAAGTAGATCAAAGCGACAGCTCCCATCGAGAAGAAGCCAGATTTAGCAGTTACTAAAGAAACGCTCTTTGAATCGCGGAACCCCATCTGCTTGATCGCTGTTACGACTGTTACCCCAAAAGCAAGTCCAGCTAAAGCATCCATTGTGTTGTAGCCTTCAAGGAAGCCATTTGTCAAAGCAGTTGAAAATGAAGTATAAGCAGCTGTAACAGGTGCACCAGTTGTTTGACCAAGTGGATTAGCAAAGGCGACGACGAATACGAGCGTCAAAAGAACTAAGAACAAAGGATTCAAAACTTTACCGACATTAGAGAGGATGTCATTTTCTTTATACGAAAATGCGAAAGCTGCGGCAAAAAATAAAGCTGAAAATAAGAGCAGTCCCCAGTGATTATTTGCCCCTAAGAAAGGTTGGAGCCCGACAGAATAAGCGACTGTCGCTGTTCTTGGAGTTCCGAAAAGTGGTCCGATCGTAGCGTGGATCAAGACCATAAAGACAAGGGCAAAACCTGTTCCAAGTGGTAACCCTACATCATAGACCCCTTCAGCTTTAGTGATGGCGATCGCTAAAACAGATAATAATGGCAGTAAGACACCAGTCACAAGAAAGCCTAATGTAGCTGGGACCCAGTTGTGGCCGGCTAATTGGCCAAGGTGAAGAGGGAAGATCAAGTTTCCAGCTCCAAAGAAGAGACCGAAAAGTAACGAACTGACAACAGCATAATCTTTAAACGACATCTTTTTTCCTGTAAGTTTTTGCATAAATCAAATCACTCCTTTTATCCTGCACAACAAGATCAGCAAAAGAAAAGGCGCCCTTAGACTAACTTATTTAGTCCAAGGACGCCTTTTGAGCGTGGTACCACCTTGTTTTATGAACGCCTCGCTACGTTCACCTTTCACGTACGGTCTCGATCTAGAATTAAGAGACGATACGCTAACACTGTAATGGGTGTACCCAGAGTGCCTACTAAAAACTAGTTTGTTCGACACAACGCTAAAAAGTGATCTTTCACTTTCAGGTGACCTACTCCCTTACACCGACCGGAGCTCGCTGTTAGGCACACTGAAAGTTACTTTTCTTTCTCATCGCGTTTGCTGATATTTATCGTTGAGATAAATCTACAACGCTTTTGAGTGACTGTCAATACTTTTTTGAAAAAAATCTATTTTTAGGTTCAGGTAATTTTATTTTACTGTAATTTATTATTTAGTAAATTTATTTATAAATAAAGTGAATTATCTGCGTATATACTAATTGTAAATGTTTTAAAAATAATTTTTATAAAATAAATTTTTCAGTAAAAAATTATTGACAAAAGTAAAAACCAAAATTATGATTGGTAAAAATAAATTTAAGTTCAAAGGAAGTGAGCTCGTGTTATTAGAGATCAAAAATGCAAGTACTGCGTTTAAAGTCAAAGGGCATTATTATAATGCGCTAGATAAGATCGATCTAACTGTCAATGAAGATGAAGTCGTCGCGATCGTCGGTGAATCGGGGTGTGGAAAGAGTACTCTTGCGACAAGTATCATCGGCCTGCATGACCCAGTACGGACGAAGGTGACGGGAAGTATTTTATTTAAAGGCAAAGAGCTAGTCGGAGCATCTGAGAAAGAGTTGAATACTTTACGGGGCGCTCAGATCGGGATGATCTTTCAAGATCCGTTAGCGGCATTGAATCCGCTGATGCGGGTCGGAGAACAGATCAAAGAAAATCTTGACCTACACACTGATCTGAGTGAGATCGAAAAAAAGACTCGCGTCGAAGAGCTTTTATTAGCAGTCGGGATCGAACAAGCTGCCCAAGTTGTCAACTACTATCCCCATGAACTTTCGGGGGGGATGCGCCAACGGGTCATTATTGCGATCGCGATCGCCTGTCAGCCAGAGCTCATTATTGCAGATGAGCCGACGACTGCACTCGATGTGACGATCCAAGCTCAGATCTTAGACTTATTAAAGGAGATCCAAGCTAAAAATCATGCCGGGATCGTCTTGATCACCCATGATCTTGGTGTTGTCGCCCAGATGGCTGATCGGGTCTGCGTGATGTATGCTGGGCAAGTCGTTGAAAAAGGAACGACGCGCCAGATCTTTGAAGATCCAAAGCATCCGTATACGCGCTCGCTTCTCCGTTCGATGCCACAAGCAGATGAACCGACAAAAGAGCTGTATGTGATCAAAGGGATGGTGCCTTCGTTACAGCAGTTAGAACATAGAGGCTGTCGCTTTGCCAAACGTGATCCGCGTTTAGCTGCGTTAGAACACGAAGAAGAACCGCAAATGCATCAAGTTGCGCCAGGACATTTTGTGCGTTGTATCTGTTGGCGCAACTTCACATTTCTCGAAGAATAAATTTTTTAAGGGGGGGTCATATGAATAACTTGATCACGGTAAAGGATCTAAAAGTCTACTATCCGATCCGTTCGGGCTTTTTTAACCGAGTAACTGATTATGTTTATGCAGTCGATGGAGTCTCATTTGAGATCTTACCAGGGGAAAGTTATGGGATCATTGGTGAATCTGGTTCGGGGAAATCGACGATCGGTCAAGCGCTCGTGGGACTTTTAGACGCAACAGATGGCCAGATCATTTATCAAGGCCAAGATGTGACAGAAAAAAGAGTTCGTAAGAAGATGATGTATAACCGCGATGTCCAAATGATCTTTCAAGATTCGCTCTCGAGTTTGAATCCAAAGAAAAAGATCATCGACATCGTCGGCGAGCCGCTAAAAAATTTTGAAAATCTCACAGGTGATACTTTAAAAGCACGTGTTTTAGAATTGCTAGCGACAGTTGGATTAGATGAAGAAGCAATGTATAAATATCCACATGAATTTTCAGGAGGACAGCGCCAACGGATCGGGGTCGCACGGGCAGTGGCGTCAAATCCGAAATTGATCATTGCCGATGAGCCAGTCTCAGCTTTAGATCTATCAGTGCAAGCTCAAGTTTTGAACTACATGAAAAAGATCCAAAAAAAATATGGAGTCGCCTATTTATTCATCTCACATGATCTCGGTGTCGTCCACCATATGTGTGACCATCTAGCGATCATGCATCGAGGACGTTTTGTCGAAGTTGGCACACGTGAAGACATTTACGAAGATCCATTACATATCTATACTAAAAGGCTTTTAGCGGCGATCCCACGGATCGATGTCAGTCGGCGTGAAGAAGATCGGCTTTTTCGAACTAAGATCGAAGAAGAATACATTGCCCAAAAAGAACAATACTATGATGAAGCTGGGCGTGTTTACGCGCTTGAGAAGATCACCCAAACACATTATGTGGCTCTGAGAAAGGAAGGTGAATAGAATTTGATAAAAACGACTTTACGCCGGTTAGTTTTGATGATCCCGCAGATCATCATTTTGAGCCTTATCGTTTTTTGGCTGGCAAAATTGATGCCAGGGGATCCTTTTACAGGGTTGATCACCCCAGAGACTTCAGCAAAACAGATCGAATATTTGCGCCAAAAGGCAGGTTTTTACGATCCGTGGTACGTTCAATATTGGCATTGGATCGTACGCTTATTTCACGGTGATCTAGGTCTGAGCTACCAATTTAAGATCCCAGTGACTCGTTTATTAGCCCAACGGATCAGTAATACATTGTGGCTTTCGCTTTTGACGATGATCTTGAGCTACTTATTTGCGTTACCTTTAGGGGTGATCGCGGGAAGGTATGAGAACACTTCACGTGATAAATTGATCCAACTGTACTCATTTATCACATATGCGATCCCAGCTTTTATCTTCTACTTATTAGGGATCTATATTTTTGGCTATAAGCTCAAATGGTTTCCAACATCAGGCTCAGTCAGTGTAGATGTCAACGGAGGTTTAGCTTATTTCTTTAGTCGGATCGATCATATGCTGTTGCCTGCGATCTTGATGGCTTTGATCAGTACAACAGCAGTCGTGCAATACCTTAGAAGTGAGATCATCGATAATTCTAAACAAGACTACGTTAAAACGGCTTTAGCCAAAGGTGTACCAGAGAGTGTTGTTTTTCGCAAACATATCTTTCGCAATTCATTACTGCCGATCGCAGCCTTTTTAGGTTATTCGATCACAGGGCTTTTAGGGGGCTCGATCTTTGTTGAAACGATCTTTGGCTACCCAGGTATGGGGCTCTTATTTATGGACTCGATCACAGGACGCGATTATTCAGTGATCACGGTTTTAGTTCTTTTATATGGGATCTTGACTTTGATCGGTTCTTTATTGTCAGATATCATTTTAAGTCTTGTTGATCCACGTGTACGGATCGATTAGGGGGGATTTTATGGGGAGATCTTCAAATTTAAAAATGATCGTTCGTGAATTCAAACAAGATAAAACGGCGACTGTTTTTTTTCTTAGTTTGACGCTTTTGATCGCCGTGATCTTTGTGTGGGCGGCTTGTTTAGATACGAATAAGATCATGACTGTCGATATTTTGAATCAATATGCACCCCCAGGTAAAGATGGGATGCTTTTAGGAAGTGAACAAGGTGGGAGAAATATTTTATATTTGCTTGTCGTGGGGACGCGCAATTCACTTTCGATCGGTTTTGCAGTTACATTGTTATCACAAGTGATCGGGATCAGTTTTGGACTGATCGCAGGTTACTACGGTGGCAAAGTCGATAACGCGATGATGCGTTTCTTAGATTTCATGATGACCTTACCGATGTTGATGTTGATCATCGTGATCGTTTCGATCATTCCAAATTATAGTATGACAAGTTTTGTTTTGATCATGTCAGCTTTTTATTGGATCGGAACAGCACGTTTGATCCGTTCAAGAACATTAGCAGAGGCTAACAAAGAATACATTTTAGCATCAAAAACGCTAGGAACGAGCGATCTGGTCATTATTTTCCGGGAATTGTTGCCCAATCTTAGTTCGTTGATCATCGTTGAAGCGATCTTGAATCTGACATCAAATATCGGGATCGAAGTTGGCCTCTCCTTTTTAGGGTTTGGGCTTCCCGAGTCAGTTCCGAGTTTAGGAACTTTGATCGGTTATGCGCAAGAGCCAGAGATCTTGACAGGAAAAATTTGGGTCTGGCTTCCAGCAGCATTATTGATCTTGTTTTTCTGTGTTGGGTTCAGTTATATCGGTAATGTGATCCGGCGGGCTTTTGATGCACGGCAACGCCTAGGATAGAAGGGGAAGATGAATATGTCAAAAAAATTATGGGAGGTAATGTTAGTAGTAGGTTTACTTATGTTTTTAGGGACTTTTACTGTTCAAGCTAATGAGTATCAAGCAAGTTATACACCTAAAGGATCTGTCAAAAAAGGAGGGACACTTAGAGTCGGTTATGTCAGTGATGATGCATTTAAGGGGATTTTTGCACAAGAATTGAGTAGTGACGGGCTCTCAAGTAATGTCAGTCAGTTTGGAACGATCCCGTTATTTAAGGCAGATCGAAACGATCACTATACAAAAGGTGGTTTAGCAGATCTTGCTTTTGATCGGAAAGCCAAAACAGCCACTGTTACGATCAAGCCTAAGACACGTTGGTCAGATGGAGCGCAAGTTACAGCACGCGATCTCGTCTTTGCTTACGAACTGTTGGCTTCACCTAAGACTAATTCTCCGTATTATAGTGAGAAACTTGAAAATATTAAAGGGATGCATGCCTTTCATACTGGGCAAGCGCAACAGATCAAAGGGTTAGAAGTTAAAGGAGAAAAGCAATTGGTGCTCCATTTTAAAGACTTTGTTCCGGGGATCGAATATGCAGGATCAGGCTATCTTTGGTCTGTCGCTGAACCATATCATTATTTAAAAGATATTCCACTTGACCAGTTAGCACAAAGTGATCGGATCAGCGAACATGCGCTTTTTTATGGACCCTTTAAACTTGAAAAGATGATCCCAGGTGAAGTGACTAAATGGGGACGCAATAAATATTATGGGGGCACGCCTGCAAAATTATCAGGTATCACGCTTGAAATCGTCCCTTCAGCCCAAGCAGGACAAGCGCTCAAACTCAGAAAATATGATCTGTTTTATAACGCTGAAGCAGTTCAAAATATTGCCAGAGCAACAAAAGCTTATCAGATATTAGGTAGTTTGACACCTGATTATACGTATCTTGGTTTTAAAGTTGGACATAAAAATGCAGCTGGGGAGAGTGTAATGGATAAAGACTCCCCTTTAGCTGATCGAGCTCTGCGGCAAGCCTTAGCCTATGCGATGAATACAAAGCAGATCGTAAAAAAACTCAGCAGTGGATTGATGGTCCCGGCGACAAGTGTAGTCTCACCAGCTTACGGCCCATATCACGACGAGAAGTTAAAGGCTTATCCGTTTGATCTAAAAAAAGCTGACCAGTTATTAGATCAGGCTGGTTACAAGTGGGGAAAAGACGGTTATCGTCTGCGCCCAAATGGTGAAAAGCTGAATTTAGTCATCATGGCTTCTGGCGGGAAAAAGTGGGCAATACTGTTACAAAATTATCGTCAACTTTGGAAAAAGATCGGGGTCAAAGTCACGCTTTATGGTGACCGTATCCAAGAACCAAATGTCTTTCATGAGAAATTACACAGCGATAACACAAAATTTGATATGTGGTTAGGAACATGGAGTTTAAATGCTGAACCTACCGCGGTAACAATGTTATATACACGAGATTCACCTTTGAACTATGGAAATTTTGCAACAAAAGAAAATCAAGCATTGATCGCTTCACTTGATTCCAAGCGGGCTTTTGAGAGTAACTATCGCATCAAACAGCTCAATAAATGGCAAGCGTATATGAAAAAAGAAGCTTTCGTCATTCCAATGATGAACATGTACCGCTTAGTGATCGTTTCAGATCATGTTTCGGGGATGGAACTTGACACAAATAGATACGACATTTGGGGAAATGTCGGATTAGTAGCTGATTAACGGAGAAAAAGGAAAGTAGCCGAGCGTTAAAGTATCTACGTGTTAAAATCAAAGCTGTGGAGGTAGAAAAGATGCAAATAATAATCTCACCAGCAAAGAAGATGTTGACACAAAATGATGACTTTTTAAGTCGAACAAGCCCGTGTTTTGAAGCTGAAGCAGACCAGATCACAAAGATCTTACAAAGTTATTCAAAAGAAGAGCTAAAAAAACTTTGGGGCTGTAGCGATCAGCTTGTTTTCAAAAATTACACGTTGCTTCATGGGCCAAAACTGAGTAAACAACCTGCCTTGTTTGCGTATGTAGGATTACAGTATCAAGCTTTAGCACCAGATCTTTTAGAAGATGCAGCATTAGCTTATTTGAGTGAACATTTAAAAATATTATCTGGGTTATATGGGATTTTACGTCCATTTGACGGGATCAGACCCTATCGTTTGGAAATGCAGGCAAAATTAAAGATCGGTCAAGCTAAAGATCTCTATGCTTTTTGGGGCGCTAAGCTGTATCGAACACTTTATGAAAAAGATCAAGTCGTGATCAATTTAGCTTCAAAAGAATATGCCAAAAGTATCACTAAATATTTACGTCCGCATGATCGGTTCATTACGTGTATTTTTGGAGAAGAGCAAGCTGGTCAGATCGTACAAAAAGCAACTAAGGTCAAAAAAGCTCGGGGAGAGATGGTACGGTTTTTGGCGCAAAATAATGTGACTGATTTAGAACAACTCAAAACTTTTGACGGACTAGGATATCAGTTCGACCAAAAACGTTCAACGGCGACACAATATATTTTTATACAACAAAATAAGTTATTTTGACTGTTAGGGGATAGTCGATGACTTGTAGTAAAGAATAGGGAGGTGATACAAAGTATCGCCTAATGTTATGTAATATTTATAGAAAAGGTGAAATGTGAGGTAAATATTATGGCAAGACTAAGTGAAGGGACTAAATGTCAAGTTTAGTTCAAATTTCGCTGATCCGCATAAGGGGAAAAAGGCGTTTTTCTAAAACTAGGCGAATAATGCAGTAGTATTATCACGATCGGGGGACTTGTAATACTTGTGTTAAGGAAAGTAAATAAAATTAAGGAGGGGAGTATATAATTCTTTTCTCAAATATAATTTTGGTTTATGTTTGTTCACATTTTATATAGCAAAAACAATGAAGAAAAAAAGAGTTAGTTGGCTAGTGCCACTAGTCTGTGTGGGGACATTATTGGTACAAAGTAATTTTGCAAGAAGTGTTTTAGCAGTCGAATTGCCTGTCAAGACGCATGATACGCGTCCAGTCAAACAAGGAGGTACACTGCATGTGGGGATGGTCAGTGATACTTCTTTTAAAGGTGTCTTTTCGCGTGAATTAAATAATGATGCCGCTACAACAACAGCGACAGAGTTTGCAGTTCCAGGCCTATACCGGGGAAATAAAAATTATCAATACGTTAAAGGAGGCTTAGCTGACCTGACTTTTGATTGGCAAAAAAAGACGATCACAGCTAAAGTTTCCCCTAAAGCTAAATGGTCCGATGGGAAACCGTTGACATCGCGTGATCTGGCCTTTTCATACGAAGTTTTAGGCAATAAAGATAGTGGTTCAGGTCGCTATAATGAGTCATTTGAAGAGATCGAAGGGATGAAAGAATACCACTTAGGACAAGCGCAAAAGATCTCGGGGCTGGAAGAAAAAGATGCTAAAACGTTAGTGATCCATTACAAAGCAATGCATCCGGCGATGCGTTTTCAAGGTTCGAAATATCTTTCGGGAACTGCCTTACCATACCATTATTTGAAAGATATTCCGATGAATAAATTGGCTGCAAGCGATGAATTGCGCAAAAAGCCACTTTCGTATGGGGCCTTTGCAGTTAAAAAGATCGTACCTGGAGAAACGATCGAATATGTTGCTAATAAGTATTACGTCAAACGGCCTAAATTATCTAAATTGACTTTTGAAGTCGTGTCAACTGCACAAGCGGCAGCAGCATTGAAAGCTAAGAAGTTTGATATGTTACTAGAGGAACCAAGTGGTGTTTATGCTAAAGTCAAAGATCTCAAAGATTTTACGGTCTTAGGTCAAAAAGACTTGGGTTACTCATATTTAGGTTTTAAGGTAGGGCATGTCGATCAAGCGGGTGTCAGTCAGATGACTAAAGGAGCAGCTGTCGGTGACCGCACTTTGCGCCAAGCGATGGCGTATGCGATGAATGTTGATCAAGTGTTAAAAAAATTTGGTTACGGTTTGAGTTATCGAGCAACGACGATCGTACCTGATGCCTTTGGCAAATATCATGATAGCAAAGTCAAAGGATATCCATATGATATGCAAAAAGCCAATACTTTATTAGATAAAGCCGGATATAAACGGCAAAAAGATGGGTATCGGACTCGTCCGAACGGCAAACCTTTGAAGCTCAAATTGCTAGCTTATCGTGGAAGTAAAGATTTTGAAGCTATTGTGCAAAACTACCTAGAACAGTGGAAAAAATTAGGTGTTCGGGTCGAATTGGTCAATGGTCGATTACAAGATTATCATACAGTGACTGACAAAGTCTTAAATGATAGCCGTAATTTTGATATGTGGATGTTAGGCTGGTCTGTTGGAGCTGAACCGACAATGCATGCGCTCAGCTATCTCCCTAAAGCTCCATATAATTTTGGACATTTTGCCACAAAGGAGAATACAGAATTGATCGATTCATTTACGCGCTCCCCAAAAGCCTTTGATCAAAAATACTTACTACAACAATTTTACAAATGGCAAGCATACATGGAAAAAGAAGCTTTCATATTGCCACTTAGCAATGATTATGCGACAGTTCCAGTTGCCAAAGATGTCGCAGGTGTCACGCTTGAAAACGGAAAAGATTACTATATGTGGTCAGAAGTCGGCTTTACTAAATAAGCTACATGAGAAGGGGAAATGTTTATGAAGAGGAAGAAAAAATCAAAATGGTGCGCGGTGCTAGTTTGTGTGGGGACCTTACTAGTTCAAAGTATTTTACCAACGTCGCTTGTATTGGCAACTGAGTTACCGCAAAAAATGCCAACAACACGTCCAGTTAAAAAAGGCGGGACGCTTCATCTTGGATTTGTCAGTGATACACCGTTTAAAGGGATCTTTGCTGAGGAGTTAAGTGATGATGCGGCAACTTCTTCGGCAGCAAGCTTTGCGATCCCTAGTCTTTTTCGGAGTAATAGTGAGCACAATTATGCTAAAGGTGGGTTAGCTGATCTAAGTATCGATTGGAAGAAAAAAACGATCACGGCTAAAGTTTCACCTAAAGCAAAGTGGTCTGATGGGCAACCGCTGACGGCACGCGATCTAGCTTTTTCGTATGAAGTTATCGCTAATAAAGATAGTGGTTCCCATCGATACAATGAGTCTTTAGCTGAGATCGAAGGAATGCAAGCGTATCACTTAGGACAAGCACAAAAGATCTCAGGGTTGGAAGAAAAAGATGCTAAAACGTTAGTGATCCACTACCAGCAGATGCATCCAGCGATGAATATCAAAGGTTCAAAGTATCTTTCAAATACAGCTTTACCGTATCACTATTTGAAAGATATCCCAATGGATAAGCTTGCTTCAAGTGATGAATTGCGCAAAAGACCCCTTTCGTATGGAGCGTTTGTAGCCCAAAAGATCGTACCTGGGGAAGCGATCGAATATGTTCCCAATAAATATTTTATTAAAAAACCTAAACTCGATAAGCTACTTTTTGAAGTCGTAGCTACTTCGCAAGCAGCGGCTGCCTTAAAGGCTAGAAAGTTTGATGTTTTGATGAATGAACCAAGTAATGTCTATGCAAAAGTCAAAAAACTCAAAGATTATACAGTCTTAGGTGCAAGAGAGCTTTACTACTCATATTTAGGCTTTAAAGTTGGGCATGCTGATCAAGCTGGTGTGAGTGTCATGAATAAAAATTCAGTCGTTGCAGATCGAACTTTACGGCAAGCTATGGCATATGCGATGAATGTCGATCAAGTTTCGAAAAAATTTGGTTCTGGGTTGAGCTATCGGGCAACGTCGATCGTACCTGATGCTTTTGGCAAATATCATGATAGCAAAGCCAAGGGTTATCCTTATGATATGAAGAAGGCAAATGCTTTACTAGATAAAGCTGGGTATAAACGGCAAAAAGACGGTTATCGAACACGACCAAACGGCAAACCTTTAACAGTTAGATTATTAGCTTACGAAGATAGTAATGATTTTGAAGCTGTCGTAGCTAATTATATCGAACAGTGGAAAAAATTGGGGGTCAGAGTCAAGTTAGTTCATGGTCGTTTCCAAGATTATAATGTGATGACTGAAATGTTGATCAATGATAGCTCAGCGTTTGACATGTGGATGCTAGCCTGGTCAGTTTCTTCTGAACCAACAGCCCATGCGGTTAGCTTTTTACCAAATGCTCCGTATAACTTTGGGCATTTTGCCACTAAAGAAAATACGGAATTGATCGATTCATTTACAAAGTCAAAAAAAGCGTTTAATGAAAAATATTTATTGAAGCAATTTTACAAATGGCAAGAATACATGGATCAAGAAGCGTTTATCGTCCCGCTTCAAAATACCCACACAACACTACCGGTGGCTAAAAATGTCCAAGGGATCGATCTTGAAGGTGGTAAGGGATATTACATGTGGACTGAAGTAGGATTTGCCAAGTAAAATTTTAAAGGAGGTAGGACTTATTTATGCGTAAAAAAAGGTATGGCTGGCTATTTGCTTTAGCGTGTGTTGGTACGCTATTAGTACAAGGGGAGAAAACGCAAACGGCGCAAGCACTTTCTTTTCCCCTCCAAACCCCAGTTGCGCACTCTGTTCAAGTAGGTGGAACTCTACGAACAGCGGTCGTCAGTGAAGCTCCATTCAAAGGAGCACTAGCCACTGAATTAAGTATTGATGGTACAGTAGGAAAGATTTTAGAATTTACAAACAACGATTTGTTTAACATGGATAAAAATTATCAATACACTAAAGGTGGATTGGCCGATGTGACATTTGATGAAAAAAATAAGACGGCTACAGTTAAGATCTCACCTAAAGCTAAATGGTCTGACGGACAGCCTCTGACTTCACGCGACCTAGCATTTTCTTATGAAGTTGTCGCACATAAAGAGAGTGGTTCAGTAAGTTATGGAGAAGCATTAGCTGAGATCGAAGGGATCACAGATTACCATGACGGCAAAGCGCAAAAGATCTCAGGTTTAGAGGAAAAAGATCCCCAGACGTTGATCGTGCACTATAAAGCAATGCATCCTGCAATGCGCTTTGTTGGAGCAGGCTATTTATGGAATACGGCGCTACCATATCATTACTTAAAAGATACGCCGATAAAAGAGTTAGCTGGTAGTGAAAAATTACAAAAAACGCCTCTTTCTTATGGTCCGTTTGTGATCAAAAAAGTCGTAGCAGGTGAAGCAGTCGAATATGTACGCAATAAATATTACCCTAAAAAACCTAAATTAGATAAAGTAACGCTTGAAGTCGTGCCTGTTTCACAAGCAGCAACGGCAATGAAAGCTAAGAAGTATGATCTGCTCTTTGAAATGCCAGCTGAAGTTTATAATAAAGTCAAAGATCAAAAAGATCTAACGATCATAGGAAAAAAAGAACTTGCTTACTCTTACTTAGGTTTTAAGGTCGGACACTCAAATGATGAAGGCTTAAGTGTGATGGATAAAGATTCAGTTGTTAGTGATCGAAATTTACGGCAAGCGTTAGCGTATGCGATGAATATCGATCAAGTTGCTAAAAAATTTGGTCATGGCCTAAGTTATCGGGCTAAATCGATCGTGCCCGATGCTTTTGGTAAATACCGTGACCCAGAGCTTAAAGGGTATCCATATGATCTAAAAAAGGCTAATGAACTTTTAGATAAAGCGGGGTACAAAAAGCAAAAGGATGGCTATCGGATTCGCCCAAATGGCAAACCTTTGACAGTTAGATTATTGGCCCGACGTGGTAGTCAAAATCATAATGCGATCGTAGAAAATTACATCGAACAGTGGAAAAAGATCGGAGTAAAGGTCAAATTAGTCAACGGACGCTTACAAGAGTCAAATACGATGACAAATAAGTTACTTAGTGATAGTAAAGGTTTTGATATGTGGTTATTAGCTTGGACTCTTCCACCTGAGCCAACAGCTGATGGGATCACCTATTTACCAAACTCACAGTATAACTTTGGTCATTTTGCTACTAAAGAAAATAGTGAATTAGTTTATTCATTCACAAAATCGGATAAGGCTTTCAATGAGAAATATTTATTAAAGCAGTTTTACAAATGGCAAGCTTATATGAACAAAGAAGCATATATCGTACCGATGCAAAATAATTATTATACGATGCCAGTTGCTAAAAATGTTACTGGAGTTTCATTAGCGAACAACGGCGATTATTACAGCTGGGCGAAGGTAGGTTTTGTTAAATAAGTTAAAAAAGCAGGCAGTGTGCCTGCTTTTTTACTGGATCAAGACATTAGTTAAATTGCATACCACCGTCGACTTCTAACGTATGCCCAGTGATATAATCCGAATCGCTACTTGCTAAAAAGGAGACTGCAGCTGCGACTTCGGCTGGTTCAGATAAGCGTCCTAAAGCGATATTTTTTGCAAAAGTTTGCATGCCCCAATTATCATCTTTACCAGCATGGCGACTGACTTGATGTGCGATGTCGTACATCATAGGGGTCTTAACGATCCCTGGTGCAAAAGCATTGACGGTGATCCCATCTTTAGCAAGATCGCGGGCAGCCACTTGAGTTAAACCGCGGACAGCAAATTTTGTACTACTGTATAGTAAAAGATTTGGATTTCCGACAACACCAGCTTGAGAAGTTGCATTGATGATCTTACCGATGATCTCATGTTCACGTCGTGGCTTCTTTTTGAATTGTGCAACTGCGGCTTGGATACCCCAGACGACACCACCGACATTGATCTGATAGATCTGGTCAAATTGTTCTGGTGTGATCGTTTGGATCGGGGTGGTCGGACCGATCCCTGCATTATTGACGATCACATCAAAGCCACCTAAAGCTGAGACTGTTTTTTGGACTGTCGCAGTCACGCTATTTTGATCTCGGACATCGACTTTGAGTGCGATCGCTTGTTTTCCGGCTGTTGTAAGCTCAAAAGCTGTTTGCTTTGCTAGTTCTAAATTTAGATCTGCTACAGCTACGGCAAAACCATCTGTAGCTAAGCGTTGCACGATCGCTTGACCGATCCCCTGTGCTCCGCCAGTTACAAGTGCTACTTTTGTCATGGTCATTCCCCCTCGTAATGAGTGCCCTTTGCTACATTTAAAGTATAGCATTTTTAAACTACCCCAGAAAGCGTTTTCTTTAGATTTATCTACTTTGAAAAATTCAGTAAAAAAGTTATAGTTAATGTAATAGCTTTACGAGGGGGAAAAGAGGATGCAAAAACGCTTATTGCTGGCACAAGATCTATCCGTTGTCGGAGATCTATCTTTAACAGTTGCATTACCACTGCTAGAAGTCCAAGGAGTAAAGACGTTACCGCTCCCGACAAGTCTTTTATCAACGCAAAGTGAAGGCTTTGGTGAACCTTGTATCTTGCCGTGTTATCCTTGGATCGAGCAAACTTTAGCCCATTTGCAAAAGCTAGATCTCACACTTGGAGGAGCCTTGCTTGGTTATTTAGATGACCTAAAAACAGGACAAGCACTGCTTAACTTTTTACAAGAACAGAGCTTGGCTTTGACAGTCATCGATCCTGTTTTTGCAGATGAGGGAAAATTTTATCCTAATTTAGGCCCTGAGCACCTGGCTTTACAAAAAGAGCTTTTGCAAGTGGCTGATTATGCTACGCCAAACGTGACTGAAGCACAATTCTTAACGGGGATCCGGTTATCTGATGAGCCAAGCAAAGCAGAATTTTGCGCACTTTTAGAGCAAACACAGCAGTTAGTGAAAGCGACAGGGCAAGTTGTGATCACTGGTCTTTCATTTGGTGCTGAAAAAGGGTGTCTTTGGCTTGAAGAGGGAACTTTGAAACAGTGTAGTTATCCGAAGTTAGCAGGTCATTTTTATGGGAGCGGGGATGTTTTTGCAGCGTTATTGACAGGAGCTTTATGGCAAGGCGCCTCTTTTAGTCAAGCGATCAAAAAAGCGACTAAAGAGACGTATGAAGCTTTATGTGAAACGGCAAAGAATTATCCAAAACGCCAAGAAGGGATCGATATCAGTCGTCTTTTACAAAAATTATAGAAGGAATGGTGAAGATGAAAAGTTCATTGCAAAAGCTTGTTTTGCTAGCTTTGATAAGTGCATTAAATGTCGCTGTAGCTCGGATTTTTTTGATCCCAGTTCCTTTTACAAATGGTAATCTGAATTTGTGTGATGCGGGGATCGTTTTGGCAGCCTTACTTTACGGTAGGCGAGCTGGGGCTACCGTGGGGGCTTTGAGTGGTCTGCTCTTGGATCTCTTAGGCGGATATCCGCAGTATATGCTCTTTTCTTTAGTGATCCATGGCGCTCAAGGGGCGGTAGTCGGAGCATTTTATAAATCCAAACGCCATTTTTGGAAAATTTTAGGACTAGCAGTCGGGGTTTTAGTGGGTGGCTATTTTATCGCTGATAGTTTACTTTATGGTTTTGCAGCTGGTTTTTTAGGCTTAGGGACTAACTTGCTCCAAGGCTTATGTGGGACAAGTGTTGGTTATTTTTTATATAGACGTTTAGAAAACTTACCGAGTTTGAAGCGCTAAGTTTAGTTGGTAGGCAGAAAGTTCATTTTTTTGCTATAGTAAAAGAAAATAAGGGGGGATGAAGATGCATATGTTGAGTGGCTGGTTTCTTTTGCTTTTTGCGTCAGTTGCAGCCAGTATCGTAGCACAATTTTTTCCAAAGATCTCAGAAAATTATATCAGTATGGCAGTCGGGGCGTTGATCGCACTTATTCCAGTATTGAATAAAATGATCCCACCGTTTGAGCCTGAAGTTTTTATGATCACGATCATTGCACCACTCTTATACTTTGAAGGGCAAGCGATGTATCTCAATCGCGTGAGGCATAAGTTCAAAACGATCTTGGGGATCGTCGTTTTATTAGTGGTGATCAGCACATTAGTTGTTGGTTTTTCCTTGGCCTTTATTACCGGGATCGGGTTACCGTTAGCGTTAGTGATGGCAGCGATCAGTACGCCAACGGATGCAACTGCGACCGAATCAGTCTCAGAGGGGCTCAAATTACCTAAAAGAGAGCAATCATTATTAAAAATGGAAGCTTTATTCAATGATGCTTCCGGGATCATTTTGTTGAATGCCATGGTCTTATTATTGTTACGCGGTCAGATCGACTACTCACAGACAGTACGAGATTTTTTAGTGGCCGCCATTGGGGGCGTTTTGTTTGGAGCTATCGCCGCTCTGGCAGCGATAGCATTTCGTCAAACACTTTTACGCTTACCGTTTGATAATGCTGTCAATGCGATGACGATGTTAGCGTTAGCTTTACCGTTTGTGATCTATGTTCTTGCCGAGGAGATCCATGTTTCCGGGATCCTCGCAGTTGTTTGTGCAGGTTTGTTGCATAACAGTGAGGCGCAGCGTAGTCGTTTCAGTGATACTCATCTTTTTTATTTGAACAAAGGTCTGATCGGACTTTTACAAGAGCTTTTGAATAATGCTGTTTTCATCATTTTAGGCTTAAATTTCATGCGGATCATTTTAGATAAAAGTGTGACCTTTTCTTCTTGGGTCTGGATCACAGCAGGATTTGTCTTATATTTAGGAAATTTGATCGTTCGCTACCTTTATGCCAAAATAATGTTACGGCGTGACCGTTTAGGTGCGACTGTTTTTTCCTTTGGTGGTGTGCATGGGGCCGTAACGTTAGCGTTAGTCTTTATGGCAGCCGGTTTAGGTCTAAGTTCAAATCAGTTCAACTTAGTTATCATGTCTGAATCAGTTATGATCATTTTGAGCATGTTAGTGCCAACGATCCTTTTTTGGTTCATTTTGCCACGAAAAGAATATGACAGTAGCGAAAAAGATCGCTTACGTCAAGAAATGATCCAACGTGCGATCAATGAAGTGGAACAGATGTATCTACCTAAAAAAGTCAAGCAAAGTGTGATCTATGATCTGCATGATCAAAATGCTGAAACTAGTTTACGGCAATTTTGGCAACAATGGTTCTACGTTTCACGTAAACCAGCTTTTAATAAAACAGAACGTTATTTAGAACAGCAGGCGCTGATGTGGTCTTTTTATATTGAACGAGAATATTTAGCTGAACAGATCGAACAACAAGCCCTTGATCCAAGAGATCTCTATGATCTTTATAATGAAGTAGCTTTGGCTGAAGCGACTGTCTTAGATCCCGATCAAGCGTAAAAAGCCCCCGCCATTGCGGGAGCTTTTTTAGCGTCGGCGTGTTTTTCGCCAAGCGTAAAGAAAAAAGAGCGGTGCAAAAAGGATAAATAATAGACTAAGCAAAAGCGGTTTGACTAGGCGATAGATCCAGTTGAACGACTCATCATAATCTTGGGTATAAGGATTGGTAAATTCGTATGGATCAGTCAAGACGCCTTTAGTCGACCAACGCCCACGCGGATGATGTGCAGCTTTATCTTGGTGATACAGATCCAGAGCTCTTTTGCGGTAAGAGACGAATTGCTCTGAGCGATCAGACGAAAAATAGTGCGGAAATTTGAAACGGAAAAAGGGCAGTAAGCAAGCGGTCAAAATAAAATAGCATGTTAATGGAGTCACTTTAAAATTAGTGGGGGTGTTATACCATAAGACAAAAGCTAGGCAAAGTGAACTTATCAAACTATAATGTAAAAAACGTAATCCAAGCCGGATCTTAGCAAACATAGGACAGACACCTCGCTTTTTATAAAATTATACTAATTCAATTTTAATCTAATAGATAAAAAAACGCCACTGCAAATTTGCAGTGGCGTTTTGCTCATTACCAGATCGTGATCCGTTTTTCAGGAGCTAAATACATGCCGTCACCAGGCTGAACGTCAAAAGTCGTATAGAAATCAGCTAAGTTTTGTGGCTGGATATTGGCCCGCAACACATGCGGGGCATGAACATCGATCGCAAGGAGCAATTTTTCGCGTTCTAACGTCGATTTCATGCCCCAGATCCGCGCCCAGTTGATGAAAAATTCAGCTAGATCAGTATTTGGTTCAGCTTTAGCAGCTTCTTTAGCACAACTCAACCCACCTGCGTCAGCGATATTTTCCGAGACGACGAGTTTACCGTTGACTGTGCCAGCCGGAGTCTTTAGGCCATCAAATTGGGCGATCATCTTATTAGCAAGACTTTGGAAATGGTTCAGATCTGCATCGGTCCACCAGTTTGATAAGTTGCCGTGCTCATCGAACTGGGCGCCGTTGTTATCAAAAGCATGTGAGATCTCATGTGCGATCACAGCGCCGATCCCACCGTAGTTAGCGCTCTTACTTTGTTCCAAACTATAAAATGGTGCTTGTAAGATCGCAGCTGGAAAGACGATGCAGTTAAAGGAAGGGTGATAGTAAGCATTGACCATGTGAGCTGGCATCTCCCACCGCGTCCGATCGACTGGTTCATCTAAACGTTCATAGTGACGTTTAAGTGCGATCTGCGTGAATTTAGTTGCGTTATCAACTAAGTTCAGTTCTGGATCGACCACAAATTCTTCGAAAAGTGGGTCTAACTTATCGGGGTAGCCGACATTGATCCCTAAAGCATCGAGTTTGGTGATCGCTTTTTTACGTGTTGCTTCACTGAGCCAGTCGTTTTCTGTTAGCCGTTTTTTGTAGACTGCGATCATCTTTTTGACCATTTCTTGGACGTCTTTTTTCGCGGCTGGGCCAAAATACTTTTGTGCATAATAGAGACCAACGACTTGGCTATACTGGTTAGAGGCTAAATAGTAAGCCGCTTTTTTTGGATCCATTGCTTCTTTTGAACCAGAGAGTGCGCGGTTATACGTCCCCCCAACAACGCGAAACTGATCACTTAAAAGTCCAGTTAGATCGAGTAGGGTTTTGACAAAGAGCCAGCTTTTCATACTTTCAAAAGTATCTTCGTTGACTAATTCATTCAACGCTTCAAAATAGCGCGGTTCAGCTACGATGATCGACTCTGGTGTTGTTTTGACTAAACCAGAAACGATCTTTGAAAGATCAAGATAACGGCTCAAGCTTGCAAAATCAGCAAAAGCATATTTGTTATAAGATTTGACGTAATCGGCACGCTCAGTACTATCCTTTTGGAAAGGCGCTAATTTTTTATCGTAAGCTAAAGCCAATTCGATCGTTTTGTGGCTGAATTCTTTATCGTAACCTGCTAATTCAAAAAGTTCATTTAGCATCTGTTTTAAGATCGCAAGGAGCGCTTTTGCTTGTTCGTTTCCTTCTTCGTAATATGTCTTATCAGGCAAGAAAAGTGATGGGACATCTGCATGCAATGCATAGTGACGCGTATCTTTCATATCAGGTGTAACTGAAAGGGTAAAGGGTGCATCATAACCCGCTAAAAAGAGTTCGGGGAGTTGTTCTTGCCATGTAGCTAGGTCTTTTAAAGCTAAGATTTTATCTAAATATTTTTTAGCTGGAGCAAAGCCTAAGCGCTCTCTTGTTTCAAAATCAGAAGCAAGACGATAGAACTTAACGAATTGCTGCATCTCAGGTGTGAGCTCAGTTGCGTCATTTTCGAGTAATGCTTCGAAGTCAGCCATCAGCAATTTCTCGATATTATCAGCTAGATCGGCAAAGCCACCGGTCGTTGATTTATCAGCCGGGATCACCGCTGTTTTGAGCCAGGCACCATTGACAGCTTGGTAAAGATCATCTTTTAATAAAGATTTATCGACTTGTGTATTTTTCCCCATAAAATTCCAGATCCTCTCGTTAAAATGAAGCTGTATCTGGATCGGTCGCATAACCTGCGATCCCCTCCAGATCATCGAGTTGTTTGATTTCACTTTCAGTTAGTTCAAAGTCAAAGACTTGTGTATTTTCTTTGATCCGATCAGCATGGACTGATTTTGGTAACGGTAAAAAACCGTGTTGGAGCGACCAGCGTAGACAGATCTGAGCGATGGTCTTACCTTTTTTAGCCGCTAGTTTTTGTAAAGTTGGATCGCTAAAGATCTGACCTGTTCCAAAAGGACTATATGCTTCGAGCAAGATCCCATGAGCTTGACAGTAACTGATCGTCTCTTGGTCAAAGTCTCCCGGACAGATCCGGATCTGATCGACCATTGGTTGGATCGTTTGTGTTTTTTCTAAGACTTGCAAATGTTTAGGTTTGAAATTTGAGACCCCGATCGCCTTTAATTTCCCTGCATGATAGGCATCTTCTAACGCACGCCATGTTTCTTGTAAATGTTCTTCCCAATTCTCATCCCGAAAAGCTTTTGGATTTGGCCAATGGATCAAAAATAGATCTAACTGTTCGAGTTTTAAGTCAGCTAATGAACGGTCGATCGCCTCAGTCGCAGCCTCGTATGAGTGAAACTTATTATCAAGCTTACTCGTGATAAATAATTCTGAACGGGGAAGATCGCTTTCAGCTAGAGCTTCACCGATGCTTTGTTCATTACCATACATTTCGGCTGTATCGATATGACGAAATCCGGCAGCTAAGGCAGCTTGAACTGCAACTTTAGCTGTATCTCCAGCAGGAGTTTGCCATGTTCCAAAGCCTAAAACAGGGATCTTGTTCCCATTACTTAGTGTGTACGTATTCATTGAACTCATTTCTTCCACCGATCCTTTCACATAAGATCAAGTTAACTTTAAAGACAAAAGTAGATATAAACGTCATTTTCAGAATCGATTATACCATAGTTCGCAATTTCTTAAGAAAGAAACAGCTTGACAAAAAAAAACACTTCCCACCTTGTCTTGGAGGAAGTGTGTGTAAGGATATATATCTCAGTTGACGGATACGCATTTTTTGTGAGCTTTTTTGCGATATGTAAAGTGTCCAGTGCTCTAATAGGCACTATTTGGTTTGAATAAGATCTTGATCGTTAAAAATAGGATCTTAAGATCAAACCAGACACTGCATTTTTGGATATATTCTAGATCAAGTTGGACCATTTCCGAGAAGCCAACTGAATTACGAACGGTCGCTTGCCAAAGACCAGAACAACCAGGGACCACTAAAAGCCGTTGCTTATCATAATCGGTGTACTGGGCCACCTCACTTGGAAGTGGGGGACGCGGGCCGATCAAACTCATTTCTCCTCGAATAACGTTAAGTAATTGTGGTAATTCATCGATACTTGTTTTGCGGATAAAATGGCCGATCTTAGTGACGCGTGGGTCATTTTTCATTTTAAACATCGGACCTTCAACTTCATTTTGCTTTTTAAGTTCTGCTAAACGTTTATCAGCATCGACATGCATTGAGCGGAATTTGAACATATAAAATTCACGTTCATCTTTTCCGATACGTCTTTGTTTATAAAAGATCGGGCCTTTATCTTCAAATTTGATCCGTAATGCGACCACTAAAAAAAGCGGGCTCAGTAGGATCAACCCACATAAACTTGCGCAGAAATCAAAGATCCGCTTCACTAAATGATAGCCTTTTTTCCTAGCTAACGCCTCTTTATCGATAATTATCTTTTGTGTTTCCAAAATTGATCACTCCAGCATTAAAAACTATTCTCATACCGTTGATGGAAAAACTTAGCTTTTAGGAAAGCTGTGCCTTTTTTCCACCAATTTACACCTTCGACATAAACAAGTGGGAGTTCTGTGATCTCATCCGTTTTGATCACTCCATTTTTAATTTGTTGTTGGAGCCAAACGTTAAAAATTATTTCACTGACTCGCCCATAAAAGCGTTGTTGAAATGGGGATAGTTCAGATGCCCCCATTTCTTTTTCGAGTGCGAACAAAATCTTAAAGAGCCATGTACAATAGTCATTCAAAAGATCTTTTTGCATGATCATCATATTGAACATGTAACCAGAACGTTGTTTTAAAACTTGATCGTAAGTGGCAAGATAATCGGGATAAAGCTTCTCGATCACTCGTCTAGTCGCATCAAGTTGGTTTGAATAATGTGTATGCTCATAGTGTGAGTAAAGCGTTTCGATGTAATAGTGTCGTTTTTTGGGTAAGATCACTCGATATTTGCCTAACAAAGGTGCTAATTCGGTGTACTTAATGATCCAAGCTAAGCGTTCTTTACCAATGCGTTTTTTACTTCCAAAATGGCGCCGATAATGCGCTAAGCCGATATAGTCGGCATCCAGATTCTTCCAAGCCCAATAAAGCCCAGTCAACTCACTATAACTATTATTCTTTTCAGAAATATTTTCCCCAACGTTATCTTTTTGGTATCCTAAGTCAAGTTCTGGATGTAAACTTGCCCCCACATGGAGAGGGATATACATCGAGTCATCAGGCATAGCATACTGTTTATGTGTAGCTATGACTATTTTAACTTTATTTTCCAAAAGTTCTCTCCTCACTCATATCCATCTAGTTAAGACATCGTCATAGATGGGACTGTTTGCATAAAATACTTTATTTATAATTATACCAAACAAAGTATATACTACCTAAACAAATATAGCACAATTAGCATAAAAAAGCTTTAAAAATAGTAAAAACGATAGCTAGATGACAAATAATTAAAAAAATCACGATAGGTGTGTGTAAGAGAAAAGATTATGCTATACTACTAAATGAGTTGCGGGCGAGATGTCTGCTTATTTTTGTTGATCACTTTTAGGGGGAAACAGCGTGAAATTTTGGGGCAAGACAACGCAAATTGCGATCCGATCTGGCTTAGAGAAGTTACATACAACAAGAGAACAGGTCGAAATAAAAGTTATCAGCGAAGGCCGCCGTGGTTTTCTTGGATTAGGTAAAAAACCTGCTGAAGTCGAACTCTTACCTAAAGCAGTACTGCCTAAAAAAGAAACTAGACCACAAAAAAATGTTGAGAAACAGGCCAAAGAAAGTGAGTTGGAAGATCAGCTACACAAATTAGGTTATTATTTGGCGGATATCACTCAAAAAATGGGGATCGAAACAACGATCGAGGTCGTTGTTTCCAAAAAAGTCGTGACTTACATTTTTGAAACAAAGCAGGAAGGGATCTTGATCGGACGCCACGGCAAAACGCTCAATGCACTGCAATTATTAGCCCAAGATTTTTTAGATCGGCAGAGCCAAAAAAAGCTTCAAGTCGTGTTGGATGCCGCAGATTATCGGGCACGTCGCAAAGAAACATTGCGTTTATTAGCTCAAAAAGTTGCTGCCGATGCTCTTTATCAACAAGAAAAACAACAACTTGATCCAATGCCAGCGTTTGAACGCAAGATAATCCATGCTGCTTTAGCCCAAAACAGTCAAGTCACGACCTATTCTTGTGGAAATGAGCCGCGTCGTGCGGTCGTTGTGGAACCGGCCAAACGTTAAGGCGAATAGTTGATTAAGAGAGGATTTTGACTATGTTTGAGCACAAACCTGACCATTTGGAAGATGAATTATGTTTTTCGATCTATACAGCCCAACGCTTCTACAATCGGTTTTATACAGAATCGCTGAAGCAATTTGGTCTGACTTATGCCCAATACATCACATTATTAGTGTTGTGGGAAGCAGACGATAAGATGATCATCCGCGATCTTGGACTTCGTTTGAAGTTAGATACAGGGACTTTGACCCCATTATTAAAACGGATGGAAAAAGACGGTTGGATAACGCGGACACGAACAAAAGAAGATGGTCGTAAAGTATTTATCGAACTGACTGCTAAAGCACGTGAACTTGAACCAAAGATCAAAAATCAAGTCACGACATGTTTTGCTTCGTTCAATATGACAGAAGCTGAATATCAACAAGCAGTTGAATTTGTCAAAGTATTGTCGAAAAAACTCGAAGATAACAACAAATTGTTGCTCAATACAACACGTTTTTAAGTTAAAAGACCCGTCCAAGGTGGAAGTTGGCCGGGTCTTTTTTAGCGCAAAAAAGAAGAGATTTCCCAGGAAATTTACATTCAGGTAAAAAAGGGTAAAAATAGTAAGAGTAGAAAGTGTAACTAAGTAATTTTGCTAAAGACATTTGCGTTGGGCAGATGGATACCTTGCGCCCTTCAGTCAAAGCTTATTTTTTAGATCTGCTGCATTTCAAAGTCGTTTCGGCTAAAAAAATTCGCCCCAAATACCAACAAAAAGAGGCCCCCTGTAAAGTAAGAGGACCTCTTTTTAGAGTTAGAAGGAGTATTGTTCGATCGGTGTTTCAAACCAATCATAGCGTAGAAGTTGTTTGAGCTTTTTATTAACTGGGATCCAGATCCCACTCTTTAAAATATCTTTCATTGTTTGGATGAAGAGCGCATCTTTTTTAGTGCTTTGAGGCCGTGCGACCTCGATCACTTCATTTTCTTCAGTTTTCACGGTGATCGTTTGTTCTTGTACTGCCACGACTTGGGCCGAAACGATCTCTTGATTCTTGTTTTTTGTATCCATAATTGATGTTCCTTTCTGGATCAAGTACCTATGATACGATACAACTACTAGGCTACACCAATAAGGTAAATTTATCTGTAAGTAACTCTTAAAAAACATTTAAAATTATTTAAGCGTTTGTTTGATCAGATCAGCGACCGTTTGTTGGAGGGCCTCTTGCTGTAATTCTTTCAACAAAGCAGCTTGTTTAGCTGTCGACATCGTTGGGTTAGCTTGCAAACGTTTGGCAAAGCGTTCTTGCACGAGTTTAGTCGTTGCATGTTGGATGCGATCTTTGTTTTGTGAAAAGACTTGCTTGAGTCTTTGAGCTTGTTTTGTACTCAAAACGTACCAATTTTGATTGATCGCAAAGTCATAAGTTCTGTGCTTGAGGCGTTTATCATTGTGTAAAATGCTAAAGAAAAATTTAGACCATTTATTTTGATAAACATAACGCTCTTCAGTGATCGTTACTGTTGGCGTTTTGGTTGTGTAGTGATATTTGACAGTTGTATCAGCTGTTTTTGTCGCTTGTGGTTTCTTTTGCGCGACATCTGTTTTATAGAGATAGACACGTTCTGAACCAGTTCCAAGTTGTTGGTAAAGTAAAGTGTCAAGTTGCTCTGTTGTTGAAGAGACTAACGGGCGGGTCGTTTTAGTCGTTTCAACTTTCATCCCAAATTCATAAGAATCATTCAAGACGATCACACTTGTCATCCCGATCATCACGGCAAAAGCTAAAAGAGCATAGATAAAGCGGTGTTTGATCGTCGGTAAGACAGTAAAGATGAAAAATAAGATCGTCGCTAAGACTAAGATCACGATACTCATTTAAGATCGCCCCCCTTTTGTTCTAATGGTGCTTTGCGGGAAGTAATATTGCCTTTCTTTAAGAAGAAAGCAAAGAAGAGCGCACAAGCAGCAAAGAGAACGGAGATAAAGAAAGCAGCGTGATAACCATTTAAAACAGCAGTTGTTGCTTGATCAGCATAAGTCAACGGTGTTTTGACTAAAACTTGATGGGCCGGCATCGAAGCCTTAGTGACTGAACTCAAAACTGAGATCAAGATCGCTGTCCCGATCGAACTCAAAACTTGACGGAAAGTGTTGTTGACAGCTGTTCCGTGAGAGATCTTATTAAACGGCAAGACGTTCATTCCGGAAGTCGTGACTGGCATCATCGTTGCTGCGATCCCAAACATTCGGATCGCATAAAAGACGATGATCAACATGATCGAAGTCTCTTTTGTGATGAAAAGAAATGGGATCGAGCCTAACGTCAACATCGTCATCCCAGCAAGCGCCATAAAGCGAGCTCCATAGCGGTCAAATAAACGGCCTGTGATCGGAGACATGATCCCCATCGCTAAAGCGCCTGGAAGTAAGATCAAGCCAGAATGAAAGGCTGATTCGCCTCGGATGTTTTGAATGTAAAGGGGAATGACCATTTCTGAACCGACTAAAGCTAAGTTAGCGACCCCACTCAAGAGTGCGGCTAAACTGAATTCACCGTATTTGAAGACGGTGATATCGAGGAATGGTTCGTCCATTTTGAGTTGGCGTAAGCAAAAGAGTGCAACAAAAAGTGTCCCTAAAAAGAGATAGAACAATACGGCTTTATCGCCCCAGCCATCATTTCCAGCTTTAGAAAAGCCATAAAGTAAAGCCCCAAAGCCGATCGTTGAAGTAATGATCGAGATGATATCGATCTTTTGATGAGTATTTGGAACGACGCTTTTCATAAAGAAAAAGGCTAAGATGATCACGACTAAAACGATCGGAATGATCATGCCAAAGAGTTCGCGCCAAGTCCAGTTATCAACGATCCAACCTGAAAGGGTCGGTCCTAAAGCTGGCGCTAAGCCGATCACGAGACCGACTGTCCCCATGGCAGCTCCACGTTTTTCTGGAGGAAAGATCGAAAGCATGATCGTTTGTAAAAGAGGCATCGAGACTCCAACGCCGATCCCTTGGATCAAACGTCCCGCAAGTAAGACGCCAAAATTTTGCGCTAAAAAAGCCACAACTGTTCCCAGTAAAAAGGTCGACATTGCCCATAAATACATCGCTTTTGAGCTAAAACGGTTGATCAGCCACGCTGAGATCGGGATCATGACCCCGTTGACCATCATAAAACCTGTTGTTAACCATTGAACTGTAGCAGTCGTAATATTAAAATCCTTCATGATCGCTGGAAAAGCGGTATTCATCAAGGTACTATTCAAAATCGTACAAAAAGAACCTACCATCAAAACTAATACAAGTAAATTACGGTTATAAGTATTTCCCGCAGTATCGGTAGGTAGCTTTTGATTTTCCAAAAGATCACTTCCTTACAAGCGTAAAATAAAATGTAGTGCCAACTATATACTTATTCTTAAATTATGTCAAGTATCTTGACAAAGTTGATAAAAAATATACAATCAATAGCAAAGGGGTAATTCAAGTAAAGATTAAGTGAGGGAAAAATAATGCATAAGAATAAGCCAGAATTTATCCATGATATTCAGATCGGGATCGGGGATGTTTGTAAGATCACAGGCGTTTCTGGACGCCAGTTACGTTACTGGGAAGAACGTGGCTATATCCATTCTTTAGATGATCCTAAAAGTTCCGTACGAAAATATAGTTTAGATATCTTATATAAAGTCGGTTCGATCAAGCATTTTATCGATGAAGGCTACACATTAGCTAAAGCAGTCGAAAAATCAGAACAGCGTAGTAAAGAGATGATGGTCGTGCGCCATTTTATGGTCGATTGTTTAAAAGAAGTCAAAGTGACAGATTTAAAAAAAGGTTACGGTGAACTTGAGTTAGGTACTTATGCAGGTCAAAAAGTCGTCGGGATCCGGGATGAAAACGGCTCGCGCTTTGAAATGCGACCGTTGGAGGGAAAGTGATGGAATTTAGCACACCACATCATATCGCGCTTATTTGTCATGACCGTACAAAAGCGCTCCATTTTTATCGTGATATCTTAGGTTTTACTTTAACAGCAGAACATGTAAGACCTGAAAAAAATGATATTTTATTGCTGTTATGCAAAGCAGAGCTTGTCTTAGAGCTCTTTATCAAACCAGACGCCCCAGCGCGTATCAGTGGAAGCACAGGCGAGGCATGTGGTCTACGTCATCTAGCGTTTAAGACAGCTGACGTAGAAAAAGCTAAACGCTATTTAGAAGCGCAAAATGTCAAATGTGAAGCGGTCAGAGTCGATGATTATAATGGGAAGAAAATGCTGTTTTTCTTTGATCCAGACGGTTTGCCCCTTGAATTACATGAATAAAAGTAAAAGAGATGATATGTATGACTGAGAAACTAAAACAAGCGCTCATTCATTATCCGATGACAGCGCTAGTCGTGTTGATGACTTTTTTAGCTTGTGGATTTTTACCGTTGAGCATTTTCAATAAACTAGCTTTACTTGTGATCGTCTGGTGGGTCGGCTTTGAATTTGAACGACCGATCAACAAGATGATCCAGCAAAAGAAGCTAAATTCGTATGCTGGGCGCGTTTTTTGTTTAGTTGTGACGCTAGTCTTTGCTAGCGTATTAGCTTATGTTCAGATCAGATTTGCTTAAAGAGCTTGAGTCGTTAGGACTCAGGCTTTTTTTGTTCAGAAAGATTTTATTTATATTTTTTAAATAATATTACTTGACCATCTATATTATACGTCATATAATATCATTGAAGTTAAGATAATATAACAAAGAAAGGTGGAGAAAGTCGTATGGAAATCAAAGTAACTGCTGATCTATTAGATGGTTTAGTATTAGCCTTGCTTGAGCGCCAAGACTATTACGGCTATGCCTTGACTCAGGATATGCAACAGGCGATCTCGATCTCAGAATCGACGATGTATCCTGTCTTGCGACGCTTACAAAAAAATGCCTATGTGACGACTTACGATGCACCTTATCAAGGGCGCAATCGGCGTTACTATAAGATCACAGAACGCGGGGAACACCACTTAGAACGGATCAAAAAAATGTGGAATGATTATAAAGAAAGCTTAGACGCTGTTTTTGCAGCAGTCGATAGTTATCATCGAACTGAAGAAAATGAGGAGGGGCAACCATGGATCGGGAAAGATATTTAACAGAATTGGAGGAATACTTACAAGCTTTGACGCCTGAAGAACGCGCCGATGCGATCATGTTTTATTCGGAATTTATCGAAGATGCTGGGCTAGAAACACGGGCGCAGATCGAAGACCGTTTAGGAACACCGAGAGCTTTGAGTAAAAAAGTTTTAGCTGATTATTCGATCAGATCGGTCGAAAAAGAGGTCAAGCATCGTAATACGGCAACTCCACGCTCAAATATCAAAATGATCTGGCTTGTGATCTTAGCCTTATTAGCTTCACCTGTTTTGATCGGGGTCGGAGGGCTTTTGATCGGGCTCTTAGTTGCGATCGTGGCTGTCTTTTTAGCCGTTGTTTTTGGCGCCGTGATCCTCTTTTGTGGGGGCGTTGTCTTGATGGGCGTTACGTTATATATCGGGTTTGCTTTGTTGATCTCAAATTGGGCCGTGGGTCTGTTTTATCTAGGGATCGGGGTAACAGCATTAGGGGCTTTACTTGTCACGATCCCGATCGCTTATTGGATCATTCGAGTGGTCTTACAAGGGATCGCGAATCTTTCCCGTTACCTCTATGACAGACTAGTCAAAAATCGCAATCATATTGGAGGGGATAGAGATGAAAAAGATATTTAAAGCCGGTTGGATCGTTTTAGCTTTAGGGATCATTTCATTGGTCGTTGGGATCGCCTTTAATGGGGTACGCGATATCGAATTTGATGGTCTGAGCCCACAAGTGGCTAAAAAGAATCAACGGATCGAAAAAACTTACGCTAAAAAAGAATTTACTAAGATCGATCTAAAAGATCTCGAAGCTGTCGCTCAAGTCGAGATCAGACAAGGTGACACCTATAGCATCAAATATGACGGGAATTCGCAAAATGAACCTGATATTACGTATCGAGATGATCAAGTCGTGATCCAAAGAAAGAAAAACTTAAGACGGCTCACAGGCTTTGCTTCAGATGTTTATGAAGCCAAACTGGTGATCACTGTGCCCAAAGATAAAAAGCTCGAAAATGTCAAATTCGATAATTTCTTCACGGGCTCATTTTTCTTAAAAGGTCTCACACTAAAAGAGCTAGAGTTGAATGCAGATCTTTCTGAGTTGACCTTGGAACAAGTAAATATCGAGCGGGTCAAGATCGATTCTTCTGTTGGAAGTGATATCACCGTGCGAGATTCGAATTTAAATGACGGTGAACTTAAATTTGAATCTGGCGATCTTAAAATTTATGGGGGGACCTTGAAAAATATTCAGATCGACCAAGAAGCAGGCGATGTGCACTATCAAAATGGAACTGTGTTTGAAAATGGTTCGACGAGTTTAGAAGATGGTGATCTTACCGCTGAGAATGTGACCTTTAATGGACACTATACCGTTACAAATGAAAGTGGAACTAACCGAGTAAAAAATGTAAATACTAAAGGGTATCGTCTTGTAACAGAAACAGGGACGAACAGGTTGCGTGACCAAACATCAAAAGATCAACTTGAAAGTGGGATGGACCAAGCAGATACCTTGAGTTTGACTGTTGAAGATGGCGATAATATAGTTGAGTAAAAGATCAAAGAAAGGATGATAGTTATGGCAAGAAAAACGAACAAACAGTTGACTAAATCAAAAGATAAAGTTGTTTCGGGTGTTTTTGGTGGGGTAGCTGAGTACTTTGGTTGGGATAAAGCTATCACGCGGATCATTGGTGCGATCTTGATCATTTTCCCGGGAAATGTGATCTTAGGACTTTTGATCTACTTTATTGCAGCTCTTGTGATGCCAGATGCACCTAACAATGAACAAAAAAGTTACCGACAAGACGATGATGATGTGATCGAAGGTGAATTTAAAGAGCGCTAATATGACTGCTAAGAAGCTTGGAGCTAGGCCAAGCTTCTTTTTTTAGCTAAAAATATTGTATAATATATAAAAAATAAAGGGGCTAGTATATGACTTTTTACACATTAGACTATTTAAAAGCACAACATCAAGTCGATCAAGCTGTTCTATACGGGGTGGGAGTAGTCGTTTTATTGATCTTGACTTTGACTTTGTTGGCCTACGCTAAAAATCGTTTAAAAACAAAGTATCGCGATCTAAGTATCATCATGGTCTTGATCATGCTATATCTTTTTGGACTAAATTATAATAGCTTTGAACAGCATAAGAGCCAAACGCTCTCGTCTTCTCAGATCCAACCATTTTTACGGTCAGTGGCAAAAGAGACCCGAGTACCACAAGCTAAAGTATCCGTAAATAGTAGGACTTTAGCTGATGGGATCATCGTCAAAGTTGCCGATAAGTACTACCGGGTCTCGCTTAGTCCTGATCGCAGTAGTTATAATTTAGAGCGGACACATATGATCGACCAAAATATCAAAGTGCAGTAGGGGTAAAAAATGGGATTTTATAGTGAGATCTTGATCAAATTTATTTTAGGGATGTTAGCGATCATCATTCAGATCAATTTAGTCGGGAAACGTAATTTAGCGCCAGTAACTCCGTTAGATCAACTCCAAAACTATGTTTTAGGGGGGATCATCGGGGGGATCATTTACAATCAAGCTATCACGATCTTACAATTTTTGATGGTCTTAGTGGCGTGGACTTTAGTCGTGATGATCTTACAATTTTTGAAAAATCACGTACGTCTCTTCAAGCTTTTTGTTGATGGACGCCCGACAGTGTTAGTCAAAAATGGGCGCTTGAACGTTGAGGCTTGTTTGAGGCGTGGGATCACGGCTGATGAATTGATGTTTCGTTTACGCAGTAGTGGGATCTACGAACTGGCAAAAGTCAAAAGTGCTGTTTTAGAGCAAAATGGGCAGTTGAGCATCATCGAGTATGGCGAAGCTGAGAGGATCCGTTATCCGTTGATCAGTGATGGGATCGTGAATCTCGATATATTAGAGATGATCAAAAAAGATGAAGTTTGGGTCGGACAAGAGCTAAGACGAGCAGGTTTTGAAAATGCTAGTCAAGTCTTTTTAGGTGAATATATTGACGGAAAATTGCATTTGATCAGTTATCCAACAAAGTAAGGCGACCTTTTTTTCAAGAAGTGCTATACTAAAAAAGTAAAATTGCTGAAAGAAGGATGCACTATGGCATTAAATGAAATGAGCTTTGCGTTAGGCCCTAAAAATATTCTTGAAGAGCTGGTCAAACGGTATAGTGACCGTGAATTTCTCTTGTATAGTTCAATTGTCAGATCACAAGATTGTCTCTTAGTTGACATCTCAGGTAAAGAATCTGTCTTTGAAACAGGGCTAAATTATCGTGTTGTCAACGCGATCGGTCCGACAGATTGGGACGGACTTTTAGAGTTGCGCTATATGACACTTGATACAGATCAACAAAAAGTCTTCAATGCAGTCATGGCTTCTTGGGATGATCCAAAAGCCCGCCCACTTGGCTTGAAGTCAGCTAAAGTTTTGCTCTCTTTAAAGAAGAGTTATCAATTCCTCTTGCTTAATGTCTGGGAAGATGAACAAGATTATTTAGCTTGGAATCATGCCGCTGATAACAAATTAGCACAATTTGGACATGATGGTAATAAGGCTCCGATCGACAAGCTCTATACACGAGTCAGATAACAAAAAAGGATGGAACAAAGCGTTCTATCCTTTTTTAGTCTTCACTGATATGTTCTTTGACTTGTTTGAAAATCATGATGATATGTTGGTCAGCTAAGGCATAGTAGACATGTTGACCGTCACGTTTGCTTGAAACGAGACCTGTTTGGCGGAGGATCTTTAACTGATGAGAGACAGCAGATTGTGTCATCGCGATCGTCTGGGCGATCTCATTGACTGTCAATTTTTGGCCAAAGAGTAAGGATAAGATCTTGTAGCGCGTCTCATTTCCAAAAGCTTTGAAGATCTGGACGCTAGCATTAGTCTCTTCTTCAGTTGGAAGAGTTAATTTTTTTTCTATTGTCATACGTTCACCTGCTTAAATTTTACACTGTCAAGCTGATCAATTTTCATTATACCAATCAAGTCAAATTTTGAGCAAATAGAGTTGAATGTTTTTTATGTTTCAGGTAGAGTAGTAAGTACTAAGCTTAAAAATGCTTAAGAATTTTTTCATAATATGAGGGGTAGAATAATGCAGATCTTAACACCACATTTGAAGCATTATCGTGGTGCGATCGTCGGGGCAGTGATCACGATCATTATTGCTGCGACCTGTACATTGATCCAGCCACGAATGCTGCAATATATCTTAGATAGTTTGCTTAAAAATGACCGTCAAGCGATGTTTAGAGACAGTATTATTTTGATCTTACTAGCAGTCATCGGGGTCATTGCTGGGATCTTGAATGTCTATTTTGCGGCTAAGATCGCGCAAGGGACGACAAGTGACTTACGTGCGCAAACTTACCGTAAGATCCAAAGCTTTTCTTTGAGTAATATTGAAAAATTCTCTGCGGGGACACTTGTTGTGCGTTTGATCAACGATATGAATCAGGTCTTGAATATCGTGATGACGACTTTCATGCAGATCTTACGCATGCCGATCATGATGGTCGGCGCGTTTGTGATGGGGATCGTGACGATGCCACGTTTTTGGTGGGTCCAGATCGTCATGCTCGTAGCGGTCGCAAGCGTGATCGTCTTGACTTTTCCCAAGTTAGGTAAATTATTTGACCGTTTCCAAAAGAATCTTGATCAAAGCAATACGATCGCTAAAGAAGCATTACAAGGGATCCGTGTCGTCAAATCTTTCAACCAACAAGAGCGTGAAGCTAAAAACTATGATGCTGTTTCTGATCAGATGAATACTTTGAACATCAAGATCGGTTACATGTTCTCAACACTATTACCGGCCTTTTTCCTTGTCTGTGATGCTGGGATCACATTAGTTATTTATTTAGTCGGAAAAAATATCGTTAATGCTCCAGGCGAATTAGCAGCGATCACATCCTATATCGGTTATTTGATGCAATTGCTGTTTACGTTAGCCTTTGGGGGGATGACGATGGCGATGTATGCGCGTGGTTTCATCTCACTTGGACGGATCAAAGAAGTTTTAGAAACGAAACCAGATCTGACTTTTGATCCAAACGCGCCTAAACAAGCTTTGAGTGGCGACGTTGAATTTGATGATGTTTCTTTTGCTTATCCAAATGCGAAAGATGAAACTTTAAAACACGTGAGCTTCAAGGTCAAACAAGGTGAGACGATCGGGATCATCGGGGCGACTGGTTCAGGTAAATCGACGTTAGCCCAACTGATGACGCGCCTGTACGATCCAACTGCCGGGACTGTCAAAGTTGGTGGCGTTGATCTTAAGCATGTCAATGAAAGTTCACTTCGCAAAGCCGTTGCGCTTGTTTTACAAAAAGCTTTGCTCTTTTCAGGAACGATCGCAGACAACTTGCGCCAAGGTGACCGAAAAGCAACACCAACAGATTTCAAGTGGGCGACAGATATTGCACAAGCTTCTGAGTTTGTCGAACAATATACTGATCTTTATGAACACCAAGTCGAAGAACGCTCAGCCAACCTTTCTGGAGGGCAAAAGCAACGGCTCTCGATCGCACGTGGCGTCGTGGGCAAGCCGAAAGTATTGATCTTAGATGATTCGACTTCAGCGCTTGATGCGCGTTCTGAAAAAAAAGTCAAAGAAGCGCTAGAGCAAAAATTAAATGATACGACGTTATTTATCATTGCTGAAAAGATCTTTTCAGTCATGGATGCAGATAGGATCTTAGTGCTTGATCAAGGTGAAGTCAAAGCCTTCGATACGCATGAAAAACTCTTAGAAACGTCAGAACTTTACCGTGAGATCTATCAAACACAACGGGCAAAAGGGGGCGAAGCTAAATGAAAGATCTAAAAAAAGCATGTCGTTATTTTTATAAGTACTTGAGTCCGTATTGGAAGGCGATCGCTGTCATGGTCATTTTGACCTTAGCTGCGACCTTCTTTCAAGTCATTGCCCCAGTCTATATGGGGAACGCTGTCACCGAACTTGGAAAATATTTGGCACAGTACATGGATCCTAAGACGCGCGCGACTGCTTCGATGGCAAGTTTTTATCAAGCTTTGTTCTTGATGGGGGCGTTCTTCTTAGCTAATGCGATCGCACAATACATCTCGTGGATGATCATGTCACGTTTTACATCGGATGCGACTAATGGGATGCGCAAAAACCTTTTTGCTAAATTGCAACGAATGAAGATCAAATATTTTGATACGCATCAAGATGGTAAGTTATTATCGCTATTTACATCAGATATCGATAATATTTTGAATGCTTTGAATAATGCGATCTTTGAATTGATCTCGCAAGGGGCGCTCTTTATCGGTGTGATCATCGTCATGTTTTCGATCAATGTCAAATTGGCCTTGCTTACGATGGCCTCGACGCCTGTTGTTATTTTGATCGCTCTGATCATCATGAATAAAGCGCGGAAATATTTAGACGCACAACAAGATGAGATCTCAAATCTAAATGGTTACGTCAACGAACAGATCAACGGTGAGCAAGTGATCTTGAGTAACGGGCTCCAACAAGAATCGATTGCTGGCTTTGATAAGCAAAATCAAAAAGTCAAAGAAACGATGTTTCGCGGTCAATTTTACTCAGGGCTTTTGTTCCCATTGATGCAAGGACTTTCGCTTTTGAATCTTGCGATCGTGATCGTTGGTGGAACTTGGATGGTCGCTGATTCACAGATGAATACAGCCGTCGGTTTGGGATTGATCGTGATGTTTGTGCAATATTCGCAAACATATTTCCAACCTTTGACACAGCTGACGTCGATCTATTCGATGATCCAACTAGCTTTAACGGGGGCAAGACGTTTAGCCGAAGTTGAAGAACAACCTGAAGAAGATACCGTTCCAAATGGTCAGGTGATGCAGCCAGTCAAAGAAAGAGTTAGTTTAGAAGATGTCCACTTTAGCTATAATAAAGGTAAAGAGATCTTGCATGGGATCGATCTTAGTGTTGCTAAAGGGCAAATGTTAGCGTTAGTCGGTCCGACCGGTTCAGGGAAAACAACGACGATGAATTTGTTCAACCGCTTTTACGATGTCGATTCAGGGGCAGTGAAATTTGACGGGCTCGATGTACGCACTTTGACGTTAGGATCATTGCGCCAACATATCGGGATCGTATTACAAGATTCTGTGCTATTTACTGGGACGATCGCCGATAATATCAAATATGGGCGCCCAGATGCAAGTGAAGCTGAGATGATCGAAGCGGCGAAACAAGCACAGATCCATGATTTTATCAGCACTTTACCAGCTGGTTATGCGACTCAGATCAGCGAAGAACATGCACTGTTTTCGACTGGACAAAAACAGTTGATCAGTATTGCACGGACATTGCTCTCTGATCCAGATTTCTTGATCTTAGATGAGGCGACTTCTAACGTCGATACGGTGACAGAAGAAAAGATCCAAAAAGCGATGGATGCCGTATTAGCTGGACGGACGAGCTTTGTGATCGCCCACCGTTTGAAGACGATCATCAATGCAGATGAAATCGCCGTTTTAAAAGACGGTTATGTGATCGAACAAGGTAGTCATGAAGAATTACTCCAAAAACAAGGCTTCTATTATGAACTTTATACGAACCAAATGGTCTTAGACTAAAAAAGAGTCAAGTCGACCCTAAAAGTGGGTCAACTTGACTCTTTTTGTTTGAGCTCAAGATACATCAGGCCCCAATCTTCAAGGGCACTGAAAAGAGGTCGTAAGCTATCGCCTAAAGGACTTAAACGATATTCGACGCGTGGAGGGATGACTGGAAAAACTTCGCGTAAAACTAAGCCATCTTGTTCGAGTTCTTGCAAACTTTGGGTCAGCATCTTTTGACTGACGCCTGCGACGCTTTGTTTGAGTTTACTATAACGTTTAGTGCCTTTGAGCAGATCACGGACGATCAAGAGTTTCCATTTGCTCGATAAAAGGTTGACCGTTGTTGCGACAGGGCAACTGCCGGCTTGTGGTAAAGGACGATTTGTCAATTTTAACACTCTCTTTTCGAGACTATAAAACTTTATGTTAGAGACCAGCTTGATCATGCTAGAGGTATCACAGCCAGACAAGCATATTGATTGTCTTTTTTGTAGATGTCAGGCAAACTATGGTAAAGTTCTTACTTATTCAAAATGTAGGTGGTCATAATGATAGAGTATCGAAATGTTGGGATGGTCTATGGTCAAAATGAGATCTTGACGCAGATCGATCTGACGATCAAAGATGGTGAATTTTTTGTGTTGGTCGGCCCAAGTGGGAGCGGGAAGACGACGCTTTTACGCATGTTAAATCGACTTACAGTCCCAACAAGGGGCGATATTTATTTAGATGGAACCAAGATCAAAGATCATGATATACAAAAATTACGTTTGAGCATGGGCTATGTTTTACAAGAAAGTAGCTTGTTTCCCAATTTGACGTTAGAAGATAATATTGCACTCCAACTCGAACAGCTAGGCGTTGCTAAGGTCAAACGGCGCAAGCGCGCCCAAGAATTGCTCGAGCTCGTCGAATTACCGGCATCTAAGTATGCCAAACGCTACCCAAAAGATATCTCGGGCGGACAAAAACAGCGAGTAGCTTTAGTCCGTGCCTTAGCGGCTGATCCGAAGCTGATCTTGATGGATGAATCTTTTAGTGCCCTTGATCCAGTTTTACGCCAACAGATGCAGACATTGATCTTAAAGTTGTGGCAAAAATTCAAGATGACCGTCGTTTTTGTCACCCATGATATGCAAGAAGCCTTGCGTTTAGGGCAGCGGATCGCGGTTTTAAATGAAGGTCAGCTCAAACAAGTTGGAACGCCACATGAGCTCTTGACTGCACCAGCTGATCGTTTCGTCAAAGAATTTTTCAGTCAAAGCCCCAAAAATTCTTTGATGTTAAAAGAGCTGATCGCTTCTTTAAGTCTAGCTCCTAAACCTTATGATGAGAAATGTCCAGAACTTACAGCGGTCGTTGAAGTGCTCAGTTACTTGCGCAAACAGCCAAGTTTAGATTTCAATTACCACGAAGCCACGTACACTTTGACGCTAGATCAGCTGCTTCAGTATCTTGAAAGTGCAGGTATTTAAAGATGACAAAATTGATCGAGACGCTCGTGACGCAAAAAAGTGAGATCTTGAGTGCTCTAGCTGAACATATCACTTTATCGTTTTTAGCTTTAATTTGTGCGTTAGTGATCGCTTTGCCACTTGCGATCTGGTTTAGAGATAAGCCTTTTTTAGGCGAAGCGATGCTCCAACTAGCTGGGATGATCCAAACGATCCCCAGTTTAGCTTTGTTAGGTCTTTTGATCCCACTTGTAGGGATCGGACCAGTTCCAGCGGTGATCGCTTTGACGTTATATGCGATCATGCCGATCTATCAAAATACGTATACGGGTCTGAAAAATATCGATCCTAACCTAAGTGAAGCCGCCGACGCTTTTGGACTTTCAAAAAGAAAAAAATTGCAACGGCTTGAGTTACCGTTAGCTTTGCCGCTGATCTTTTCAGGGATCCGGATCGCCCTTGTTTTAGTGATCGGAACGGCGACTTTAGCAGCCTTTATCGGTGCTGGGGGCTTAGGCACGTATATCATGCTTGGGATCCAGCAAAATAATAATACATATCTTTTGATCGGTGGGATCCTTTCAGCTGCGTTAGCCTTTAGCTTTAGCTTTGGTCTAAAATATATCGGACAAACTAAAAAAAGGATCCTCATAACGTTAGGACTACTAGCGACCTGTTTAGTAGGGCTAGCAGGCTATCAAACTTATGAAGCTGTGCGAGAAAAGCCAGTTAAGGTCGTGATCGCAGGCAAATTAGGTAGTGAACCGGAGATCTTGATGAATATGTATCGTGATCTGATCAAACAAGATGATCCTAACGCTAAAGTCAGCTTAAAACCAAATTTTGGTGGGACGACTTTTTTGTTTCAAGCTTTACAAAAAGATCAGATCGATATTTATCCTGAATTTACAGGCACAGTCTTAGAAGCTTTAGTCAAATTGGATCAAAAGACCCCAAGTGATCCAAACAAAACGTATACTTTAGCTAAAGAGGCGTTAGCTGCTAAATATCAATTGCGTTATTTAAGACCGATGGCGTATCAAAATGGCTATGACCTAGCAGTCACTAAGGAATTTTCTAAACGCTATAATGTTACGAAATTAAGTGATCTAGCGCGGGTCAATGCTTTTGTCAAAGCTGGCTTTGATCCAGATTTTTCGAACCAAGAAGATGGCTATTTAGGTTTGAAAAAGGTGTATGGCCTTGATTTTGGGAAGATCTCAGTCATGGAACCAGCGTTGCGGTATCAAGCGATCGCTAACCATAAAGTCAATTTAGTCGATGGTTACACAACTGATCCCCAGATCAAGCAATATGATCTGGTCGTTTTAGAAGATGACCGCCATTTTTTCCCACCATATCAAGGTGCGCCGTTGATGACAGAAAAATTTGCCAAAGAAAATCCGCAGATCGTAGCAAGTTTAGAAAAGTTAAGTGGTCAGATCAGTGCTTCAGAGATGCAAGCGTTAAATTATCAAGTCACAGTCAAGCATCGCAAAGCAAGTACCGTCGCACGCGAGTATTTATTAAAAAAAGGACTCTTGCAAGCTAAAGATAAATAAAAGAAGCTGTGACATAAGTAAAAAGACATCTTCAAATTCCGACGTTTGGAATTTTGAAGATGTCTTTCTTTATTCTGAAAATACTAGTTTTTATTAATGTAGATAATATGAAAAACTACTTATATCACAGACTCTTTATTGCGCACGTTTTTGGCTACGCACTAAGTACCAAATGATCCCGATAAAGAAACCGAGGAGACTAAAGCAGATCCAGCCAAAACCTAATTCAAAGAAAGGAAAATTGCGCGAAGCAAAACGTAACATACTTTGAACAAATGAAGTCTGCTTGAGCCCAGCTGGCAGAGCATTGACAAGATCAAAAAGTGCTGGGATCAAAGTAAAGAGCGTCGTTGTTTGGTAAACGAGCGAACTTTTTTGGAAAAGCGGTGAGGTGATCCCTAGTAGGATCAAAGTGATCGCAAGGGGATAGAGAAACATCAAAACTGGTAAAGACCAAGAAATGATCGTATCTAAGCCTAAGTTTGCGATCGTAAACGAAAGCAAACAGTTCAAAGCTAACATTTGTTTATAAGAGATCTTTTCAAAGCGCTGATGGAAAGTTTGCGAACTTGCGATCACAAGTCCCATCGAAGTCGAAAGGCATGTGACTGTCGTCAAAGTTGCTAAGAGAGCATCACCGAAGACGCCTAGATAGTGGTGAGCGATCTGTGTCAAAGTGATACCGCCGTTTTCAGCTAAGCCAAAAGTCGAAACGCTTTGAGCCCCTAATAAGATCAAGGCGATGTAGATCACGCCGATCGACAAGATCCCAAGTGAACCGCCTTTAGCTGTAGCCAGCGAAATTTCTTTTTGCTCGGTGACGCCCAGTTGTTTGACGGCAGTGATCACGGTGATCCCAAAGGCTAAAGAAGCTAAGGCATCCATCGTGTTATAACCTTGGAGCAAACCAGAAGAAAGTGCGTTAGTTGCATATTCTAAGGTGATCGGAGCGTTTTTAGCTAAGGCAAGTGGTGAACTAAATGCTAGTAAAAAGATCACAAATAACATGAGCAAAAAGACCGGATTCAAAACTTTCGCGATCAAAACAGTGATCTTACTTTCTTTACTAGAAAGATAATAAACAAGTAAAAAGAAGAGTGCAGAGTAGAGCAAAAGCCCACCAGTGTGCCATGTTTTAGGTAAATAAGGATCAAAGCCGATCGTAAATGGGACCGTTGCAGTTCTAGGAGTGGCAAAAAAAGGTCCGATCGTAGCGTAGATCAAGATCATAAAACTTAGTGCATAATGGTGTCCGATCGGACGAGCTAAGTCATAGATCCCTTGCGAAGAAGTGATACTGATCGCCAACAGCCCTAAGACTGGGAGCAAAACACCTGAGGTCAAAAAGCCAAGAGCCGCTTGCCACCAATTAGCCCCTGCTAATTGACCTAAATGCACGGGAAAGATCAAATTTCCGGCCCCAAAGAGCATCCCAAAGATCAAAGAACCGATCACGATATAATTTTTATAAGTCAAACGATTATTTTCCATGATTTCAATAAATAAAGCTAAAGATTCCTTTCTGCTATTATGTAAAATGCTATAAATTTTAAGCTACATTACTTGAAACATAAAGTCAACTTTTGAAGTACCTAGCCTTGTCAGAAAATGTGCAGTGTGCTACACTTTAATTGAAGATATGAACATATATTCATAAGTGTAGAATGAAAGAAGTGAGAACCATGAGATTTAAGGAATTATTAGTAACAGATAAACAAAAAACTTTTCAGATCGGAAGTACGCTAGTTTTATTTTTAGGAGCTTATTTACCTTTTTTTGGAGCTACAGCTAAATTTTGGCTTTATTTGTTAGCCTATCTGATCATTGGACTTCCTGTCATCAAAGAAGCGTTAGTGCATCTTTTTCAAGGAAAGTGGTTTGATGAGAATTTTTTGATGACGATCGCGACTTTAGGAGCATTTGGCGTCAAACAATATCCAGAAGCCGTAGCTGTGATGCTCTTTTATGCGATCGGAGATCTCTTTGAAGAAGTTGCAGTCGCGCGTTCAAAGCGTTCGATCACAGACTTGTTAGATATTCGTCCTGAATATGCACAAATAAAAATGGCTACTGGAGAACTCAAGCGTGTGACCCCAAAAGAAGTTAAAGTAGGCGCAACGATCGTTGTCAAAACAGGTGAAAAGATCCCGTTAGATGGGATCGTCACTAACGGTAGTTCATATGTCGATACGGCAGCTTTGACAGGTGAAAGTGAGCCTCGAGCGGTTTTGAGTGGTAGTGAAGTTTTAAGTGGGATGATCGTCAAAAATGGTGTCCTTGAGATCAAAGTGACCAAAGAATACGGCGCTTCAACGATCGCCAAGATCTTAGAGCTTGTTGAAAATGCCAGTCAAAAGAAAGCACCAACTGAAAAATTTATCACGCGCTTTGCCAAGATCTATACACCTGTTGTTGTCTGTTTAGCGGTCTTATTGGCGACGATCGCCCCGCTTTTTTTTGGTCGACCATTTGAACCTTGGTTTTATCGTGCTTTGATCTTTTTAGTGATCTCCTGTCCTTGTGCGTTAGTGATCTCGATCCCCTTAGGCTTTTTTGCCGGGATCGGGGCAGCTTCGAGACAAGGTGTCTTAGTTAAGGGTAGTGATTATTTAGAACGTTTGACAAAGATCAAAACGTTTGTCTTCGATAAGACCGGGACTTTGACGACAGGTGAATTCAAAGTCGCCCAAGTTGTTCCTGCTGAAAAAGTCACGCCAGAAGAATTAGTGCGCTTAGCTGCGATCGCAGAGCAACACTCACCGCATCCGCTCGCGCGTTCGATCGTTTCGAAAAATGGTCAAAGTCAACTTCCAGCAGTTGAAGCGTTAGATGAACAAGTCGGCGCAGGTGTTAAAGCGACTTATTTAGGAAAAGAGCTCTTAGTTGGAAATGCTAAGCTCTTAAAAACTCATGGCTTCCAGCCGTTAGTCGGTGATGTGAAAACAGTCGGTAGTATCGTACATGTTGCTTATGCTGGGCAAGTCAAAGGTTATCTCGTGATAACAGATACCCTTAAGAAGACGGCTAAAAAAACGATCGCCCAACTGAAAGCTAAAGAACTGACCCCAGTGATGTTGACTGGCGATCGTCAAAAAAGTGCCCAAAGTGTTGCTAAAGAGTTAGGGATCGCGCAGTTTAAAGCTGAGCTCTTGCCACAAGATAAGTTGATAGCTGTCCAAAAGCTCCAGCAAAAAAACGGACACCAAGTGGCCTTTGTCGGCGATGGACTCAATGATACACCAGTCTTGAGTCAAGCCGATGTTGGGATCGCGATGGGAGCATTAGGCTCGGATGCAGCTGTCGAAGCAGCCGATGTCGTTTTGATGAAAGATGATCCGCAAGCGATCTTAAAAGCTTTAGCCGTTGCCAAACGGACCCAAAAGATCGTTTGGCAAAATATCATTTTGGCTCTTGGGATCAAAACGCTCTTTTTGATCTTAGGTGCGTTTGGTGATGTGACGATGTGGGAAGCTGTCTTTGCTGATGTCGGGGTGACAGTGTTAGCCGTTTTAAATGCCTTGCGGATCATGTATCCATTGAAAAAATAACTAAAACGTCTGCTTGGCAAGGCAGGCGTTTTTTTGCAGGTATTTCCAAGGAAATAGGGCTAGTATTTGAGCTTGCAAGATAAGCTGTTTGCGGTATATACTCATATGTATGCAAACGTTTTAATAGAAAGTGTGGTGGCCAAATGGCAACGATAAAAGACGTCGCCAAACGAGCAGGGGTCTCACCATCGACCGCTTCACGGGCGATGCATGACAGTCCTTTGATCAGTGAAGAGACAAAAGCAAGAGTTAAAAAAGCAATGACAGAATTGGATTATTCGCCTAATTTTGTTGCGCAAAATTTAGCTAATCAAACTTCAAATACGCTAGGGGTCGTTTTGCCAGCGCGCGAAGAAGATGTCGGCGATAATCCATTTTTTATCCAGATCATCCAAGGTCTAGCTTCGATCTGTAATGCACATGATTATTTAGTTTCTGTGGCTTCAGGACAAACAAGTGCTGAGTTGATCAAAAATATCGAAACGATGATCAAACGTGGCAATATCACGCGTTTTGTCTTTGTTTATTCGCAAGCAGATGATCCCGTCTTAGAATTTGTCAAACGTCAAAAGCACGTGCGTTATGTGATGATCGGAACACCGTATACTGAAAAAGAGACGCTCTACCATGTTGATAATGACAACTACTTAGCTGGGTATGATGCGGCCTGCTTTTTACTCGATAAAGGCTATGAAACGATCATCTATGCGTATACTGATTTAGCAGAAAATGTCCAAAATGCCCGCTTCAAAGGCTATGAAGCGGCAGTGAAAGAGAGTGGGAGAAAAAGCCAAGCAGTGTGTTTTGCTGCCACGCGCGCCGATGAGAAAAAGGACCGTGAGCTTTTACAAAAAGCCTTACCAAAAGACGTTAAAAAAGTGGCGATCTTAGCTTGTGACGATAATTTAGCCCTAGCGCTCCAGCATTTATGTGGTCTGGAAGAAGAAGCGATCGCAGTGATGGGCTTCAACAATTCAGCGCTGGCTAAGCTAGCCCGACCAGCGTTGACTTCAGTCGAGATCTTCCCGCGCTTCTTAGGCTCAGAAGCGGCAGCTCTTGCGATCAAATCTGATACTTTGAAGTTAGAAAGCAATGCGGTGATCGTCCCGCATAAGATCATTGAACGCGAATCGACAAAAATTTAACGATTTTTGTCTTTTTTTACTTGCATGTGCAACCGATTGCATATATAATAAATGTATCGAAATGAAAACGTTTAAATTTGAAAAGGTGGTCAGAATATAATGAAAAGAATCTTTGAGATCGATCCATGGAAGATCGTCACACATGAATTGAAACCTGAAGACAAGCGACTCCAAGAAAGTATGACAAGTATTGGTAACGAATACATGGGTATGCGTGGGATGTTTGAAGAAAATTATTCCGGCGATACGCATAAAGGGATCTACCTTGGCGGGGTCTGGTATCCAGATAAGACGCGTGTTGGTTGGTGGAAGAATGGTTACCCAGAATACTTTGGCAAAGTGATCAATGCTGTTGATTTTACAAAAGTTGATATCAAGTTGAACGGTTCTTCGGTCGATATCGCACAAGATGCTTTTTCTGACTATGAATTAGTTTTAGATATGCAAAAAGGCTTATTGACTCGTAGTTATATCGTTGAAAAAGATGGACAAAAATTCCGTTTGAACTTTGAACGCTTTGTCAGCGTAGCTCAAAAAGAACTTTACGCTGCTAAGATCACAGTCGAAAACTTGAGCGATCGACCAGCCAACATCGAGATCAGATCTTATATCGATGCCGATGTCTTCAACGAAGATGCAAACTATGATGAAAAATTCTGGAACGTTTTAGCGGAAAATGTCGCTGAAGATCACAGTTCTTTGACTGCTCAGACGATCCCAAATAACTTTGGGACACCACAATTTACCGTGGAAATGTTAGCAGCACATGTGACAGATCTAGAAGCAAAACAAGCTGAAACAAGTGAAAAACATGTTGCTAATGTTTTTTCTGGTGAATTAGCCCCAGGGAAGACAGCTGAACTTGAAAAACGGGTCATCGTTGTGACTTCGCGTGACTATGAGACACGTGAAGCTTTGAGTAAGGCTGCTAAAGAGCTCAGTGAAAAACAAGCAGCATTCAGTTTTGCTGAATTAAAAGAACAACAAGCAGCTGGTTGGGCTAAACGTTGGGAAAAAGCAGACGTTGAGATCAAAGGGAACGCTGAATCACAACAAGGGATCCGCTTTAACTTATACCAACTCTTCTCAACATACTACGGGGACGATGCTCGTTTGAATATTGGACCAAAAGGCTTTACGGGTGAAAAATACGGTGGTGCCACATACTGGGACACAGAAGCTTTTGCAGTTCCGCTTTATCTAGCTTTGGCTGATAAATCAGTGACCCAAAACTTGCTCAAATATCGCTTTGACCAATTGGCTGGTGCTTACCACAACGCGCAACAACAAGGCCTAAAAGGTGCTCTTTATCCAATGGTGACCTTTAACGGGATCGAATGCCACAATGAATGGGAGATCACGTTTGAAGAGATCCACCGTAACGGGACGATCGCATATGCTATCTACAACTACACTCGTTATACAGGCGATAAAGAATATGCAACTCACGACGGGTTTGATGTTTTAGTTGGGATCGCACGCTTCTGGGCTGATCGGGTCCACTACTCGAAGCGTAAAGAGCAATATATGATCCACGGGGTCACAGGACCAAACGAATACGAAAATAACATCAACAATAACTGGTACACAAATATGTTGGCTAAATGGTGTTTGAACTATACACGTGAAGTGGCTGGTGAAGTTTCAGCTGAAAAATTAGCTGAACTTGACCTTACTCCAGCTGAATTAGCTAAATGGGAAGAGATCGCAGATAAGATGTACTTGCCAGAAGATCAAGAATTAGGGATCTTTGTGCAACATGATACATTCTTAGACAAGGATCTTACACCAGTCAAAGATCTACCACAAGATCAACTTCCATTGAACCAAAACTGGTCTTGGGATAAGATCTTACGCTCACCATATATCAAACAAGCTGATGTTTTACAAGGGATCTACTACTTTGTTGAAGACTTCACGCCAGAACAAAAAGAAAAGAACTTTGAATTCTATGAACCATTGACTGTTCACGAATCAAGTCTTTCCCCATCGATCCATTCGATCTTAGCGGCTGATCTTCATAAAGAAGATAAAGCTTTTGAAATGTACTCTCGAACAGCACGCTTAGACCTTGATAACTATAACAACGATACTGAAGATGGACTGCACATCACTTCGATGACAGGTTCATGGTTAGCGATCGTTCAAGGTTTTGCTGGGATGCGGGTCATTGACGGGCAACTTGAATTTGCACCATTCTTGCCTAAAGAATGGGAAGGTTACAAGTTCCGCATCAACTTCCGTGGTCGTCTCTTGAGTATCGATGTGACAAAAGCTGGTTCAACGATCAAATTATTGAAAGGTGAACCTTTGACGATCAAATTGAATGGTAAAGAAACAGAATTAACAGTTGCTTAGGAGGCAAGAAGATGAAAGGTGCGATTTTTGACCTTGACGGTGTGATCACCGATACAGCGAAGTTCCACTTTGAAGCGTGGAGCCAATTAGCCAAAGAACAATTTGGCCTCGAGTTGCCAGCTGAGTTTGAAGCTCAACTAAAAGGGATCAGTCGAACAGATTCTTTAGTGAAGATCTTAGAATTTGGTAACATCTTAGATCAATATGATGAAGAACAGATCGCGCAGTTGGCTGAAAAGAAAAATGGTTATTATTTAAAAGCGATCGATACATTGACAAAAGACGATATCTTACCAGGGATCACAGATCTGATCGCGCAATTAAAAGCACATGACGTGAAACTTTCGATCGCTTCTGCTTCTAAAAATGCGCCTGCGATCTTGAAAAAACTTGGTCTGTATGAAAAATTCGATGCGATCGCTGATCCAAGCAAAGTTGCAAATGGCAAACCAGCGCCAGATATCTTTTTAGCTGGTGCTAAAGCAGTCGACCTTGATCCACGTGACTGTGTCGGTGTTGAAGATGCGGTCTCTGGTGTGGCTGCGATCAAAGCAGCTAATATGACAGCTGTGGCTGTTGGTGATCCTAAAGAATTGAGCCAAGCAGATGCAGTTGTGAATACGACCGCAGACTTCTCATATGAGTTATTTGAAAAGACTTGGGAAAAAGCTAAGTAATAAAGTTTGAATGGTAGTACTATCTTTCTTGTTTAAGAGAGATGGTACTATTTTTTTGTATGATTGTGTTACTATGAACAAGTAGGCATTTACTAGTTGAGATTTTTAAGAAAGGACAAGTGTGGTATAAACATTATAATTTAAGGGCGAAGATTTAATCAAAGCAATACTGTTTTTTAGGTAAATTAAAGCGTATCATCAAATACAAGGTGGTGAAAATTTACTGAAATAGTACAGTAGTGCAAAGCTCTTTTTGAGCTGACTAAATAAAAAAGGAAAAAGCTATATCGCTTTTGCAAAGAGAAAGCACTCGTCTCTTTGGCCACACTTGATATAGTGACAGTAAGAAAATGGCATATTTACAAGGACTTTTGATCGGTTTTGCTTTTGTGGCGCCGATCGGGATGCAAAACGTGTATGTGTTCAACAACGGACTTTCATATAAATTGACACGAGCTTGGCTCTATACTTTTATTGTGTGGGTCTTTGACGCACTTTTTTGTGTGGCAGCTTTTTATGGGATCGGGGCTTTGATCGCTAAAAATGAACTGTTAAAGATCGTGATCATGCTCTTGGGGGGGCTGTTGACGGCTTATATCGGGTGGTCGATCATTCGTGCGGCTGATCAGCGTGCTCTAACAAGTTCCGAAAGTAAGCAGAGTTTAAAGCAGGCCTTTTTATCTGCTTTAGTCGTGAGTTGGGCCAATCCCCAAGCTTTGATCGATGGGACGATGATGCTTGGGGCCAGTCGGGGCACATTGAGTGTATCGGAAAGTATCTTTTTTATTATTGGGGTAGTCAGTGCGTCATTTATCTGGGATATGGGGATGACGACTGCATTCAACGTCTTTGCTAACAAGATCTCAGACCGTCTTTTACGAGGGATCAATCTTGTTAGTGGGGCGATCGTTGCCGTATATGGGATCTTCTTATTTATTGAAGGTCTAAAAAACTTTATTTAATTTTTGGGGGCGCTAAAAATGACAAAGATCTCGACACAAGTGCTGATCTGTCCAAACTGTCAAACAAAGACAACTTTTAAAAAATACGATTCGATCAATGCAACTTTAGAACCAAAGCTCAAAGAACAGCTTTTGACAGGTGAATTATTTACCTTTACTTGTCCTGCTTGCCAAACGAAAGCAACCGTCTTATATGATCTGCTTTACACTGATGTAAAACAAAAACTCTTGATCCAATATGTCGCTGATGAAAAAAATTTAGCGCAAGCGCGCCAAAATATCTCGCAAGCTTTACTTGCAGCTCATCAACTAAGCGACCAAGATCTTTTAGCTGATGGTTATGAGATCCGCTACACTGCTGATCCAGGGGCTTTACGTGAAAAGATCATGTTACGAGATGAAAAGATCGATGATCGGATCGTTGAATTGATGAAATACATTTTATTGACGCAACAAGAGATCGATTACGATCAAGTTTTATTTGAGCGTAAAGCTCCAGGAAAACTTGAATTAGTTGCGACAAAAGGTGATCAGCTTATCGCTAATGCACCATTTAGTTATGATTTTTATAATGAATTGAACAAGATGTTTGCTTCCCACTTGAAAGAGCGCCCGAGCAACGTCGATCAAACATACGCCCGCAAATTTTATACAAATTAGAGGCTTAAGATTTAACGAAACTTTGATCTTGGACTAAAATAGTAGTTGAGAAGACAAGGGGGTACTATTTATGGCAAAAACAGCAGCAGTGCTGATCGCACCAGGATGTGAAGAAGTAGAAGCACTTTCAAGCGTTGACGTTTTACGGCGTGCTGGGATCAAATGCGATATGGTCGGTCTAGTTGATAAGATCGTAAACGGAGACCACAATATCGTCTTGACTTGTGATAAAGTGCTGGATGAAAGTTTATTGGATTATGATATGGTGATCTTTCCTGGAGGTCTTCCAGGAGCAGAAAGTTTGCGTGACAGTGAAACGTTACGCCATTTGATGGTCAAACGTCAAGAAGCGGGTAAATGGAACGCAGCGATGTGTGCTGCGCCGATCGCTTTTGCGCGTTACGGTCTGTTAGACGGTAGTCACTACACGCTTTACCCAGGGATGGAAGCTGGGATCGCTGATGAAGTCAAAGATGGGATCTTTGAAGAAGGCTTAGTCGTCGTTGATGAAGAAAAACATCTTGTGACAAGTCGTGGACCAGCTACAGCTTGGGCTTATGCTTATGAGATCGCACAGATCTTAGGTGCAGATGTTGAAAAATTAAAGGACGGCATGCTTTACAATATGTTATTAGCTAGCCGTTAAGCTCTAAGAGGCCGCAACTGGATCGTGGCCTCTTTTTTGTACTCTGCGACTAAATCATGTATCCTAAAAGTAGATATTTTATTAAGGGGATGAGTGTAATGAAGAAATTATCTAAATTAACTTTAACTCTTTTATGTACAGCGCTCTTAGCAGGTTGTTCGTCTGAAAGTAAGCAAGCAAAAGATACGAGCTCTAAGACGCAAACATCAAAAGTAGCTGAAAAAAGCTCAAGTAGTCAAGCTAAAAGCAGTGAAACAAGTCAAGCGACTCAGGCAAGTTCAAGTAGCCAAAGCTCAAGTTCAAGTAGTGAAGCGAGCTCAAGTGAAAGCACCCAAAGTCAAACAAGTGGAGACGATAAAGGCGCTAATTTGACTAACAATGAACGGGTCCAATATGCCGCTGGAGCGATGCGCCAAAAACTGGGGGATTCGGCTTTAGTTGTGACGCTCTCTGGTCAAGAAGATACCAATAAAAAAGTCAACATCTTCTTTGAAGGAGATATCAATAACTATACTGCCAACTATTATTTAGCTAAAGAAGCTAAAAATATCAATGAAGATGGCGTTAAAGACGGATCCTTATATGCAACTTTGACTAAGAAAACTTATGCTAGCGTTGATGAAGCCAAAGACCAGATCGAATATACGACTGATGCTTCGCAAGGAAGTTTACCTAAGATCAATTTAGGTTATAACATCCAAGCTACCGTCAATAGTGGAGCAGGCCAACGTTATTTACACTGGAACGAAGGCAACTGGTCGTTAACGATGCACGGCAGTCCTGTGGCGGGCGAAAATCCGACAGTCGCGGCGCAAAAAGCAGTGGCGTTACTAGAACGTTATCGTTTACCAGCTCCGACCCAACGAGGGAACGCGCGCTTTGAAACAACTGATAAAAATGACTATTTAGGGCAAACTTTGACGTGGAACAAAGATAACGTCGTTTACGAGTTCAAAGCTAATAACTTAGAACGCTTGATCGTGATGGCCTCTAGTCTACAATGATATTAGTTTAAAAATTTTCTAAAAAGACCGAACTAAGCCCGATGTATAAAGGTTGACAAGTGAGGAGCTTGCGTTATACTAAAGGTGTATCACGAAGAAAATCTAAAGCGAGGCGTTGAAAATGAATTATGTTGGACAAGAGATCCAAGATTTTACCGTTAAAGCTTATCATCAAGGTGAGCTAAAAGATGTTGCCAAAAAAGATGTTTTAGGGCGCTGGAGCGTGTTCTTCTTTTACCCGGCTGACTTTACGTTTGTTTGTCCGACTGAGTTAGAGGACTTACAAGCCAATTACGAGCAGTTCAAAGCAGCTAACGCCGAAGTCTACTCTGTCTCAGAAGACACAGAGTTTGTCCATAAAGCTTGGGCAGAAACTTCTGAAGGGATCGGCAAGTTGGAATATCCGATGTTAGCCGATCCAGCTGGGAAGTTGGCGCGCGCTTTTGATGTCTTAGATGAAGATCTAGGCCAAGCCTATCGCGCAGTCTTTTTAGTCGATCCAGATGGAGTCGTGCAATCATATACGATCAATAACATGGGCATCGGGCGCAATGCTTCCGAAGTTTTACGAACGCTTCAAGCAGCTCAGTTCGTTCGCGCTCACGGAGATCAAGTGTGCCCTGCCAAATGGCACCCCGGTGAAGCTACTTTGACGCCTAGCTTAGATCTCGTAGGAAAATTATAAGATCAATAAAAAGACGAGTTTTCAAAGCCAATGTCATTAAGTTAAGAGAGCTTGTATCAAATTTCAATTTAGAAATTTGATACAAGCTCTCTTTTTTGACATCTATGACGTTAATAGAGATTATTAATGTACGGAGGTGAGCATTATGAATATAGCACAACTGAAAAAGTTATTTTTAACTACCCTTGACTCGATCGACCAAGAAAAAGAAAAATATGTTGTCGATCCCAAACGTGATTTTATACGTCAGAGAAAACTTGTTTTTAAAGACACGCTACTTTATATTCTATCAATGGGTGGCGGGACTATTCTAAGTGAATTATCACAACTAACAGGAGGTATACCGGAACTCACTGTTTCAGCTTTTACACAACAAAGATATAAAGTAAAAGCTGAGGCGTTTAAAAAATTCTTCCATCTGTTTTCCGATCGATTATCACAAAACACTCAAAGTCAAATCAGGATCCTAGCTATCGATGGCTCTAGTATTCATATCCCAACTGATCCAACTGATAAAAGCTCTTATTTTCCATCTCCAAATGGTCGCAAAGCTTATAATTTACTTCACCTTAACGCACTCTTTGACTTAGACAAACAAATTTATACAGATGTGATCGTCCAAAAAGGTATGGATAATGAGCGCAATGCCTTGAATAAAATGATCGCTCGTTCTAAAATCCCTAAGGCGCTCATTATTGGCGATAGAGGATATGAATCTTATAATACCTTAGCGCACATCCAAGAAAAAGGTTGGTCTTTCTTGATCAGAGTACGAAACAACAATGGCGTGATCAGTGGAATAGCACTTCCAGATGAACGCCAATTCGATAAACATTTCACACTAAAATTAACACGTAAACAAACTAGAGAAACTAAGGAATTATTTAGAGAACGTAATTCTTATAGATTTATACCGGCCAATGTGACCTTCGATTTTTTATCACAAAAAACCAAGAAAGCTGACCCAACTGAATTTTATTCACTTGAATTTAGAATAGTACGTTTTTCTGTATCCGAAGACAAGGATGTGACTGTAGTAACTAATCTAAATCAAAGTTCATATCCAGCTTGGAAACTAAAAAAGCTTTACCATTTACGTTGGGGGATAGAAACAGCATTCAGGACATTGAAACATACCTTGGGATTATTGAACTTTCACGCTAAAAAAATAGTGGGGATCCTTCAAGAGATCTACGCTAAACTTATAGTGTACAATTTCACCCAAATGATCATAGATCATGTATCACTCCAAGAAAAGGCTCGATCATATCAATATAAAGTTAATTTTACAGTCGCTGTGAGACTGTGTAGATCTTTTATTAGAGGAAAATCCCCACCAAAACGGTTAGAATCCTATATTTCTAAAAATATTCTTCCAATCAGGAATGGTCGGCATTATAAAAGATCATCCAGCAGAAGAAAAGCATCAGGATTCAACTACAGAATAACATAAAAGAACGTGCTGATAAAAAAATTTGATTAACTATCAGCTTATTTGTCGTGATAAAAAGAGATCAGATAACTACAAAATATGTTTCTGATCTCTTTTTCAATATCTAATCTTTAGTACTGTAGGCTTAACTTAATGACATTGGTTTTCAAAGCTCGTCTTTTTTGTTTAAGCTAAAGGCTTTATGCTAAAATAATTTACTCAAAAAAAACGCTTGTATCGTTGAAAGAAAAGCATATAATCAAGGGGCTGGGAAAAAACTACTAGCCTGAACTAAAAATACCTGATCAAATCTCGTTTTTGAGAAATTTGATCAGGTATTTTTCTTTTATGCTTGTTTTCGGATCGTTTTTTCAAAAATCCTCCCCCTATTTCTTTGAATAGGTGCCATAATTTTGATATATTGATCGTCAAAAGTATCAGTCCGATCTCATTTCGAACTGCTTTCTCTCCTCTAACATGTACTCGGCGTACGCCAAAATTACCCTTCATATCTCCGAAAATGGTTTCAACATCTGTACGTCTTCTCGCGTAGATCTTTGAACCCTTTTCACTTGAAAGGTCTTCTGCGGCACTATTTTTAAAAAATTCCCAGTTATAATTTATGGCTTTAGTTCGCTGATAGCCCTTAGGTGTCTTAGCTAAGTTTTCAAGTTCTTTAGTGGCCTGGAAAACATCAGCTACGTAAACTTTAAAGTTTCTTTTGAATCCATATTTGTCCACACTTGAACTGTATCTTTGAAACTTAAATACTACACCGTCAGGATCTGTATAATAATCATCTTCTGCATGATATGTCCAATTTTTGATATTGCGTGGATCTTTTTTGTATTTGCGACTCTGTTCTTTTTGATACATTGGATAGGGCATCAAGGGAATTTTTTCAAACATATCAGTAACAGCCTGATAGTTAGCTTCATTCCCATATCCAGCGTCCGCCACTATATATTTGAATAGTTCTAAGTTAGTAAAAGATTTTAAAAATGGCACTAATGTCCGTGTGTCCGTTGGGTTAGGAAATATATCATAATGTAGGACAAAGCGACCGCTAGTCGCGATCTGTAAATTGTAAGCAGGCTTTAGTTGCCCATTTTTCATATGATCTTCCTTTAAACGCATAAAAGTAGCGTCATTATCTGTTTTTGAGAAGCTATTTCGTCCCTGAAAGATCTTCCTATTACGTTCGTATCTTTCTTTTCTTGGCAGAAGATCAGTTTGGAGTTTGCGTTTGATGCTTTTTAGTCTTCGACGAGCTCGCTTATTTTTTGAACCACCTTTTATGACTTTAGGTTCAGTAGCGATATCTTCTTCAATCGCATCTAATTTAAGATCGGTCCCCTTAATAAGCTCCTTTATCGCATCACTGGACCCCAGCATATCTTTTGAAATAGCGATATCAACTTGGTGTTGGATCAGCTCGTCATAGGTCTTAGCTACTCTTTCATCAAGCGACTTTTCAAACTTATCAGAAGCATTTTTCCAGGTAAAACTATAGCGATTAGCATCAGCTTCTAATTTAGTACCATCAATAAATAAAGCTTCATCGGCATCTAACATACCATTTTTAGATAGAAGCAAGGTAAACAGCACAAAGGCTTTTTCGATGATTTCTTTAGCATGATCACTTGACCGGAAGTTATTGATAGTCTTATAACTAACAGAAGTATTTCCGCTTAACCACATCATTGGAAGATAGTATTGATTCAATTTAGCGATCTTTCTACCAGAAAAGACGGATTCATGGTAAGCAAATAAAGTCATTTTTAAAAGCATAGCTGGATGAAAAGCTGGACGACCGGTATGTGAAGTGTCCTCTAAAAGAATATCTTGGGGGATCGAATCAACAAAATGACTGATCAAAACAGCAATATGATCAGCAGGTAATTTCATTGAATAAGTGATATCCAATTCTAATTCAGATGTGTTATAATTTTTATACATGGTAGGTCTCTCCTTTATTATTTTTGGACAACTTAATATTAGCAAGAGATCGATCATATGAAAAGGCTCACGTTGAAAAAATTCGACGTGAGCCTCTTTCTTTATTAGAACTGAGTTTTTTCCCAGCCCCCATAGTTATTGCAATAACGGTGAGTCTTTTTTGAAAGGCAGGGGACGCCGTGATCGAATTAACTGATGTGTCGTTTGAATATACGACTTTTAAACGCCAAAGTGGTTTTAAAGGCAGTGTCCAAGACCTTTTTTCCCGTAAATTTGAAAAGATCCAAGCTTTACAGCCGACAGATCTAACGCTTGCGTCGGGTGCCATGGTCGGGTTGATCGGCCCTAATGGTGCAGGTAAGACGACTTTGATCAAACTTTTGACAGGGATCTTAGTTCCTAAAACAGGAACAGTCAAGATCGATGGTTATCTTCCCAGTCAAAAGCAAAAGCCGTTTTTACAACAGATCGGTGTTTTGTTAGGCCAAAAATCGCAATTATCCTGGGATCTCCCGCCACAGGCGACTTTTGACATGTTAGCTGCGATCTATCGTTTACCAAAAGCACAATATCGAGCACGCCTAGCAGAGCTGAGTTTACGCTTAGATGCGACCGAATTGCTCGATATCCCAGTGCGTAAGCTCTCTTTAGGACAAAGGGTCAGATGTGAACTGATCGCTGTTTTATTGCATCAGCCGAAATATCTTTTTTTAGATGAACCGACTTTAGGATTAGATCTAGTGACACAACGTGCGATCTATGAATTTTTGCGCACTGAAAATAAGAGATATCACACGACGATCATTACGACTTCACACTATGTCAAAGATATCGAACAGTTAGCTGATCAGCTTCTGATCTTGATGGATGGCAAAGTGATCTACAACGAACCGCTGACATGTTTCACGTGTAACATTGCTCAACACCAGTTTTTCACAGCCGAGCTCTTGACGGGTGGCCAAGTTGAAAAGATCCGGGTCGAACAAGAGCAGCTGGCCAATTTTCTCGCACAAGTCGAGCTCAAAAATTTAGTGTCGTTAAAGCGCCAAGGGCTGAGCTTAGAAGATTTTATCTTTGAGCTCTTTGAAAAAGGGGATAAGCGATGAAATATTTGTTTATCTTTATCAATAGCTTACAGCGCAGTCTGAGTTATCGCGCACAACTAGTTGTAACACTCATCAAAGTCTGTCTGCAACTGGGGATAACGCTCTTTATCTGGACGACACTTTATCAAGTCGGACCGCAAAAAAATGGTTATTCTTTAACACAGATGATCCACTATTTGATCGTCGCTAACTTTTTGACGCTCGTCTTTAGTACTGGACCGGCATTTCGTTTAGCCCGCCAGATCAAAAGCGGACAGTTGAATACGCTTTTGTATCGTCCACTCTCACTTTACGGTGAAAATTTAGCTTTTTTCTTAGGTGCACATGCACTTGGGATCGCTTTAGAGTTAGTGATGTTAGGTTTGATCGCTAAATTGACGCATGTTAGTTTAACGACTCTGTTGTTACTTAGCCTCTACTTGTTAGTCAGTTTAGGGATGTTTTTTACGCTCATGCTCACGTTAGGCACGCTGAGTTTTTGGCTCATCGAGCTGTGGCCGTTACGGGCTGCAGTCAACGCCTGTTATTTAGTTTTAGGTGGTAAATATTTTCCGTTGACGTTACTGCCCAAAGGTCTTTGGGCCTGGCTCCAGTACAATCCTTTTTCGCTCGTCTCTGATGTTTTAGCGCGTTTGCTTTTGCAGCCATTCACTTTAGCCACTTATAGTCGCGCTTTTTTGGCAGTCGTCATCTGGTGGCTGATCGCGTTTAAACTCTATCAGTGGGCCTCAAAGCGCGGGTTGTGTCGTTACGAAGGGGTCGAAAGTGTATGAGAGTTATTAAGATTATTTGGCAACAAAGTGTTCGGCAATTTACGATCTACCGTGCGACCAGTCTGATGACTTTTAGCCTAGCTTTAGTCTTTTACGGGATCGAGCTTTTGACAGGTTATGTTTACTTTGAAGCTGATCTTGTTGTGAAAGGTTGGTCGCGCTCAGACTATTTTGTTTTGATCACTGCGATCGCTTTAATCACGTATCTGTATGATTTTTTCTTTCTGATCGGACATGAAGAACTCAGTTTCCATATTTTAGAAGGAACTTTAGATCAACAACTGTTGCGACCTGTCGATCCATATTGGTTCGTTTCCGCCGGTAATTTTGATCTACCGAGTTTATTCAATGCCCTTTGTACTAGTGGGGTCTTAGTGTACTTATTAGCGCAATATGATCTGAGTTTCATGCAGCTCATTGGTCTTTTGTCAGCAGTATTTTTAGGCGTTGTCTTTTTGTTTGTGATCGATCAACTCTTAGTTTGTTTGGCCTTTTGGTTTGAAAGTCCGTTGAGTTTTACCGGATTAGTGGAAGATCTGACTGATCTTTTGAGTCGTCCGAAAGTCTTTTTCCCAAAAGTCTTCCAACTGTTCTTCTTGTATGTTTTACCGTTTTTGTTATTGAGCAATTTACCAGTTATGGTGGTAAAAGGGCAAAAGGCGGTCTGGTCTTTAGGGTACTTAGCGCTGCTAGACTTAGGGTTTTACTTACTCTCAAAAGTTGTTTGGAAAAGAGGTTTGACGCACTATGTGTCTGCAAATTAAAAAATAACGGTCCGCTATTTTGGGGGACCGTTATTTTTTTGTTGTCGTCAACCACCACTGACTAAAGTCAATGGCTTGTGAGCCGAAAATCCTCGTGGATTTCAGACCACAATTTGCGTAGATAGGGACAACTTGCTTGACCAACCAAGGTTGCAATCAAGTAGCGGTCGTCTAATTACCAACGCCTTTTATGTCCCCAGGTTGCCATAGGGACAGATAAGCTAGGATAATTTAGCAATTCCCTTATCCAGAATATTTTTAGCTGCATTCCAATCACGAATATGATGAATACCACAGTTCGGACACGTCCATTTTCGATCAGCTAACGTTAGTTTGTTCGTGCCATTAGTACCCATCACAAAGCCACAATTGTGACATGTTTGTGTAGTATTTCTTGGGCTGACTGTGATAAATTGTCGACCATATAGATCTGCTTTATAAGCCAACATGCCGAGAAAGGAACGCCAGCCAACGTCAGAAATACTAAGCGCTAAAGCATGATTCTTGAGCATATTCTTACTACGCAACTCCTCAGCTACTACTAAATCGTGGTTCTTGATTAGTGCAGTAGAGATTTGTTGGAGAAAATTATGTCTTTGGTTCATTACTTTGGCATGGAGTTTAGCAACTAACAAGCGTTGCTTTTGATAATTTTTACTATCGCGTAAAGAACGATGTTCTTTTTTGACACGCCGTTGTCGTCTAGATAGAATACGCTGTTCTTTAGCTAATTTACCTTTAATAGTGCGATAATATCGTGGATTAGGAACTGTGTTACCTTCATTATCGGTTAAGAAATTATCAGTATTAAGATCAATTCCAATATGTCCGTGATTAGCCTTGGACACTTTAACAAAAGGTTCATCTGAAGCTAGTTGCATTGATAGAAAGAAGTGATCCGCTGGATCTTTAGTCAATGTCACAGTACCAATTCTAGTCTCACACATTCTCCTCAAGAGACGTGCTTGGGAACCGGCAACACGTAACAATCCTATTTTAGGTACTTTGATATGGCTATTATCTAGAAAACATACTGTACCGTTAGTTAGCAACGCAGTCTTTTGCCCTGGGTATTGACAATTGGTTTGATAACGCCAGCGATAACTCTTTCGATGAAATTTAGGAACACCAGCAGTGTGAATCTTCCGAAAAGAATTCTAAGCTTTTCGGTAGTTCTGAATGGCATTAGCTTTCGCCAAACTGTCAATTCGTTTATCTTCTAAAAATTGATAGTGATTAGACAATTGTTTAGCGTTTTGACGCATAGTTAGTTGCTTAATGCGCTCCTGGACTGTGTCAATCGATAACTTAACTCTGCGAAGTTGCATCAGTTCCTTACCGATCGCAACCATTTCGTTATAGATAAAGCGACTAGCGTCACTGTTAATTTTAATCAACTGCTTTTGTTGGTCACTAGGGTAGCAACGCATTTTCAGGCCATAATGATATTGCATTTTTGCCATTGACTTCATTTAATTTCACCTCCTTAATTGATATAATGATATTGTATCATATGTCAATGATAATAAATATAGGGGTAAATAAAATGAGTAAAGATAAAATCAAAGACGCAGTATATACCAGACGATATATCTATAACTTCCATTTCCATCTAATTTGGGTTACTAAATATCGTCATAAAACTTTTACTACTGATGAGTTATCAAACGAAATGAAGGATATCCTATGGCAAGTAGCCGAGGATAACGAAATCTTAATCGAGAAAATGGAAGTTATGCCTGACCATGTTCATGTCTTAATTAGCTTTCCGCCTAGCAAGGCACCGACTAGCGCCATCAAAGCGCTCAAAGGCAGAAGTGCCTTTATTTTCTTACGTCGACACCCGGAAATTCGGCAGTCCCGATACTGGGGTGGTCATTTATGGTCGCCTAGTTACTACATGAGCACATTAGGTAATATGAGTAAAGAAGTAGTTGAGAAATATATAAACGATCAAAAATACAATGAGATGAAAAAAGCTCCTTACGGAGCTTGATTCCCATGACTAAAGTCACGGGATTTCCGGCTGAATCTCATTAAAAGATATAGATAGCGCCAAACGATCACAGATAAGATCAAAACGATCAGCCAGATCGTTTTGATCCCACAGATCTTTTGCAAACTGGCACTAACTAAAGCACCTAGCGCAAACGAAAAGGTGATCTCAAAATAAAGCAGGGCAGCGTGTTTTTCGTCTAGACTATGGCTAAAGAAAAAACCGTTCCAAGCGATCATGCCTTTTTTGACGTTCCCAGTCAAAAAGGAGTTGTTATACGGTATACCTTCGATCTTACTAAAAGATGTCGTTTGGATCCCGACGCCAAATGCTAACGGCGGAACGACCAAGTAATCAGGCGTGCTGACAGGCAAAAAGCCGATCACAAGGCAAGCGAGGATACAAGGGATCAAGGAGAGTGGCTTGACGTAAGGCGACTTGAATTTTTCGGCGATAAAACTGATCGTAAAGATCCCTAAAACAAAAAAGATCAAAGTAAACAAGCGCGTCTCTGTCAAGACAAAACCTTTACTGACGATATCGACGGCTAAAAAGACGATATTGCCAGTTTGCCCAGCGACAAGCGAATGTTCACGTAAGACGTAGGTATAGGCATCGATATAGCCCCCACAAAAGGCTAAAGTCAACCCCACTAAAAGCGACTCGGCGTATTTTTGTTTGATCGATTCTTCGACTTTGATCGGACTCACTTCCTGACGATTTTACTAAATTTTATTTTAGCACTTCGAAGGACTAGGTCAAAGGAATGTTCTTTAGTATAATTAAAGTAATTATATGAAAGGGGTTGCAAAGATGTTTAAAACACAGATCGATCAAGTCGGAAAGGCAGCTCAAAATAAAGTAGGCCTCTTACGACGTGATCCACTTAGTTATTTTCTTTTATCGATGTTGGCTGGGATGTATATCGGCTTTGGGATCTTATTAGCTTTTACAGTCAGCGGTCAACTAAATGGTGCAAGTGTGACAAAACTGGCGATGGGCGCCGTCTTTGGGGTCGCTTTGAGCTTAGTCGTGATCGCTGGAGGGGAGTTATTTACTGGCAGTAATTTTGTTTTAAGTGTTGGTCTGATGACTAAAAAAGTCAGCTGGACTGAAACGCTCTATTTATGGCTCGTTTGTTGGTTAGGGAATGCCTGTGGTTCGATCGTTTTAGCTTTGCTTTATCACGCAACTGGTCTCCAAGTCAAAGGTGTGGCTACGGCAATGGCAACGACAGCAGTGGCAAAGATGAGTGCGACACCGACACAGTTACTGACACGTGCGATCTTATGTAATATTTTAGTCTGTTTAGCGATCTGGATGACTTTTCAAACTAAAAGCGACGCCGCAAAATTGATCATGGTCTTTTGGTGTTTATTAGCCTTTTTTACTTCTGGATTTGAACATAGTGTCGCTAACATGACGCTTTTGACGGCAGCTTTACTTGAACCAGTCGGTAATGCCGTCTCTGTTGCCGGTTGGGGCTATAATCTCTTATGGGTGACTTTAGGTAATATGCTTGGCGCGATCATTTTTTTAGCGCTCCCCTATACGTTAGCGACGCGAAAATAAACTATTTTGCCAACAGGCTCTTGTCTGTTGGCTTTTTTATCGGTAAAATTGGTTTTTGTTATAATAAAGCTTAGTGATCAAATATGTTGAAGGGGTTGAGAGTATGAAAAAGCCGATCATTTCTTTTCGAAATGTAGTTAAAAGCTATGATGACGATGTGCCAGTTTTAAAGAAAGTCAGTTTTGATATTGAGGAGGGCAAGTTCTATACGTTACTTGGACCTTCTGGGTGTGGTAAAACGACGATCTTACGAATGATCGCAGGTTTTTCAGAACCAACTACAGGTGAGATCTATTTTGAAGGTAAAAAGATCAATGCGATCCCGGCTAATAAACGCCAAGTAAATACAGTCTTTCAAGATTATGCGCTTTTTCCGCATATGAATGTTTTTGAAAATATCGCTTTTGGTTTGAAGATCAAAAAAGTACCTAAAGAAGAGATCAAAAAGAAAGTCAAGGAAGCTTTGCGTCTTGTGCAGTTGGCTGGTTATGAAAAGCGTGGGATCAGTGAGATGTCAGGGGGGCAGCGCCAACGGGTCGCGATCGCCCGGGCGATCGTCAATGAACCAAAGATCTTACTTTTAGATGAACCTTTATCAGCGTTAGATCATAAGCTTCGTTTGAATATGCAATATGAATTACGTGAGCTCCAGCAACGTTTAGGGATCACCTTTATCTTTGTGACCCACGACCAAGAAGAAGCGTTAGCGATGAGTGATGAGATCTTTGTTTTAAATAATGGTAATATCGTGCAAAGTGGCAGTCCCGTCGATATCTACGACGAACCGATCAATCACTATGTAGCTGATTTTATCGGTGAAAGTAACATCGTAAACGGGATCATGATCAAAGACTGTTTAGTCGCATTTGCCGGCAAAGAATTTGAATGTGTCGATGAAGGGATGCGTCCAAATGAACCGGTCGAAGTCGTTTTACGCCCTGAAGATCTTGAATTGACAGACGTTTCACAAGGTAAATTACGTGTCAAAGTGTTGACGCAGCTTTTCCGCGGAGTTCATTATGAGATCGTCTGCCAAGATGAGATGGAAAATGAATGGATCGTTCATTCGACTAAAAAAGCGTCTGTTGGTAGTGAGATCGGGCTCTACTTTGATCCTGAAGATATTCATGTTATGCGCTTTAATGAGTCCGAAGCTGAATTTGATGCCCGCTTAGAAAGCTATGAAGATCAGGGGGAAGCCGATGAAACGATATAATCTTTTACTTGCGATCCCTTATTTTTTATGGTTGCTCTTTTTTGTTTTGGCACCAGTCATTTTAGTGATCACCTATTCATTTTTTGATCAAAGTGGTCATTTTACGCTTGCTAATTACGCTGAATATTTTAGTTCAGGCAAATATTTATTGATGACGTTCAACTCAGTCTGGTATGCGTTACTGATCACAGTCATCACACTATTGTTGAGTTATCCGATGGCGTATTTTTTGACAAAATTAAAGCATAAAGAGCTGTGGCTGTTGTTAGTCATCTTGCCGACTTGGATCAACCTTTTATTAAAAGCGTATGCCTTTATCGGGATCTTTGGGGTACATGGCGGTCTGAACAACTTTTTAGGCTTTTTTGGGATCTTACCTAAACAGATCTTGTTTACAGATTTCAGTTTTTTGATCGTTGCCGTCTATATCCAACTGCCGTTTATGGTGATCCCACTTTTTAATGCGTTAGATGAATTACCAGCTTCATTTATCACGGCTAGTAAAGACCTTGGAGCGAACTCTTTTCAAACGTTTACGAAAGTCGTTTTTCCTTTATCGTTAAGTGGGGTCAAAAGTGGTGTCCAAGCCGTCTTTATCCCTTCATTATCGCTTTTTATGTTGACGCGTTTGATCGGCGGTAACCGCGTGATCACTTTAGGAACAGCGATCGAAGAGCATTTTATGGTGACGCAAAATTGGGGCAAAGGTGCGACGATCGGCGTCGTTTTGATCATCGCGATGGTGATCGTCATGCTTTTGACGGGTGAAAAGAAGGCAGGTAAAAAATAATGCATAAACAAAAGTTTAGTTGGGCTAACTTATATTTGATCTTGATGTTTGCCTTTTTGTACTTACCGATCTTTTATTTGATCGTGTATTCATTCAATGCCGGGGAAACGATGAATAAGTTTGAAGGTGTATCGCTGACGCATTTTGCTGAGCTCTTTTCCGATACGCGTTTAGTGATCATCTTGTTAAATACTTTCCTACTCGCCTTTTTATCGGCTCTGCTTGCGACTTTGATCGGGATCTTTGGCGCGTTGTTTATCTATTATCTGCGTAAACGACGGCATAAGACAACGTTTCTTTCACTAAATAATATTTTGATCGTTTCGCCTGATGTTACGATCGGGGCTAGTTTTTTGATCTTATTTATCACACTTGGGACGCTTTTTAGTGGTTTTTCTCTGGGATTTTGGACCGTGCTTTTGGCCCATGTCAGTTTCAGTATCCCGATCGTCGTGTTGATGGTCTTACCTAAACTCCAAGAGATGAGTGATTCTTTGATCACGGCTGGCTATGATCTAGGGGCCAATAATCGCCAAATCTTGCGCGAGATCATTTTGCCCTATTTATCACCAGGGATCATCGCAGGTTATTTTATGGCTTTCACGTATTCACTTGATGATTTTGCCGTAACGTTTTTTGTCACCGGAAATGGTTTTACGACTCTGTCTGTCGAGATCTATTCGCGCGCACGCCGAGGCGTCAGTTTAGAGATCAATGCACTCAGTACGTTAGTCTTTTTATTTGCTTTAGTCTTAGTTGTTGGCTACTACTATATCAGCAAAGAAGAACGTTCAAGCAATAAGAAAAAGAAACGGGGGCGGTTACGATGAAAAAATTGCGTTCTCTTTTTATTGGGATCGTTTTGATCATTTGTGTGCTCTTTTTCGGGATCGTTTGGCTCGAAAAAACTTCTGGGATGCAAAATGCTAAAGTCGTCAATATTTATAACTGGGGCGACTATATCGATCCGAAGTTGATCACAAAGTTTGAAAAAGAGACTGGCTACAAAGTCAATTATGAGACATTTGATTCGAATGAAGCGATGCTCACTAAGATCAAACAAGGCGGGACTGCGTATGATGTTGCTGTTCCCAGTGATTATATGATCCAAAAGATGAAAAAAGAGCATTTGCTCTTACCACTCGATCAGCAAAAATTGCCTAATTTGCGCTATATTGCGCCTCAATATTTAAATTTAGCTTTTGATCGGCAAAATAAATATTCTGTGCCTTATTTTTGGGGGACTTTAGGGATCGTGTATAACGATAAATTTTACCGAAGTTCGCAGTTTAAGACGTGGGATGCGTTATGGGACAAGCAATTTGATAAGCAGATCATGTTTATTGATGGGGCGCGTGAGTTTATGGGGATCGGCCTGGCTAGCATGGGCGAATCACTCAATACTAAAAACGATGCGAAGCTAAATGCAGCTTATGAAAAACTCAAAGCTTTGACACCTAACGCTAAAGCGATCGTTTCTGATGAGATCAAAACATATATGGCAAATGAGGAAAGCAGTGTAGCCGTTACTTTTTCAGGTGAAGCAGCTGATATGATCGCTAAAAATCCACATTTGCACTATGTGATCCCAGCAGGCGGCACGAATCTGTGGTTCGATAACTTAGTGATCCCGAAAACAGCGAAAAATAAAGCTGGGGCGTATGCCTTTATCAATTTTATGCTAGAGCCTAAAAATGCAGCGCAAAACGCTGAATATATCGGATATTCGACCCCAAACCAAGGGGCTTTGCAATATTTACCTCGTTCAGTTACAAGTGATAAAGCTTTTTATCCAAGCGCTGCTCGTTTGAAGCAAATGGAGATCTATGAAGATCTCGGGTCAAAATATCTTGAGAAATATAACGATCTCTTTTTAGAGCTCAAGATGTATCGCAACTAATGCTGAGCAAATCATTTTTGATTCGCCTCAAGGTGCGGTATAATCATGTTTGGAGGGATAAGTTCCCTTGCAGAGATGTCAGATAATCAATGTTAGTATGATCAAGGATCGCTCCTTGATATAGTATATATCCTCAACTTAAGGGCTAGAGTGATCTCTAGCCTTTTTTAGCTTGACAGACGAGAGATTTCATGTTATTCTGAAGTTTCTATTATACGGTGTGATGTCGACTGTGGAAGGTCGGTATCAAAAAAGAGCTGCTTGTCGGAGCAGTTCTTTTTTTTGCACTATCATGAAAGCGTTTGTAAAATAAAGATAATCAAGCTTACAAGGGGGGATCTCAGTGGAAAAAAAGAAAGTAACGATCAAAGATGTCGCTAAATATGCCCAAGTTTCGCCGGCAACTGTTTCACAGATCTTAAATGGGCAGGCGAAACGTTTTGATCCTAAAACAGTCGCACGAGTTCGCCAAGCTAAAGAAGATTTAGGCTATGAAGCCAACTATTTAGCGCGAAAAATGGTCGGTAAACAGAGTATGATGATCGGGATCTTAGTTCCTGATATCACCAATCCTTTTTTCAATACGTTAGTTAAAGGGATCGAAGAAGTTTTATTCCAAGCAGGTTTTATTGCGATCTTAGGTAATGGTGGCTTTGACGGAGCTAAAGAAGAGCAGTGTTTGTTCGAATTTGCACAACATGGAGTCGATGGTTTCATCATTGCGAGTCCATCGATCTCAGATAAAGCCTTACAAACAGTGCTAACAGCTAAAAAGCGTCCTTATCTTGTGTTGGATCAAAAAGCACCTGATGGGCAAAGTGATGCGCTTTTGTTAGATGATCGTGCTGGGGGACGCTTAGCTGCAGAATATTTAGCTAAAAAAGGTCACAAAAAAGTTGCACTTGTCGTCCCAAAAGTACTACCAGCCAATTTAAAGCGCCGGATGCAAGGTTTTTTAGAGTACTATCCAGAGGCGCTGGTGCTTACGACTGAGTTTTCTAAAGCTGGTGGAAAAGCCAGTGTTCCCAAACTTTTAACGACTAAAGTCAGTGCTGTTTTTGCTTTGAATGATGAGCTTGCTTTTGGGATCTATCGGGGCTTAGCCGAGCATGGAAAGAAGGTCGGGAGCGATCTGAGCGTCGTGGGGTATGATAACGTTGAAATGTGTGAGTATGTGACGCCAGCTTTGACGACGATCAAGCAACCGCTAACGTTGCTAGGTAAAACGGCAGCCAAGCTGATCTTAGCACGTCTGAAAGAGCCAACAAGTGCTTATCAACAAGTAATGTTGCCAGTTGAATTGATCGAACGGGCGTCAGTCATCCAAAATAATTGAAACGCTTTCAAAAATGTGTTATCTTTTAGGTGCAGTAATTAAAACGTTTTAATACTTGTTCTGAGCCAAAAGAAGATTTTATCAACAAAGGTTAGAGGTGTATAATTATGAATACAGTAACAGTGATCGGAAGTATCAATTTAGACCGGACGATCCGTGTCAAAGCGATGGCGCGCCCTGGTGAGACGATCCATGCTTCAGAAGTCTTTTCTGCTGGTGGTGGCAAAGGTGCTAATCAAGCAGTAGCAGCTAAAAGGTCTGGTGCCAAGACGAATTTTATCGGAGCTGTTGGCAATGATGATGCTGGTAAGACGATGTTAGAACTCTTATCTTATGAAGATATCGATCTAAGCGGGATCGCTAAGTTAGAAAAGGTAGCGACAGGGCAAGCATATATCGTCGTGGATGAAAAGGGCGAAAATAGTATCGTGATCCATGCTGGTGCTAATGGAAAGATCACACCAGAACATGTGCAAAAACACGCAGATCTGATCGAAAAAAGTGATTTTGTGATCGCTCAATTTGAAAGTGATCTAGCCAGTACGATCGCAGCTTTCAAGCTTGCGCGTAAAGCAGGCGTCACGACGATCTTAAATCCCGCGCCTGCAATGAAAATCGTTCCAAAAGAGCTTTTGGAAACGACAGACTTGATCATTCCAAATGAAACTGAAACTGAGGTTTTGACAGGCGTTGAAGTTACCGACGAAAAGAGCATGGAACAAGCCGCTGCTAAGCTCCATGCTTTAGGGATCAAAGCGGTGATCATTACGATCGGGAGCAAAGGTGCATTTTATAGCAACGCTGGTCAAACCGGGATAGTTCCTGCTTATAAAGTCAAAGCAGTCGATACGACAGCCGCTGGTGATACGTTTATCGGGGCGTTGAGTACTGTTTTAGCTAAAGATCTCAGCAACTTAGTCGAAGCTATCAAATACGGTAATCAAGCTTCTTCTTTGACAGTGCAACGTTTTGGTGCACAACCATCGATCCCATATAAACATGAATTAGAAGAAAAGAAGGAAAATTAGATGAAGAAAACAGACGTTATCAATTCAGATATTTCACGGGTGATCGCCCAAATGGGTCACTTTGATACATTGAGCATCGGGGATGCAGGGATGCCTGTTCCAAAAGAGACTGAAAAGATCGATCTAGCTGTGTCGAAAGGATCACCTGCCTTTTTAGATGTTTTAGATAATGTTCTGACTGAATTAGCAGTACAACGGGTCTATTTAGCCGAAGAGATCAAAGAGCAAAATCCAGCACAGTTAGAAGAGTTAAAGAAGCGTTTTCCAACGGAGATCGTATTTATCCCACATGCTGAGATGAAACAAAACTTGAAGACATGCCACGCTTTTATTCGGACAGGTGAAATGACACCTTATTCAAATATCATTTTAGAAAGTGGCGTTATATTTTAGGGGGTAATGGATCTTGAACACAACTGCACTTTTGATCGGACTAGGACCTCTTTTAGGTTGGGGGCTTTATCCAACGATCGCCTCAAAGATCGGCGGGCGCCCAGCTGATCAGATCTTAGGCTCGACTTTAGGAACACTGATCTTTGCTTTAGTTTTGGCTTTGATCCAAGGTTTGAGTTTGCCTAGTGGCGCAGCACTTTTTTATGCGGTCCTTTCTGGGATCGGCTGGGGGACAGCTCAGATCATCACTTTTCATTCATTTGCTTTGATCGGATCGTCCAAAGCGATGCCGATCACGACTGCTTTTCAATTATTAGGTGCTTCACTTTGGGGCGTTTTTTACTTAGGTGATTGGCCTGGAACAACAGCTAAAGTGATCGGCTTTACAGCTCTATTCGTGATCATCATCGGAGCTTATTTGACAGTCTGGAGTGAACAAAAGACGGCTGAAAACACACAAGTTTTGACGAAAGCAGTGCTTTTATTAGCTGTTGGTGAGATCGGCTATTGGCTCTATTCAGCCGCGCCACAACAAGCTAAGATCGATGGGATAAAAGCTTTCTTGCCTCAAGCGCTTGGAATGGTCATTGCAGCGAGCGTTTATGCTTTATACTTATCGATCAAAGATCCAAAGAACTCACCGTTTACGCAAAGTGTTTCGTATAAGCAGATCTTTTCTGGCTTCTTCTTTGCTTTTGCAGCTTTGACTTACTTGATCTCAGCGCAACCAAATATGAACGGATTAGCGACAGGCTTTATCCTTTCGCAAACTTCGGTCGTTTTAGCAACGTTGACAGGTATTTGGTTCTTAGGGCAAAAGAAGACAGCTAAAGAAATGACTGTTACGCTCATTGGATTGCTCTTGATCCTAAGTGCTGCCGCGGTTACCGTTATGCTCTAAGATCAAAATAAGAAAAACCAGCGCTAACGCTTATTTTTGGAGTGTGGCGCTGTTTTTTTATAAAAAATCGCGTGTAAAAGTTAGCTGAACATCAGAAAAATATAAATATTAATTTATATATATAATAATACATAAAAAAAACAATATATTTGTCTGGGTCAAAGCTAGATGGTATATTATATGGTAAAGATATAATAGTTTTATAATAAAGTTAAATTAAGAAAAGTTATAAATGTTTTTGTAAAAGGAAATATTAATTTAAATTTAGATAAGATAGGTTTACATGGTTGATAACTCACGGAAATTGGCACTTAGTCCTTAAATGAGAAACATAGCGATTTATAAGTTAGAGGGTAGCAATGGAGAAGAATGGGCAAAAAACTAAAGCGTTATCAGTAACGGTCGTCGGCATGGGCTATGTTGGCTTGAGTATTTCAACGTTACTTAGTCAAAAATATCCTGTATGCGTTATGGATATCGATGCTAAACGTGTAGCTCAAGTCAATAAACGGATCTCGCCGTTTGAAGATAAAGAACTCACAACCTTTTTCACAACTAGAGAGCTGAAATTATTTGCTACTTTGGATACGACTGAAGCTTTTGGTTCAGCGGATCTAGTGATCATTGCGACTCCAACTAATTATGATCCAGACCTAGCAGAATTTGATACAAGTTCAGTTGAAACGACGATCGCGCAAATTTTAAAGCAGCGTCCGCAAGCGACGATCTTGATCAAGTCAACTGTACCTGTAGGTTTCACGCAAACTATGCGTGAACGTTATCCCCAAGCGCATTTGGCTTTTAGTCCGGAATTTTTGCGCGAAACTAAAGCGTTATATGACAACCTTTATCCTAGTCGGATCATCTTTGGATTTGATGAAAAAGATCAAACCGTTTTTAAGACGCTTGAGTGTTTCAAAACGATGCTTCAGACAACGGCGTATAGAAAAGATACGCCGATCTTGACGATGTCAACTACCGAAGCAGAGGCCGTTAAACTTTTTTCTAATACTTATTTAGCAATGCGGATCAGTTTTTTTAATGAGCTAGATACCTATGCAGAGATGAAAGGGTTAGAGACACGTGCGATCATTCGAGGAGTAGAATTAGATCCTAGGATCGGGGCTTACTACAATAATCCTTCTTTTGGTTATGGTGGATATTGTTTACCTAAGGATACGAAACAATTATTAGCCAGTTATGATTCTATCCCTCAAAACTTGATGAAGGCGATCGTCGATTCAAATGCGACTAGGAAAGATTTTATCGCACAGCGGATCTTGGAACTTTTGGCAGATAAAAAAGAAGATGCGATCGTTGGGATCTACCGCTTAACGATGAAGACTGATTCAGATAACTTTAGAGAAAGTTCGATCCAAGGGGTGCTCCAGCGTTTACAAGCTCAAAATATCAAAGTGCTGATCTTTGAACCTAAAGTAGCTGGTGAAACATGGAAAGGGTATCCCGTGGCTAAAAACTTTGCAACTTTTTGTGAACAGGCTGAACTCATCGTGGCTAACCGCTATGTCAAAGAATTAGATCCTGTAAGAGAGAAAGTTTATACGAAAGATATTTTTAAGCGTGATTAGCATAACGCGTAGCACAGATCAAAGGCTGACTTGATATCCATTAAGAAAGAAAAATATGGGGTGGAGACAGAGCGGTCATTTGTGTTGAGGTCAATAAATCAGGAAGGGAAAGCTATAGTTCTTTCTAGATTATGGCAGGTATCGTATAGAATATCTTCATAATTCCATATTATATAGCAGTAAAGTAATGAAGATCGCGATCTTGAATTCATATATTTTTCCGATCCCAGCAGTTAGAGGTGGGGCTGTTGAAACACTTATCGAAAGTCTTGTCAAAGGCGCAAATGAAGATCAAACAGTGGAACTTACTGTGTTTTCTCTTTATGATCAAGCTGCATTCGAGGTATCGAAAAAATACCCAAGAGTCAGTTTTAAATGGTTAAAAAGACCAGCTTATATCGATCTTATCGATAAAAATGTGACTACGTTATTGCGTCTACTCAAAAGAGATAAAAACTTGTGGCAAAAAAATTATCTTTGGCAACTGGTGAGCAAAAGAAAAACTAAAAAACTTTTATTAGCAGAAGACTACGATCTAGTTATCATCGAAAATGCGATTTTTTTGCCTAAATTATTCAGTTCTAAGAAATTAGCAACTAAGTATCGTGGGAAAGTCTATTTTCATACGCATAATTTACATTTCCGAAAAATTTATCCTGCAAAAGCTTTTGCAGGTGTGATCAGTGTCAGTCACTTTTTAGAAAAAAACACTAGATGGTGTTTTGGGAAACAGCTTCCATTCAAAGTCGTTTATAATGGGGTCGCGACAGCGCAATTCGAACGAAGGGTCACTAAAAATGAAAAAGAACGCTTGAAGCTGAAATATCAGATCCCAAAAGATGCGCCAGTTATTCTCTTTGTTGGCCGGATCATGCCTAAAAAAGGGGTCTTAGAAGTTGTCCAAGCTTTTCAAAAACTAGAAAATACTCACGCCCATTTAGTTATAGTAGGAGCTAGTTCTTTTGGAATGGGACAAATGACCTTATTTGAGCGTGAGTTATCCCAGATCGTGCAAGAGTATCCACGGATCCATGCGACGGGCTTTGTGAATAATCAAGAACTGGGAAAATATTATGCTCTAGCTGATCTAGTGGTTTTACCTTCGCTTTGGGAAGAACCACTTGGTCTAACAATGATCGAGACACAATTAGCTGGTAAGCCACTGATCACGACTAATAAAGGGGGCATTCCAGAAACAACGAGTGCTACAAATAGTATTTTGTTAGAAGTGACGGAAAATTTGTCCAAAGATCTAGCCTTTGCAATGGCAGAAGTTTTAAGTGATCTTCCAAGTTGGCAAAAAAAAGCCTTGCAAGCTCAACAAGTGGCAAAGCAGCGTTTTAGTGAACAACTTTTTTACCAAAATATCAAACGCGCGCTAAAGGAAATGTCTAAATAGCAGGTGTGAGGGGGTGCGCTTCCATGAGAGTCTGTTTTACGTCATCATCTGGCGGGCATTTTGAGCAACTTTTAATGTTGAAAAGTTTATTTGCAGAGTATGACAGTTTTATCGTGACTGAAAAAACAAAGTATAATCAAAATTTTAGTGAAGTACCGATTTATTTTACAAAGCAGGTCAATCGGCAAAACGTGACTTATTTTATTGCATTTTTCTACAATGTGTTGTTTTCGTTTTACATTTTTGGGGTAAAAAGACCAGATATAGTCGTATCGACAGGGGTCTTGTCAACGATCCCATTATGTTTGATCGCCAAGCTTTTCAGAAAAAAGGTCATATATATAGAATCCTTTGCTAAGATCAACTCTCCAACTTTGACAGGTCGGGTCATGTATAAATTTGCCGACATATTTTATGTTCAGTGGCCAGAAATGCTAAAGGTCTATCCTAAAGCTAAATATATAGGTGGGATCTATTGACTAAAGGATGTGTATAACTATGATATTTGTTGTTTTAGGGTCGCAAAAATTTCAATTTGATCGCGTCTTGAAGAAAATCGATAGTTTAAAAAATGCTGGTAAGATCAAAGAAGAGATCATCGCACAGGTCGGTTACAGTAATTATCGTCCTAGTAGTTTTGAAAATTTTGATTTTATCGAAAAAGAAATGTTTGATCAATATATCGAAAAGGCTGATACCATTATTTGTCATGGTGGGACTGGGGTGATCATCACAGCTTTGAAAAAAGGTAAAAAAGTGATCGCGATCCCTAGAGATAGTAAATATGGTGAGCATATAGATGACCATCAATTTCAGATCGTAGCTTTGTTTTCAAAATTAAATTATCTTGAAGCGCTCTATGATGTTGATGATCTAGAAAAAGTTTTGCATCGAAGTAAGCAAAAAAAATATCGGACTTTCCAGTCAACTAATGCTGTTTTCGTGAATGAACTTAGAAAGGATATTGAGAAAATTGGCAAAAGGTAGGACAAATGGTCCAAAGAAAACACTAAAGGTATTGCATATTCCCACTAGTGGCGTCAATGCTGGTGGGATCACTAAATTTATTTTGGATACTATGGGAGAGCTGAGCGCTGAAAAAAAGTTAGAGTGCCATATCCTATCGCCGTTTAATGTCGAGCATTCTTTGAAAAAACGCCTAAACCATTTAGGGTTATCGTTAGTAGTCATTAATGGTCGAACGCGCTTTCCGTTAGGGTATTTTAGCAAGTTACTTACTTATTTGCGAAAAAATAACTTTGACTTAGTTCATGTTCACGGAAGTAGCTCCTTGATGGCGCTTGAATTATTGGCGGCAAGATTAGCTGGAGTGGATGTTAGGATCGCGCATAGTCATAATACGACTTGTGATCATAAGTTCTTGCATAAATTACTTAGACCTTTGTTTTTAAGAAGCTATACGCAGGCTTTGGCTTGTAGTCAAGCTGCTGGCGAATGGCTTTTTTTGGCAAATGATTTTAAGGTGATCTATAACGGGGTCGATCTGCAACGCTTTCAATTTTCAGAGCGGCAGAGAAGTGCGATCCGAAAAAGCTTAGGGATAGCAAAAGATGCGTTTATTTTAGGGCATGTCGGTCACTTTAACCAACAAAAAAATCATACGTTCTTGATCGATGTTTTTCAAAAAATTGAGCGCGTTATGCCGAATGCGAATTTATTGCTGATCGGGACAGGTAGTCGCAAAGATCAGATCAAAGCAAAAGTTGAGCAATTGAAGTTAAGTGATAAAGTGTTTTTTATCGGGAATGTGACTGATGTTTATAATTGGTTTTCAGCGATGGACGTGTTTATTTTACCCAGCCTATTTGAAGGTTTTTCGATCGTTTTAGCTGAAGCACAGGCAAACGGGTTAGTGTCATTTGCTGCTGATAATATCCCACAAACAGTAGTCGTGACTTCCAAAGTTCATTTTGTCTCATTAAAAAAAAGTAGTAAATATTGGGCTGAAATGATTTTACAACAAGCCGGTGTTGAACATCATTTGAGTGAAGAAGAAAAAAGAGCTTTAAAAATTTTTGATGGACATGAGATCTCAACGCAGCTCTATGAAGAATATTTAACTCTTTTGGCAAAATGAGATCAGCCTAAAAGGAGCGGTTAAAATGACGTGGCGTACATTGGTCCAAAACAAGCCGGTGTTATATTTCTTGTTGATACCCTTTTTTATTCCTTATTCACTCAAATATATTCCTAGTCTGACCAAGGTTTATGAGCTGACCTCTTTTTGGAAGTTAGGGGCAGTTATGCTCATCTTTTTTTTATATTTACTACGGGGAAAGACCTCAGTCATAATTTCAATGATCTGGGCCATTAATTTGCTCTTGCTCAGTTCTTCGGTCTTTAACGGACTGAGTGATCTAAATGCCTATACAGATCTTTTGCCAGCTTTAGCCTTACCGATGTTGGTGGAGTTAGGTATTGAAGCAGATATAGCCAAAATAGTACATGTGACTTTTGTGATCTTAGCCACATTAACACTTGTAAACTTTGGCTTGACGCTCCTTTATCCGCAGGGGTTACCTTTTGCAAGTCTTTATACTCAAATACGAAACCCGCTTTATTTTTTAGGGCAAGACAATGGTATCGTATATAATTTGCTAAGTTTAGTAGGGCTCAATTATGTTCTTGCTGCGCAAAACTATTCGATTTTTAAAGTGAAATTGCTCATAGGCGACTACTTCATAAGGCTGACACCAAGAATATTCATTTTTAATGTGATCAGTATCTTAAGTATGCTACTCGTAGGTTCAGCGACTGGACTGCTGGTGATCAGCTCTCTTATCATATTGCTCGAGTTAAGTGCTTTAGCTAACAGAAAACATAATATTTGGCCCCTGGTCAGCCTTTACTTTAGCTTTTTTGTTTTTATCATCGTATTAGGTGATAGTAACCCGCTTGTGGCAGATTTTACGAGTTTGTTGGGACGAGACGCAGGTTTTACAGGAAGAAGCCTTCTTTGGGAACAAGCTTTAGAATTGATCAAGCAAAAACCTTTGCTCGGTTGGGGAAATAATCCTGAGATCATTCAAATATGGGGGGGCTATTTTTCTCCCCATAACCAGTTGCTAGATATTGCAGCTAGGGGTGGCTTACTTACGTTATTTCTTTATATCTGTCTGCATATATATGTTTTTTTGATTTTAGGAAAGATCCCAACAACGCTAGCAAATATTTTATTTATTACGATTTATTGTTTTTTGCTTGGGGGCTTGATGGAAGCTGGCGTTCGCCCTACACAGTATATATTTATAGCTTTAACATATTACGCTTGTTTGGACTACAAAAAGCCAATGATCTAATTAAAGTCACAGGGGGATTTAAATGATCAGTATAATTATTCCTTGTTATAACGCAGAAGCTTATTTAGAAGAATGCTTCAAAAGTATTAAAGCACAAACTTACAAAGAGCTTGAAGTTATTTTTATTGATGATGGTTCCAGTGATTCCTCATGGGCACTTTTAGAAGGGATCAGACAAGATAACCCAGAGATGGCGATCACTTTATACCATAATAAACAAAATCAAGGTGTGTCAGTTGCACGTAATATCGGCATAAGAGCGGCCAGCGGTGACTATCTGACATTTGTTGACGCAGATGATCACCTTGCCCCGCAATTTTTAGAAAGGCTCTTGCAAGGTAAGAAACGCGGAGATATGGCTGTCGTAGGGATCGGAGGCGCTGGCTTTGGTAAAGGGAGTGCTCCTTTTCAAGGTTTGATAACTAAAGAGCGCTTCGTATATGAATTTTGGTTGACAAAACATCTTTTTGGCTCGTGTAATAATAAAATATATTCACGAAAATTGATCTTGCGCCACGACATTTTCTTTGATCCAAGCTTAAAAATCATGGAAGATATGTTTTTTAATATGCGCTATTGTCAATATATCGATACGATCTATGTTTCTGAGCAGAAGCTGTACTATTATCGAAGAAACGAAGCTAGTGTCATGCACCAAAAATTTTCCGAAAATAATATGACTGTCATCAAGACTTTTCACAAGTTGCTAGCTCTTCCATTCACCGAAGAGGAGCAAAAGATCATCGAACTTCATCAAGTCAATAGTTTACTGTGGCTTTTACGCTTGCTTTATAAAGCTGATGATAAAGAAGCTACTAAGCAGTATGAAGAAGTGATCGTACAAGAGCTAGCCACTGCTAATACGAGTTTATTTTTTAAAAGTGGGTGGCAGAAAGGTTTTTCACGCTACGTAACGTTTTTGCTCTATCAACTCCATCCAAAATGCTATAAAAAAGTGATCACGACCTATTATAAGTTCAAAAAAAGACGGTAAGTGTGCTGAGGTGCCTATAAGCGATCGATATTTTGTCAGACGATCTGCCCTGTAAAGCTATGTGGATAATAGTAACTAAAATTTAGGAAAGGAAAAGCTATATTTTCTTCTGAAAAGGTGGATCTGCGATATAGTAGTTAAGATGATGTCAACAAGGACAAATAATGCAATAAAAAATATAAGTTATAATATTGGCTATCAGTTACTGATGCTAGTCTTAGGTTTTGTGAATCGAACGATATTTCTGTATTTTCTTAACGTTGAATATTTGGGGATACAGGCCGTTTTTAAAGATATCTTGACGTTATTGTCTATGGCTGATCTGGGACTGATCACAGCTATGACGTACAGTTTTTATAAGCCGTTAGCTGAAAAAAATGAGACTTACATCAGTGGTCTAGTGCATTTTTATAAAAAAGTGTGTAATGTGATCGCTTTAGTCATCTTTTTAGGTGGTCTGGGCCTGATCCCTTTTTTGAAATATGTGGTCAATTTGAAAACAGATCTACCACACTTAACGCTCTATTATTTGCTTTATCTGCTCAATACCGTTGCTTCATATATCGTTGTCTATAAAACGACGGTTTTAGTTGCTGATCAAAAAGGCTATATCACGGCTAAATACGGTAGCATTTTCAATATTTTGCAAAATGTCGTCTTATGTCTGTTTTTATGGCTGACCCATAATTTTTTAGTTTATCTGATCATCCAAGTGTTCTTTACTTACATCTATAATTTTGTTGTATCAGCGATAGCAAGTAAAGAATATCCGTATATAAACGAAAAAGTTTCGCTAGCAAAAGATGACATTCGGGGACTTTTCGATAATATCAAAGCCGTTTTTGTTTATAAAACTTCAAATGTATTGATCAATGCGACTGATAGTACTTTGATCTCGATCATAGTTGGTACGACAGTAGTGGGATTTTATTCAAATTATATGTTGGTCGTGTCGAAAGCGATCTCGTTGTTGACAACAGTTTTCAATTCATTGACTGCAAGCTTAGGCAATCTTATTGTTGAAGAAGGCAAAGCGAAGAGATATGAAGTTTTTCAGATCTTACAAACTATTTGTAGCGGGTTAAGTGTGATCGTTGTCACCTTGATGTTTTTTCTCTTGCAAGATTTTATTAGGTTATGGCTTGGCAAAGCTTATCTTTTAGATACTCTAGTCTTATATGCGATCATTATCAATTTATATTTTTCAGTGATCTTGCTTCCAGTGTGGGTCTATCGTGAAGCAACTGGGCTTTACAAGCAGATCAAATACGTTATGTTGGGAACAGCAGGCGCAAACCTGTTGCTTTCGATCATTTTAGGACATTTTATTGGTCTGCCTGGTATTTTATTTGGAACAGTGCTCGCAAAGCTTTTGACCTATGTTTGGTATGAACCGATCTTATTGTTCAAACAATTTTTTGGACATTCAAGTCGCAGTTATTTTTTAGAGCTCTTGAAAAATATAGCCTTACTACTTGTGCTGTTTCTTTTAGGAAGTTTACTCTCAAGGTTTTTATTTGTGACTGGTTATCTGAGTTTTATTTGCAAAGCTTTCTTGCTCCTTGTGCTCAGCGTTTCTTGTGTTTATATTTTTTATCGCAAGAGTACCGGTCTCCGCTTCGTCAAAGCCAAATTTGGTTTGTAAGTCAAAGACGCGCTTTAGATAATAAAAAAGCATCTGTGAACACTTTAGGCTCACAGATGTTTTTTTACAGTGCTTTACGCTTATTTAATCAAAAACGCGGAAGCGCTCTGCATCGGGCATAAATTCTTTTTTACCTGCAGGTGCTTCGATCGAACCAAATGGCATTTGAGCTCGTAAGACCCAATTTTTAGGTAGATCAAATGCAGAAGCGATCTTTTCGTCGATCAGTGGGTTATAGTGTTGTAAAGAAGCGCCGATCCCTTCAGCAGCTAAAGCAGTCCAGACGGCTTGTTGTGCGCCCCCCAGACCTTGTTCAGCCCAGTTAGCAAAGTTTTTAGCGTAAAGTGGGAAATCTTTTTCTAGACCGTGTACGATATTTTCGTCTGTGAAATAAAGGATCGTACCAAATCCCGCTCTAAATGAAGCGATCTTTTCTTTTGTTTTTGCAAAACTTTCTGCCGGGACCACAGCTTGCAATGTTTCTTCCACGATATCCCACACTTTATCTGAATTTTCACCAAATAAGATCACTGCTCGCACTGTTTGAGAATTGAACGCAGTTGGTGATTGACGCACTGCCTCTTCGATCGTTTCGACGATCTTTTCTTTTGGAAGTGTGACATTTTTACCAAGAGCATAGATCGAGCGACGTTTTTTTAAGTTTTCATTTACTGGATTTGTCATAATAAAAGCTCCTCATTTCTGTAGTTGTTGTTTTTATTATAACACTTACTTTTTGGAAGTTAAATACATTTTGCAAAATTTTTTAAAATTATTTCTTTTTGAAACGGCGGTGCACTTCGCTTAGTAATAAGAATAAGACGATCAAGGCGGCAAGAAGATACCCGATGACGCCGATATTGTAGATCGCAGGATGTTTTTCACTACCTTCGACTAAAAGTGAAGACCCCATGATCAAAGCGGCTAAGATGATCGCAAGTACGAGCCGGTTGACTAAAGTTTCTAGGCGATCGAGCAACTCTTTTTGTCCTTTCAATTTGAGATTCAAACGACTGTTTCCGTTCAAGCTATCATCAAGTAGGTGTTCTAACTTGACAGGCAATTTAGGGGCAACTTTAAAAGCACGATAAGCTTCAAAAGTGAGATCTTCTAACGCTTGTTTAGCATCAAAATTTTGTTTGAAATATTCTTTAGCAAAAGGACGAGCAACTTCAAGAAGCGAAAGTGTTGGGTCAAGGGCAGCAACGACTCCTTCCAATGAGGCAAAAGCTTTGACGAGCAACGTTACTTCTGAGCGGAGTTGTAAATTATTTTTGCGACATAGACTAACGACTTCAAAGAGCAAAGCAGAAAGGTCGATCTGTCCAAGTCCCAGTTCGAGATAAGGTGTCAAAAAAATACCTAGTTGGGTATAAAATTCTTCTTCATCGACAACGCCGGTTCGGTTGCAAACAGCTAAAACCGCTTTTCCGATCGCATATGTATCTTTGGTATTCAAAGCGATGACGATCTTAGCGATCCCATCAGCCATATTTTTAGTCAAACGCCCCATCATTCCAAAATCAAGATAAACGAGACGATAGGGTGGTAGACGTTTGGCGCGGGTCATTTCCATTGAAACATTACCAAGCTCTTTTTGGTAATGTTTAGTTGTTTGGTAGCGTGATGTTTTCTTTGCATCTAGTTCGTAAAATAAAAGATTACCAGGATGTGGGTCGGCGTGAAAGAAATTATCGGTAAAAACTTGTTTGATAAAGTTTTTGACGAGCACTTGAGCAAGATACGTGCGCATTGCTTGTTCTTTAGCACGCTTTTTGGGATCACTTGCAAGTGGTGTGACTAAATGCTTGATGCTTTGACCTGGCATTGCTTCTTCGACTAAGATCTTTTGGGCAGAATATTTAGGATAGACTTTAGGGACTTCGATAATATCTTTTTGGTCATTTAAACGGTAAAATTCGATACTATTTTTGAGCTCGACAGACGTGTCGAGTTCATTTAAAAGTGAGCGTTTGAGTTCTTGTAAGATCTCTTTTGGATCGACGACGCTCATATCAGGGACGAACTTTAAGATCTTTAATGCTTGTTTGAATAAAGAAAGATCTGTTTCGATCAATTCTTTGATGTGTGGATGCTGCACTTTGACGACGACTTTTGTGCCATCTTTTAAAGTTGCTTGGTGGGTCTGTGCCATCGACCCAGAAGCAAAAGGAACTTCTTCAAAACTGGCAAAGACAGCAGTCAATTTTTGACCACATTCTTGTTCAAAAGTGGCTTTGACACTTGCGAAAGGATCAGTCAACGCATTATCTTGTAATTTGCGAAATTCGTGGATAAAGCTTGGTGAGATCAGATCTGGTCTAGTTGAGAGCAATTGGCCAGCTTTGATAAAAGTTGGACCAAGCTCTTCGAATGCTTGACGGACAGCTCCAGGGTCTTTTTGACGTAAAAAATTACGAATGACTTCATATTTGCGCAAGATATGTAAGATCTCACGTAAGCGTTTGCGTTTATCTTTTGTCGTAATGAAGGGATCTTTTTCTTCCATAAAAGTAGGGCCTCTTTCTATTAGTGTGCATAATATTATAATAAAACTATTTTTTCAGTAAGAAAAAGAATCTGACTAGCGCAAGGATATGTTTTGCTAAAGTTGATACAGAAGTGATACACTGCTAATAGAATACCAAATGAGGTGAGAAGAGATGACGCGAAAAGAACGGATCTTAGCCTATGTCACGCAAAATAAGACAGCGCTAACAACAGCTGAGATCGCAACGGCATTAGATATTTTACGTAATAATGTCAGTAAAGAATTGAATACGTTAGTCCGTGAAGGGCATTTACAAAAGATCTCAGGACGACCAGTCAAATATCTTTTGGCAAAACAGACCGCGTCTAGCGCGCTTGTGGCAGACCAGATACAAGTTGAGCATCCGACCCAAGACATTTTTGCTTCGATGATCGGCCAAAAGGAAAGTTTGAAAAATCAGATCGAACAAGCTAAGGCTGCGATCTTATATCCACCGCACGGCTTAAATGTTTTGATCACAGGGCCTACTGGTTCTGGGAAGACATATTTTGCCAATGCGATGCATCAGTTTGCGAGCGAACAAAAGATGCTCAAGACAAAAGAGTTCATTACGTTCAACTGCGCTGATTATGCGCATAATCCTCAATTGTTGATGTCTCATCTTTTTGGTTATGTCAAGGGGGCCTTTACTGGAGCGGATGAAGATCGAGATGGTCTGATCCAAAAAGCCGATGGTGGGATCTTATTTTTAGATGAGGTCCACCGCTTACCACCAGAAGGACAAGAGATGATCTTTTACTTTATGGACCATGGGACATATAACCGTCTAGGTGAGATCGCTAAAGTCCACCATGCTGATGTGCGCTTGATCTGTGCCACAACTGAAGATCCAGAGAGTTCACTTTTGAAAACGTTTGTCCGTCGGATCCCGATCGTGATCGGGATGCCTCAGTTTGAAAAACGGAGCGTCCGTGAACAGTTGGCCCTCTTGAAACGCCTCTTGACTTTAGAAGCCAACCGCACTAAAAGAGAGATCGTCGTGCCAGAAGATGTTGTCAAAGCTTTACTTGGGAGTGTGACTTTTGGTAATGTCGGGCAGTTGAAATCAAACATCCAGCTCGTTTGTGCGCAAGGCTTTTTAAATAGTGTCGAACAGACAGAACAGATCAATTTAGAATTTGAACAACTTCCGCCAAATATCAAAGAAGGTTTGTCACGTTTAGCCAGTGACCGTGTACGTTTAGGCAAATTAGCCCAGCTTTTAGAACCAGTCATGGTGATCGTGCCTGACGGTGAAAAGCCTGTGATCAAAGAGAGCGACCGCTATGAATTACCGTATAATTTATATGAGATCATCGGTAATAAGGCAGCTCTTTTAAAAGAGGAAGGGTTGGATCAAAGTGCGATCAATAATTTTATCATGACTGATATCAATGTTCATTTAAAGTCATTTTATCGTGATAATAAGATCTCACGGACCGAAAAAAATTTAAATGAACTGGTCGATCAAGATACACTTCGTTTGACAAAGGAGATCATTGCTTTATTAAAACGGGAATGTAACTATCATGCAGGTGAAAATTTCATTTATGCGATGAGTTTACATCTAAGTTCATTTATCAAACGCGTCCAATCGGGACGGCCGATGCGCGAAGTTTCTGATGATCTAGTTACGATGGTCAAAGACTATCCGGCCGATTTAAAATTGGCTAAGTTGATCAAAGAAAAATTAGAAGCTCATTATGACTTTTTAGTTCCTGAATCAGAAGTGTATTATTTGGCAGTCTTGTTGATCTCGCTCAATTCGGTACCTAAGCATGGCAAAGTCGGTGTTGTTGTCGCAGCTCATGGAAATCATACGGCTTCTTCGATGGTCCAAGTCGTAACAGAGCTTTTAGCTGTAGATAATCTTAGTGCTTTTGATATGTCACTTGAAATGGATCCAAAAGAAGCTTTAAAAGCGATCGCACAAAAAGTCGTTCAAGTCGATCGGGGCAATGGTGTCTTGCTTCTAGTCGATATGGGGTCGCTTGGGACATTTAGCGAGAAGATCAGTGCTTTGACTGATATCAAGATCAAAACGATCGATATGGTCACGACGGCAATGGTTTTAGAAGCAGCACGAAAAACGGCTTTGATCGATAGTGATCTGGCGTCTGTTTATGCCGAATTGCGTGAATTCAACGGTTATTCGCGTAAAGTCGAAGAAGTACCAGTCGATGAACTCAAACCAAGGGCGATCTTAGCTTTATGTTCAACTGGAAAAGGTACAGCTGAAAAGATCAAGCAGATGATCGATGAGATCTTGACCGAGCATTTGATCGATGATGTTTGTGTCTTGCCGTTATCGGTCGTGGGGATCAAAGCCCAACTCAAACAGATCGAAGAAAAATACCAGCTCATTGCAACTACTGGAGTGGCTGATCCTAAGTTAGGTGTACCATATATCTCGCTTGAGGAGTTATTCCAAGGAGAGGTTGGAAAAAAACGCTTGGTCGAATGTTTAGAGCAAACAGAAACAGGGCATTTTGAGACTCAAACGACTAAAGAACTAGCTCCTGATGTGACGCAAGAGATGGCAGCTAATTATTTAGAGCAATACTATACTTTTATCAATCCCAAAAAGATCATTCATATTTTGTGGGAATACTGTGCGATCTTGGAACAAGAGAGAAAAGAAAAACTCACTGATACAAAGCGGTTAGCTGTCGTAATGCATCTTGGTGGGACGATCGAACGGAGCTTAAGAAATGCACCAGTCTCACTGACTAAAAAGCAAGCGCTTGAGATCAAAGAGGCACCATGGGCTCAAGCAGTCAAAAAAGCAGATACTTATTTAGAGACAACGCTTGATCTGAAGTTAGCACGAGCCGAAGAGTATTACATCATAAAATTACTTGAGACAGAAGCAGTCAAAAATTGATACACAATGATAACGATACACAAAATTTGTGTATCGTTATTTTTATTTAAAAAAATTTCTGCTTTAGTTTAAGGTCTTAGGTTCCGATACACAAAAGTTGGCACGCTTTTTGCTATATAGAAGGTGTATGAAGTTATTTTTTTAGAGAGGGTGGTCTCAATGGTAGGTTTGATCGTTGCGAGCCACGGCCATTTAGCAAAAGAACTTATCAACTCATCTTATTTGATTTTTGGCAAACAAGAAAAAGTGGTCGCAGTCGCTTTTGAACCAGCAGAAGATCTGCAAACTTTAAAAGATAACTATCAAACTACACTTCAAGCTTTTTCTAAAACAGATCAGATCCTGTTTTTATGTGACCTTTACGGAGGCAATCCGATGTTAGCTGCGACAGCGTTTGTCAAACAAGATCCTAAACGGTTTGCTGCGATCGGAGGTGTCAACTTGGCACTTTTACTTGAAGCTTATGCTTTACGAGAAAGTGGGGCGACTTTAGCGGAGTTGACTAAACAGTTAGTGCAGATCGGTCAAAGTGCGATCGCAACAGCTGAACCGGAGGGAGATCTATGGAAGTAAAACTTCTGCGGATCGATTCGCGTTTGTTACATGGACAAGTGGCGACAGACTGGGTCAAAAGTACTGGGGTCTCGCATGTGTTAGTCGTTTGTGATAACGCTGCTAAAGATGTGATCCGGCGGCGCTTGTTATTGCAAGTTGCGCCACCTGGTGTCAAAGTTCATGTCTTGACAGTTGCAAAGATGATCCGCATCTACCAAGATGAACGTTTTGCTAAATTATCGGTTTTGATCTTAGTTGAGGCCCCGATCGATGCTGTGCGTTTATTGATCGGAGGGATCAAAGTCAAAAGTGTCAATGTTGGTTCACTTAGCTTTGACCAAACACGTAAAATGATCACTGAGACGATCGCAGTCAACGAACAAGATCTCAAAGCTTTGACTTGGCTCAAAAAGCAAGGGATCATGTTAGATCAAAGAAAAGTCTCCAACGATCCTAAAAAAGATCTTTGGAAGACTTTATCTGATAAAGGTCTTGTTTAAAGAGGACGAGAGTTTGAAAAGTGTAGTTAAAAATATTTCATAGGAGGCGTAATAATGGTTGGTATTATTTTAGCAAGTCATGGTAGCTTTGCCGACGGTATTTTCCAATCGGGGGAAATGATCTTTGGTCAGCAAGAAAATGTTGCACATGTGACGTTAATGCCAAGCGAAGGTCCTGATGATATCAGAGCTAAGATGGAAGACGCGATCAAATCGTTTGATGATCCTGAAGAAGTCTTGTTCTTAGTCGATCTTTGGGGTGGAACACCATTTAACCAAGCTAATAACTTGGTCGAACAGCATAAAGATAAGTGGGCGATCGTTGCCGGGATGAATTTACCGATGGTGATCGAGGCTTATGCATCGCGATTCTCGATGGAAAAAGCCCAAGAGATCGCTGCTCATTTAGTTTCAGCTGGGAAAGATGGTGTGCGGGTCAAACCAGAATCGCTTGAGCCAAAAACAGAAGCAAAAGAAGAGACAAAAGCCGCACAACCGGTCGGAGCGATCCCACCGGGAACTGTTTTAGGCGATGGGAAGATCAAATATGTCTTAGCCCGGATCGATTCACGTTTGTTACACGGTCAAGTAGCTACATCATGGACTAAATCGACCAATCCAGATCGGATCATCGTTGTTTCTGACAACGTTGCGCATGATAAATTACGGAAGAGCATGATCATTGAGGCGGCTCCTCCAGGAGTGCACGCAAACGTTGTGCCGATCGAAAAGATGATCGAAGTTGCAAAAGATCCTCGCTTTGGCGATACAAAAGCTTTGCTCTTATTTGAAAATCCAGAAGACGCTTTGAAAGCGATCGAAGGTGGAGTTGACATCAAGACGTTAAATGTTGGTTCGATGGCCCACTCTGTCGGAAAAGTCGCAGTCAACAAAGTTTTATCTTTAGACCAAGAAGACGTAAAAGCATTTGAACAACTAGAAAAAGATGGCGTTAAATTTGACGTCCGCAAAGTTCCAAGCGATTCACCTGAAGATATGGATGCGATCTTGAATAAGGCGCGCCAAGAACTAAAGATGTAAGTTTGGACTGACAATAGAAATTAGGAGGATTAGAACATGTCTGCTATATCAATGATTCTAGTAGTAATTGTTGCCTTTTTTGCAGGTATGGGTGGGATCTTAGATGAATTCCAATTCCATCAACCTTTGGTAGCATGTACTTTGATCGGATTAGTGACCGGTAATCTTGAAGCCGGTATTATTTTAGGTGGTTCATTACAAATGATCGCCTTAGGTTGGGCTAACATCGGGGCTGCGGTTGCGCCTGATGCAGCGTTAGCCTCAGTTGCATCTGCTATTATTTTAGTGCAAGGTGGTCAAGGCGTAAAAGGTGTCGGGACAGCGATCGCTGTTGCGATCCCACTTGCTGTGGCTGGTTTGTTCTTGACGATGTTAGCGCGGACGCTTGCTGTGCCGATCGTGCACATCATGGACGCTGCTGCTGAAGAAGGTAACTACCGTAAGATCGAAGTTTGGCAAGTCATTGGGATCTGTATGCAAGGTCTTCGGATCGCGCTTCCAGCTGCTGCTTTATTAGTTATTCCATCAGCTGCCGTACGTGGATTCTTGGAATCGATGCCAGCTTGGTTGAATGAAGGGATGACGATCGGTGGTGGCATGGTCGTTGCCGTTGGTTACGCAATGGTCATCAACATGATGGCAACTCGTGAAGTTTGGCCATTCTTTGCGATCGGTTTTGTGATCGCTGCGATCTCTGACTTAACATTGATCGCCTTAGGTGCTTTAGGTGTCTCCTTTGGCTTGATCTATCTTGAATTGAAGAAAAATGCTGGTAATGGTGGCAACGGTGGTGGCCAAGCAAGCAACACTGGTGACCCATTAGGCGACATTTTGAATGACTACGAATAAGGAGGAAAGAAACAATGGCTGAAAGCAGAATCAAATTAACTAAAAAAGATCGTTTATCAGTTGCATGGCGTTCAACTTTCCTTCAAGGTTCATGGAACTATGAACGTATGCAAAATGGTGGCTGGTGCTTCTCAATGATCCCAGCGATCAAAAAATTGTATAAGACAAAAGAAGATCGTGCGGCTGCTTTGAAGCGTCACATGGAATTTTTCAACACACACCCATATGTAGCTTCACCGATCCTTGGGGTAACTTTAGCGTTAGAAGAAGACCGCGCTAACGGGACTGATGTGGATGACGCTGCGATCCAAGGTGTGAAGGTCGGGATGATGGGACCTTTGGCTGGTGTTGGTGACCCAGTCTTTTGGTTCACATTACGTCCGATGTTAGGTGCTTTAGGTGCTTCCCTTGCGTTAGGTGGTAACATTTTAGGACCGATCTTATTCTTTGTTGCTTGGAACTTGATCCGTTGGGCTTTCATGTGGTACACACAAGAATTTGGTTACAACGCCGGTTCAAAGATCACCGAAGATATGTCTGGTGGGATGTTACAATACGTAACGAGCTTAGCTTCGATCATGGGTATGTTCGTTTTAGGTGGTTTGATCGAACGGTGGGTAACGATCAACTTTACCCCAACTGTTTCGACTGTTAAATTGCAAAAAGGTGCTTATATCGAATGGGATAAGTTACCAAACAACATGCAAGGTGTCAAAGAAGCCTTGATCCAATATAACAATGGTAAAGGTCTCTCACTTACTTCTGAAAAAGTTACGACATTACAAAACAACTTGGATCAATTGATCCCAGGTCTAGCAGCACTCTTGCTCACATTCTTATGTATGTGGCTCTTGAAGAAGAAAGTATCTCCGATCATCATTATCGTTGCGATCTTTATCGTTGGTATTTTAGGTCACGTGATCGGCTTACTTTAAAATAAAGTTTTCAGACGGTCTCATTTCAAAGATGAGGCCGTTTTGTGCTATACTGAGCCTAATTTTAAAGAAATACGAGGAAAGCTAAATGGTTGAATCGATCAATTCAAAAGTCGATCTTGTGATGGAAGGGACTTCTTATATCGGGTTGACGGATTATGGCAAGATCATGATCGGGAATAAAGGCTTTGAGTTTTTTAACGATCGTGACGTGAATAAATTCATTCAGATCCCTTGGGATGAAGTCGAGCTCGTGATCGCGTCGGTGATGTTCAAAGGTCGCTGGATCCCGCGCTTTGCGATCCAAACTAAAAAGGATGGGACTTTTTCTTTTTCCGCTAAAAATTCTAAAAAGCTGTTGCGGGCGATGCAAAAGTACGTTGCGCCTGAGAAGATGGTCCGTTCGCTAACTTTTTTCCAAGTTTTAAAGCGCAACTTAAAGCAGTTATTTGCTAAGAAAAGCAATTGAGTAGGAGAGCTAAAAGGGCTGAGATCCTTTTAGCTCTCTTTGTTTAAGTACTGTCAGCAAGAGTTGTTGACTGCACAAAAAGAAGGAACTTGTTTAGTTGAGGACTGTTAGCGTATAAAGTGGCTGATTTACTAGCTAAAAAGAAGCGAAATCACCATAACTTAAAATAAAGCAATGCTCTTCCGATATGGAAGGGCATTTCAGAACGTAGACAAACTCTATTCAAATCGGATAGAGTTTGTTTTTTTATGTATTTTTATAACTATATACTTTGAAATATACGAATATAACAGGTTTTTTCCCCAGTATTTTTACCAGTTTTTTTAGATTTAGGCACGCAAATATCAACCCGACTTGAGCTAGAATTTTATCAATTCCTACTTCTCGGGCGTATCTCAAGTTGTGATATTCTTTTGCCGAACCAAAATTTCTTTCGATCGTCTCCTTTCGCGCTTCATACTTTAATTTTGAGCCAGTTTGATGCCTGATATCCTCACATTTTTCCATACTATCTTGCCAAACATGACGAGCGATAACTCTTTGATGATTTTTACTTTGTGTACATTTGTGCAGTAAAGGACATTTTTCACAGATTGTAGGATCACTTTTATATTCACGATAACCACTTCGATTAGTTGTGGAGTACATTAAGATTTGATCGCCAGGACATAAATAACAATCATAATATTCATCATAAACAAAATCTTTGGGTCTAAGCGTACCAACTTTGCCCCTTGGGCGTTTATAAGGAAGAATGGGAATTATGCCTTGAGATAGTAAAAAGTGTGCGATCGTGGGTGTTTTATAGCCAGAATCAGCGATAATATATTGTGGGTCGTACTTCCGTACTTTTTCAAATATTTCAGGAAAAAGTTGCGTATCATGGATATTTCCCGCACCGACCACATAAGCTAAGAGCCACCCATTTTTATCACAGGCAGCTTGAACGTTATAGGCAAAAACCTGTTTGTGTTCACCCTTATGAAACCATCCACTATCAGGATCAGTTTTAGATATTTTTACTTGTCTAGTTTTTTTTTAGGTTTTTCTTCTTTTAAGGGTTTCTTTTGATGTTTAGCTCTATCTACATTTATTTCTTTTTCGAGATCTTCACTCATAAATTTTGACTTAGTTTCAATAACTTCAGTAGTATATTTACGGCTGTTAGCAGCAGCTTTCAAATGAGTTCCATCAATAAAAATATCAGTTGTGTCGATAAGATCATTTTCTAAGCAGAGTTTCAAGATATGAGCAAAAATGGCTTCTATTACATGATTTTCAGCAAATCTTCTTTTATAGTTTTTACCGTAAGTAGAGAAATGAGGAACAGGATCATTTAAACCCAGTCCTAGAAACCATCGATAAGCGACATTAACTTGAATTTCTTTGATCGTTTGACGCATAGAACGAATACCAAATAGATTTTGAATCAAAGGAATCTTTATGAGTAATACAGGATCAAGACTGGGACGGCCATTATTTTTACAATAGGAATCTTCGACAAGATCATAAATAAAAGAGAAATCAATAATTTGATCAATTTTACGGAGTAAATGATCTTTTGGGACCAAATCATCTAGAGAAGTACGAGCATATTCACGGCGTTTGAGATTGGGATCACTCTTGCGAAGCATGACAAATACCTCCGTAATCGTTTTCTTTAATTATACAAAAAAAGTCACCAGAGCACATACTCTGATGACTTAGTCTACATTCTGCAATGCTCTTCCGATATGGAAGGGCATTTTTCAGTTTAAAACCGTATATTCTTGCAAACCTAGTTATAAAAATTCGTTATCTAAATTTTTGCAAAAAAAGTTTGCAAATAGTGTTGACGAACGCTAGAAATCAATGTATAGTTAATATCGTTGCTTGAGCGCAACAAGGTATGAGCGCTTGAGTGTTAAAAAAATAAAATTTATCTGTTGACATGATCTTTTAGATCTGATATGATTTAAAAGTCGTCGCTTGATTGAAAGTTTTGAATTTTTATTCAAAATAATTTCAAAAAAGCGGTTGACAAATAAATGAACAACTGATAAAATAATTTATGTTGTTTGATAAGTTATTACTTATCAAGTAGATCTTTGAAAACTGAACAAAGTTTCGATAAGCAAATGTGCAGGGTCTCTTATCTAAGTGATAAGAGCAAATAAACATTTTGCGAAGTCAATTCGCTAGTAAAAATAAAGAGTCACAAACTTTAAATTGAGAGTTTGATCCTGGCTCAGGATGAACGCTGGCGGCGTGCCTAATACATGCAAGTTGAACGAAACTTCTTTATCACCGAGTGCTTGCACTCACCGATAAAGAGTTGAGTGGCGAACGGGTGAGTAACACGTGGGCAATCTGCCCGAAAGAGGGGGATAACACTTGGAAACAGGTGCTAATACCGCATAACCATGAACACCGCATGGTGTTTATGTGAAAGGTGGTTTCGGCTACCGCTTTCGGATGGGCCCGCGGCGCATTAGCTAGTTGGTGGGGTAAAGGCTTACCAAGGCAATGATGCGTAGCCGAACTGAGAGGTTGATCGGCCACATTGGGACTGAGACACGGCCCAAACTCCTACGGGAGGCAGCAGTAGGGAATCTTCCACAATGGGCGAAAGCCTGATGGAGCAACGCCGCGTGGGTGAAGAAGGTCTTCGGATTGTAAAACCCTGTTGTCAGAGAAGAAAGTGCATGAGAGTAACTGTTCATGTTTCGACGGTATCTGACCAGAAAGCCACGGCTAACTACGTGCCAGCAGCCGCGGTAATACGTAGGTGGCAAGCGTTATCCGGATTTATTGGGCGTAAAGGGAACGCAGGCGGTCTTTTAAGTCTGATGTGAAAGCCTTCGGCTTAACCGGAGTAGTGCATTGGAAACTGGGAGACTTGAGTGCAGAAGAGGAGAGTGGAACTCCATGTGTAGCGGTGAAATGCGTAGATATATGGAAGAACACCAGTGGCGAAAGCGGCTCTCTGGTCTGTAACTGACGCTGAGGTTCGAAAGCGTGGGTAGCAAACAGGATTAGATACCCTGGTAGTCCACGCCGTAAACGATGAATGCTAAGTGTTGGAGGGTTTCCGCCCTTCAGTGCTGCAGTTAACACAATAAGCATTCCGCCTGGGGAGTACGACCGCAAGGTTGAAACTCAAAGGAATTGACGGGGGCCCGCACAAGCGGTGGAGCATGTGGTTTAATTCGAAGCAACGCGAAGAACCTTACCAGGTCTTGACATCTTCTGACAATCCTAGAGATAGGACTTTTTCTTCGGAAACAGAATGACAGGTGGTGCATGGTTGTCGTCAGCTCGTGTCGTGAGATGTTGGGTTAAGTCCCGCAACGAGCGCAACCCTTGTTGTTAGTTGCCAGCATTTAGTTGGGCACTCTAGCAAGACTGCCGGTGACAAACCGGAGGAAGGTGGGGATGACGTCAAATCATCATGCCCCTTATGACCTGGGCTACACACGTGCTACAATGGACGGTACAACGAGTCGCAAGACCGCGAGGTTTAGCAAATCTCTTAAAGCCGTTCTCAGTTCGGATTGTAGGCTGCAACTCGCCTACATGAAGTCGGAATCGCTAGTAATCGCGGATCAGCATGCCGCGGTGAATACGTTCCCGGGCCTTGTACACACCGCCCGTCACACCATGAGAGTTTGTAACACCCAAAGCCGGTGGGGTAACCTTTTGGAGCCAGCCGTCTAAGGTGGGACAGATGATTGGGGTGAAGTCGTAACAAGGTAGCCGTAGGAGAACCTGCGGCTGGATCACCTCCTTTCTAAGGATATTACGGAAACCTGCACTTTATCTGAAACTTTGTTTAGTTTTGAGAGGTCTACTCTCAAACTTGTTCTTTGAAAACTAGATAATATCTTTTATTTCTTTGTTAATTAAAATAACCGAGAACACCGCGTTTTAAAGAGTTTAAAACAAATTAGTTTGTATCGCTAAACTCATAACCATTATCGTAAGATAATTTAGGTTAAGTTATTAAGGGCGCATGGTGGATGCCTTGGCACTAGGAGCCGATGAAGGACGTGACTAACTGCGATATGCTTCGGGGAGTTGTAAGTAAACTGTGATCCGGAGATCTCCGAATGGGGAAACCCAATAGGTTTTATCGCCTATTATCGCTGAGTGAATACATAGCTCAGTTGAAGGTAGACGCGGGGAACTGAAACATCTAAGTACCCGCAGGAAGAGAAAGAAAATTCGATTCCCTGAGTAGCGGCGAGCGAAAAGGGAACAGCCCAAACCAAGAAGCTTGCTTCTTGGGGTTGTAGGACTGAACATTTGAGTTACCAAGAAACGAAGTAGTTGAATGATCTGGGAAGATCAGCCAGAGAAGGTGATAGCCCTGTAAGCGA